>JAHDCG010000150.1 GCA_020629965.1 Saprospiraceae bacterium | reverse complement strand
TTTCTTTATTTTTGTTTAGTTGACGGTTGACGGTTGACGGTTGACGGTTGACGGTAATATACGACTAAAAATTACCAAAAATTTCTCCGAATGAAATTACTTAACCGGTTAAAAGTCAGTAAATTTCGTACATCGCACATCGTACATCGTACATCGTCTAATTTCCACACCGCGTCCGATACACATCCGCACTCTTCTCATCTCCTAATGCCTCGTAAGCCTGTGACAGTAAGCAAATCGCCTGACGGTTATTCGGCTCGATGTCTAAAGCCTGCGACAGTCGTTCTACTGCTTTTTCAAACTGCGAAGTCTGAATGGCCAAGCGACCGAGATTGACTTTTACCGAAGCATTTTGCGGATATTTTTGCGCCAAATCGCGCAACTGCAAAATACCTTTCATCGGATTGTCCGGCGGCGGATTTTCGGTGTACAGCACCGCGAGATTTACTTTGTGCTGCGGATTATCCGCATTCAGCGAAGCCGCATTTTCAAATGACTGTACGGCATTTTGAAAGCAATAATCGCGCACTTTTTTCTCCTGACTTCTTTGCAGACAAATACTGTACGTCGTGCCGGCTATCGACCAAGCTTGTTCCGTATTTTCCTGCTCCGCAATCGTCTGCGCATAGTAGCCCGCGATGGCAGGCTGCCCGTATTCGTACCACTTGCCCGACAGTTGTTTCAGATAGTCGAGTTTGGTCGAGTCCGTCGCCGTTTCCACCTGTGCGTCCAGCACGTCGATGGCTGCGGTTTGGGTCGGGTCGAGTTTGACGGCTGCTTCTTTCAGCAGTACTGCAATATCCGTGCTGACCATAGCCGGCGCGCGCGCCGCTCCAATCTTTTTTTGCTCGGGCGATACGGTATCGCAGCCGAAATACAACACCAAAAACAGCAGAATTGCCGAAATAACGGTGACGGATTGAAGTTTGGTCATTATTTGTTGAGATTTTAAACATCAGACGTTAGACTTTAGATTCTAAAACTTCATAAATCAGTCTAACATCTAATATCGCAAAAAAAGAGGTACTCTTTATAAAGCGCACCTCTTCGGAAAAAGTTTTGTAACGAAAACTTAATCTTTCGGAAGTTCTTTAACGTTGTCCTTCACTTGGTCGGTAAAGATTTTTGCCGGTTTGAAAGCGGGAATATAGTGTTCCGGAATTTCAATAGCGACATTTTTCTTGATGTGACGACCTACTTTTTTCGCTCTGCGCTTGATATGGAAACTACCAAAACCGCGAACATAGACATTCTCTCCGTTGGCGAGAGAGCCTTTCACTTCGGTAAAGAAGGATTCGAGAGTTACGAGCACATCTACCTTAGCGACCCCTGTTTTTTCGGAAATGGCATTGACCAAGTCAGCTTTTCTCATCGTTATTGTATTGGTTTATAGTAAGTTACGAATTATTCGTCTTGTCTTTTTTCAAAAGAAGGGCAAATTTCGCATTTTATTTGACTAAAGAAAAGTTTTGAGCGGTATTTTTTCATTTTTCCTTAATAATCAAGTGATTATGTCTTTATAATTAGTTCACATGACACTATTTTTTCCGCATTCCGCCTGATTCTCTCTTCCCCTTCCGCCCGGCAAAGCCTTTTTTTCTAATTTTACGCCGAATTGTTGTTGAGTTGTTGAATTGAAAAACAACGCTTCGGACAAACAGTCGCATAAGGCTACCGACGAAAGTCGTGTGAGGAATCTAACGTTTAAAATCTAAAGTCTCGCATCTTGCTGAACATCTTCAGAACTAATCAACTCGCTACGACTATCCTGCTGCTGCTGTACATCATCGTGCTGCACGTCTCGGTATTCGTTACCTCTGCGCCCGCACCGACGGCGGAAAGCAGCGGGGTGTTTAGTGAATGGGTGCTGTCGAAAATCGGCGACTCCGTGCTGTGGAATCAAATCGCGGTGTGGTTGCTCTTACTTTTTCAGGCCTTCTTAATCAATGCGACGGCTTTAGAGCATCGACTGCAAAACGAATCTACACTTTTTCCCGGACTGTTTTACGTGCTGTTTTGCTCTTTGTTTCCCGATTTTTTGTACCTCTCGCCCGCCCTCATCGGCAACACTTTTTTTATTATCGCCGTCGGTCAAATGATGCAATGTTATAAAAAGACATCGACCGCCGACCGTCTTTTTAATATCGGTTTTTGGCTCGGCATCGGCGGTTTTTTCTATTTTTCCTCTAACTTTCTCGTTTTGTGGGCTTTTATCGGTGTCACGTCTTTGCGTGCCTTCCGCCTGCGCGAAACTTTTCAAATCCTCTTCGGGCTGTCGACGGCGTGGTTGCTCGTCGGTACTATATATTATGTGACCGGAAATTGGCCGTTGCTGTGGGAAAATACAGCAGAGGCGGGCGTGGCTTTTTATGATTACGAAAATGCCGACAATACGCTCGTTTTGATAAAAGGCGGCATCGTCGGTCTCTTGGTACTGCTCGCCGTTTTTTCGCTCGATGCCTTTACCTCCAAAAAAGTGATGATGGTGCAGCGGAAAGTTATTGTCCTGTACCGCGCTCTTTTCATCATTGCGCTGACTATGCTTTTTCAGGCAAATATGAGTTTACAACACTTGCTGCTTTTCGGCGTACCGTTATCATTCTTGATTGCATTTTGGTTTATCAATATGAAAAGAAGCACCGCCGAGTCGCTGCATTTTATCATTTTCGTTGCCGTTGTTTTTTATCAATTCAGCGGAAAACTATTCAACGTCGGTTTCTAACGCAACTGCCCGCACTTCATCCCCCGTTTTTATCTCGCCTGCCGTCAGCACCCGCGCCGTAATGCCGCCGTGACCGCGCACCGCATTATAGCCGCCCGCACCGAGGTTTTCTTCCATGCGTGAGCAAGGATGGCATAAACCCGTGTATTCCAAAACCGCCTCGCCGATTTGAAATTTTTTGTCCTTCAGTGCCAAAAGATTGATGCCCGAAACCACGATGTTGCGCCGCAGCAGGGTCGGGTCAACCTCCGTGCGCCCCAAAAACCCCGCGATGCTTTGCAGATGTTCGGCTTGGATGAGCGTTACCTGCCGCTTCCCGCTTTTACCCGAGTAGCGGTCACCGATGAGTCCTTTTTCGGTGTCGGCTTGTACATTTTTCACATCGTTTAAAGCCGCACGTTTTGCCGGTCGCAGCAGGATTTTACGGACGGTTCCGACTTGAGGAAGAGTAGTGAGCAGGTCTTTCATATTCGACATGAGCGGCAAAGATTGATTTGAAAAGAAAATTTCTTTTCCGTAATAACTTGTGAGCGGTCTTTCGGTTGAAGTGAAAACCGGTTGCGCGGCGGGGTTTTCGGCGTTAATTTCTCCTTAAAAGCCCCCGGCTTTTTCAATCGGTATAAGAATTGCCTTTACTTTCGTAATCGAATTTAATCTCGTCATCGTAATACTGTACTCATGAACAAATTTTTTCCGCTCCTCGGCGTCCTCCTCCTTTGCTTTTCCTGCACCCAAAATCCGGAAGCGCAAACGACCGCTCCCGCCGCCGCACAAGAAACCGTCAAAAAGTCGATACCTACACCCGTTGCCGACCCGGTTGTGGCCACCACCCCCTCGCGCCGCTACGCTGCCGTTACTTCCCGCAATCCCAAAGACATCAAAAAAGAATACCCCTTCGATATTCCGCTGACGGATGCAACGGGCGAAAAATTTAACAGTGCAACGGCATTCGAGACCAACGGCAAACCGACCGTTTTGGTGTTTTGGCTGACGACCTGCGTGCCTTGTCACTACGAATTGGCAGCCATGAAAAAGAAATATGCGCAGTGGCAAGCAGAGGCAGATTTTAACTTCTACGCTATCTCTACCGATTTTCAAAAAAATTACGAAAAATACCTCGCACAGTGCGAAAAAAATCAGTGGGAATGGGATGTTTTTCACGATACCGACCGCGAGTTTCGTTCCGTCATGCCGGGCGCATTGAACGGTCTGCCGCAGAGTTTTATCTTAGATAAAAACGGCGAAATCGTTTACCACAAACGCAAATACACGACGGGCGACGAGGATAAATTGTTTGCGAAAGTGAAGGAACTTGCTATGAAATAGTTGCCGGTTGACCGTTGTCGGTTGCCCGTTTTCTCAATGCGCGCCCGGTCTAACATCTAATATCTAAAATCTAACGTCTCAAAAGGAGTTAGATTTCTGTTAAATCCGTTCGCTTGTCCGCCCGCCGTGCGCTTCGATGCTGTTCATCTTTTGCATTCGGCTTATCTTCGCGTAAAATTTCTCTGCTTCGGGCAGACCAAAAAATAATCAACATGAGATATTTACTTTTTATACTTTTCCTTTCCGCTGCTTTTTCCGTGCAAGCGCAATCGGGCATCGACTTCTTTCACGGCACGTGGCAGGAAGCCCTCGAAAAAGCTGAAAAAGAAGACAAACCGATTTTTGTGGATGCCTACGCGGTGTGGTGCGGTCCTTGTAAGCGCATGGCGAAAAACGTTTTTACTAATGACCGAGTCGGCGATTATTACAACAAAAACTTCATCAATATGAAGCTGGATATGGAAAAAGGCGAAGGTCTGACTTTTCGCAAAAAATATCCCGTTTCGGCTTTTCCGACGCTGTTTTTTATCGACTACGACGGCAAAATCATTCAGCAGGTAAAAGGCGCGATGGACGTCGATAAATTCATCGCCTTGGGCAAAAGTGCCGTCGGAAAAATCGACCGCAGCGCACAGTACGCCGAAAAATACGAAGCCGGCAACCGCGAACCGGAATTGGTCTATGACTACATCAAAGCCCTCAATCAAGCCGGCAAACCGACCGCAAAAATCGCCAACGAATATGTGCGCAGTCAAGACGACATGACGACTAAATGGAATCTGCGCATTCTGTTGGAGTCTGCCGTGACCGCCGACAGTCGCTTGTTTGATATGCTGATTGAAAATCGCAGCGCGGTAGAAAAAGTGACGAGCAAGGAAGAAGTCTCCGAAAAAATTGCCGCCGCCTGTGCAGCGACCGCCGAACGTGCCGCGCAGTTTGAAAGCAAAGACCTTTTGGAAGAAGCGAAAGATAAAATGAAAAAATACGGCGACGGTGACGCAGCGACGGCATTTGCCGCAAAAGCAGACATGAATTTTGCGCGCAAAACCAACGATTACAAGGGCTATGTCAAAGCCTGTGAAACTTACGCCAAAAAAGTGCTGAAAGACGACGCGGAAGGTCTGAATAAGCTGGCTTTGGAAATGGAAAAGACTTTTAACCGCAACGAAGACTGCATGGAATGCGCCGAAAAAATCGCCAAAGATGCGGCGGAAGAGGGCGGCGCGTATAACTTTTACTACACTTACGCCAAAATTTTGTACCAAAACGGCAAGAAAGACGATGCCTTGAAAGCGGCGGAAAAATCGCTGGCATTGGCAAAAGAAGTCGGCGGCGGTGCGGAAAGAATGGTGTCGGGATTGATACAGCGGATACAGTCGTAGGTGAGAGGTGAGAGGTGAGAGGTGAGAGGTGAGAGATTTACGGACTTTTTCGAAAAATCAAAGACTATGAAAAAAATAATTCTTCTTTCGGCATTTGTTTTTTACCTCGGCAGCGGGGTGCAGGCACAGGGCGACGGCATACAGTTCGAGACGGCACCGTGGGCGGAAATTCTCGCGAAAGCCGCTGCGGAAGACAAAGTAATTTTTGTGGATGCCTACACCGACTGGTGCGGTCCGTGCAAAAAAATGACGCGGGATGTATTCAGCCGAAAGGAAATTGCGGACTACTACAACGCGACTTTTGTCAATGTAAAAATGAACATGGAAAAGGGCGAAGGTCCGGCTTTGGCACAAAAGTATAAGGTAAAAGCCTACCCGACGCTTTTGTTTTTAGACGGCGACGGCTCGGTCGTGCACCGTGCGGTCGGTTATCATGACAGTGATAATTTCATGCAGTTGGGCAATACCGCCGCCGTGCCGGGCAATCGCCTGTCGGATTTGGATAAACGCTATGAGTTCGGTGACCGCAGCGGTAAGTTTTTGTATGATTATACCTTTGCGCGGGCGGAGGCGATGGACGGTTCTCACCTCAAAATTGCGGAAGAATATTTGGCAACGGAAAAGGATTGGGGATTGGAACGCAACCTGACTTTCCTCTTTCGCTTCTTGGAAACGACGGACGGAAAAATGTTCGATTACTTCGTTGATAACAAGCAGAAATTCGTTGACATTTTCGGAGAAACGCCCGTCGCGCGCAAAATGCAGTACCTCATCAACAGCTCGATACAAGACTCGGTAACGGAAAACGCCGTAACGCAAGTCGAGCGACTGTACAAAAAAGTGTACCCGCAACGCGCCGCCGAACTGACCTCGGAATACAAAATGATGTACTATCTCCGCGCCGGCGACATCCCGAAATATACCGATGCCGCGGAAAGTCATTATAAACAATTCGGCACGAACGACTGGGAAAGCCTGAACGAAACCGCATGGAATTATTTCGAGAATGCGGACGGCAAAAAGGACTTAAAAAAAGCGGTCAAATGGGCGAAAAAATCCGTCGCGCTCGACTCGAATTATTACAACACCGACACTTTAGCGGCTTTGTACTACAAACTCGGCAAGCATAAAAAAGCAATAGCTGCGGCAGAAAACGCCATAACTTTAGCTAAGCAAAGCGGCGACGACTACACCGGTACGGCAGAGATGCTGGAGATGCTGCGCAAACTTTGAAAATCGGAAAACAAGAAAATAAAAAAGCCTTTTGCACGTGCAAAAGGCTTTTTTATTTTCGGGTCGGCTACGTTGAAAGGGTGACTCAAAGTCACCTTTTGAGTAGAAACCTTACTTTTTCAAAGAGTCAATCACCGTACACAAACGCTCGAAAACCTCTTCAATGCTTCCCTGTCCGTCAATTTTGTGCGATTTACCTTGTTTGTCGTAGTAGTCAAAAACGGGTGTAGTTTCCTCTTGGTAGATTTTAAAGCGATTACGGATAATTCCTTCATCGTTGTCATCGGCGCGCCCGCTGGTCTTGCCTCGGTTGAGGATGCGCTTGACGATTTCTTCTTCCGCTACTTCCAACATCAGCAGACCGGTGACCGAACTGCCGCGTTTTTCCAAAATCTTATCTAAATGCTCGGACTGATTGATATTGCGCGGAAACCCGTCAAAAATATAACCCTGCACGTCCGGCGTTTCCTCGACACGCGAGCGCAGCATGTCGATGGTTACGCTGTCCGGCACCAACTCGCCTTTGCTGATGTAGCTTTTGGCTTTTTGCCCGAGCGGCGTGTCGTTTTTCATATTAAATCGAAACAAGTCGCCCGTAGAAATGTGCAACAAATCATACTTTTCTTTCAGTTTGTCTGCCTGCGTGCCTTTGCCCGAACCCGGAGGGCCGAAGAGGATTAAATTGGTCATGCTGTCTGTCTTTGCTGTTTGTTACGCTCCATTTGAAGAGGCGCAAGTAGGTAAAATCGGCTGCAAAAGTACAAAAAATCGCACTTGTTGCGACGATTATCAGGAATTCCGAAATTATCTAACATTTCGGAACGGGGAAGGTTTACGTTTTTTAAAGCAGCTTGGCGGCTTGCATGATTTTGCTGTCTAATTTTAGGGTCTGCCGGTACAAATGTCCTTTGGCGTCGGCGTACAATATTTCCGCAGCAAAATCTTCTCGGATGCGGTCTTGCGTCGTGGCTTGTAAGAAAAGGCTGACCGTCACACCTTCGCCTACTTTGTTTTCGCGGAAGGCATTTTTGACGATAAGATTTGTGCGCTTTTTAAATTGCAAATCTTTTAAAACGGCTAAGTGACCGTCATTACGCAGCCGCAGCCAAGCGTCTTTGCCGAGAGGAGAAATTTGAAAGGAAAGCAATTTGAAATCGGGTGCGATTTTACGCACTTTGCTCTTTTTTACGCTGCGCAAAATGACGGGAATTAGAATCAGCAGCAAAATAAAAAAGCCGCCGGCGAGCACAAAATGCAGGTTGGCAGCGGCAGCTTCGAGAATATCCGCCGGAGCGAAAGAGTCGATTTTGTCCATGTAATTCAGCGTTTTTTAGCTTTCTTTTTTGCTTTTAGATATTCCTTCGGGCCGTAGTGCAGCCACAGTCCGGTCGCAATCATCAGCACCAGTCCCCAGCCCAACACATTCATCGAAATCAGTTTAAAAGTATCGCCGATAATGCTGCCGTCGTGCAGACTTTCAATCCAATCACTGTATCTTTTGGCGATGGATTTTACCTCCCCCGTCGTACCGTCGATTTGTACTTCCCAGTTGCCCTCCGTAAACAAAATTTTTGCCGTGCCTTTGGCAGGGCGAACGTCGATTCTGTCCACGGTATTCGACTTTTGCTCGGGGTATTTTCGGTGCAAAGCGACCGTTGCCAGTTCCGACAGTTCCGCGACGGGCTTCCAGGTGTACAGTGATTTACTGACTCCTTTTTGCGTCGGCGGCTGAATGATGTCCACGTCTTTTTTTAAGGCTAAAAGCACACCGGTCAGCGCACTAATCAGCAGAAAAAATGCCAACAAAATTCCGGAAGTACGGTGCCAATTACGTGATTTGCGTAGAGAAAGTATGTATTGTTTCAGCCGCACGTATAGAGTTTTTGTTTAAAGGTTTAGGCGTTTAAGGGTTTAGGCGTTTGAGACGCACATTGCTCTAAAACGCTCAAACCCTCTGAACAAATTTTCGGTGCAAAATAAAAATCAAATACGCTGTAAAGCGATAACCGCCTGTCTCCTCTCAACTCAACGGCTGCAAATTCTCCTGAAATTTCATCGCTCTTTCGTTCATAATTTTAAACCACAGCGGCGGCACGAGCGACAGCAGAATAGACGCCGGGTAGCCGTGCGGCAGTTGCGGACTCTCTTCAAAGCGGCGCAAAACCTGATATTTTCGGGTCGCTTTAAAATGGTGGTCGCTGTGGCGCGTCAACTCATAAAGCATGATGCGACCGATTTCGTGGTCGCTGTTCCAAGAGTGAATCGGTTGCACGTTTTCGTAGCGCCCCGAGGCTTTTTGGCGGCGACGCAAACCGTAATGCTCGATGTAGTTGACGCTTTCCAACATCAAAAAACCGCCTATCGCCGCATAAATCGCAAAGGGAACAATCGCCCAACTAAATATCAGACCGACCGCCGCAAGGTAAGCGATTTGGATAATTTGGAAACGAATCATTTCATTTTTCAGACTCAAAACCGGCGCGCCGATTTTGCGCAGTCTTTCATTTTCCAATTTCCATGCGCTCACATAGCCGCCCGTCACACTACGCCACCAAAAGGCATAAACACTTTCGTTGAGGCGAGAGGAAGCGGGGTCTAAATCCGTCGCCACGTTTTTGTGGTGTCCGCGATTATGTTCGATGACAAAGTGTAAATACAAAGACGGCAGCAGCAGGGCTTTCGCCAAAAATTTCTCAAAGGCGGTCGTGCGGTGTCCGAGTTCGTGCGCGACGTTGATGCCCGTCGTGCCCAAGATGAGACCGACGCTGACGGTCAGCCCGATAAGTTCGTAGATTTCATAAATGCCTTGCGTCAGCATGTAGAAAAAGCAAGCCAACATAGCGTACAAAATCGGCACATTCAGATACAGCAACACATCAAAAAAGCGATTTTTTAATTTCACGGCTTCTTCCGTTTCGTTAAAATTTGTCGCCGTGCCTTTGACCAGTGAATCTAAAAGCGGAATGCCGACAAAACCGATGACGATGGGCAAAAACGTCATCCAACCCGCGTAGTACAAAGCCGGAAAAATCGACAAGGGAATGATGTAAGCCAACAAATATTTAGCATCTCGCAGCATAATGTTTTACTTTTGCGCCGCCTCAACAAAAGTGAGGACGTCTTGTTTTTAAACTTGTTTAGAGGAGTATGCGGGTGATTAAAACGCTTCGCAAAAGAATTTTTCTTTCCGAAAACGCCCGTAAATTTAATAATTAAAATACTATTTTTCCGAATAAAGTCCGCTTTTGACTTTTTAATCGAAAAATTTTACAATAGACAGAAATAACATGCAGATTTTTCCGCTGACCGTCAAAAATACCACACAAGAAACCGCCGACGCAACGACCGTAACTTTCAGCGTGCCTGCGGAGTTGCGCAAGGATTTCGACTACACGCAGGGGCAATATTTGACGCTGATTTTTAATCTGAAATCGGGGGAAGCGCGTCGCGCCTATTCCATGTGCAGCAGCCCGACAGAAGATGACATCGCCGTCACGGTCAAACGGGTGGAAGGCGGTTTAATCAGCAATCACATCTGCGACAACGTCACCGCCGGCACGACCGTCAACGTCTTGCCGCCCGACGGTCGCTTCTACACCAAACTCGATGAAACCGCCAAAAAAACCTATTATTTTTTCGCGGCCGGCAGCGGCATCACGCCCGTTTACTCCATCATCAAAACCATCCTCGAAAAAGAGCCGAAAAGCACCGTGCATTTGCTGTACGGCAATCGCAACGAAGACTCGGTTATCTTCAAAGAAGGATTGAACCGCGCCGCAAAACGCTACGCCGGACAGTTTACCGTAACGCACATTTTGAGCCAACCTAAACGCGAAAAGGCGGGCGGGCTGTTTGGTGCGTTTAAAAAAGGCAAAATCAGTTGGACGGGAGCGGTCGGGCGCATCGACGAGCGCATGGTGAATGAATTTTTGGAAAAAAATCCGGACATCAACAAAAATGCGGAATACTTCATCTGCGGTCCGGGCGCAATGATAGATACCGCCGAAAAGGCTTTGCTGCGCAAAGGCATTGACGAAAAGAATATCCACACCGAGCGTTTTACGGTGACAAAAGATACCGAAAATCAAATTGCGGGCACGGACGGCGCAGCGGCAAAAATAACCTTGGACGGAAAAGTAAATGAGGTCGATGTACCCGCCGACAAAACAATTTTGGATGTGTTAATCGAGGCCAAAATCAACCCGCCGTACTCCTGCACTTCGGGTGCCTGTTCGACCTGCATGGCGAAAGTAACCAAGGGCGAGGCGAAAATGGACGCCTGTTTTGCTCTGGATGACGATGAGGTGGAAGAAGGGTACATTTTGACCTGTCAGGCGCACCCGGTGACGGATGAGATTGAGTTGACATTTGATGTGTAAAATTAAGTTTGAATTGTTAGAGTGGTTTGAGATTGTTGGAGTTGTTGCTCCAAAATATGTAGTATAAACGAAGATTTTCCTTGCTGTTTGAGAGAGAGACGCGTTTTCCCGCGTCTGTAGAAAGCGGGCTTTGGTGTGATGAGAATTCAGATCTCTATTATCTGCTAAAATAAAAAAACGAGCAAAGAATCAAGTATTCTTTACTCGCTTTTTTATTGCCGTTACTCACCGCGCAACTGACAACTGACAACCGGCAACCGTCAACTACCTACCGCCTGCATCATCCAAGCACAAATCAACGCGCCGTAAGTTCCCAAAGCATAACCCAATACCGCCATCAAAACCCCCACCGGAGCCAAAGCCGGACTGAAAGCCGAAGCCACAATCGGCGCACTCGCCGCACCACCGACATTAGCCTGCGAGCCGACGGCAACGAAGAAGAACGGTGCCTTAATCAACCACGCAACGAAAAGCAAAATGATGACGTGGACGAGCATCCAAATCAGACCGATGGCAAATAAACCAAGATTTTCGAATACTTCACCTAAGTTCATTTTCATACCGATGGTAGCTACCAAAATGTAGATGAAAACACTGCCCCAGCGGCTCGCGCCGATACCTTCGAGTTTGCGGGCTTTGGTAAACGAGAGTATCAGCCCGAAAGTGGTTGCGATGATTATTAACCAGAAAAAACCCGACATCAGTGAGCTAAATCCGTTTTCTACCAAGGTTCCGGGGGAGAAGATTTCTTCACCTTCCGGAGTAGTTTCCAGCAGAACTTTGGACGCATCATTGATACTTTCGAAGTAAGGCCCGAAAAAGTCAGCGCCCCAATGTGCCAAAGCTACCCCGCCGAATGCAACAGACAGCATGATAAAAACATCGGTTGTGGTCGGAATGCGGGCAATGCTCGCGCTGTAATTTTCTACCCGCTTTTTCAAATCTTCAATGGCGGTATTATCGGCTTTTAAGACTTTATCGACTTTGTCGGAAATGCCCGCGCCGTACAACAAAAATGCCATCCAGATATTCGCGACGATGACATCGACGACAATCATACTTGCAAAAATATTATCCTTCACTTCAAAGATTTCTTTCATTGCCGTTTGATTGGCACCGCCGCCGATCCATGAGCCGGCAATGGTGGATAAGCCGCGCCACAACTCGTCCGGAGTGACATTATTTATCAAGCCCGGCGCGATATAGGAGACGAAAATTAACGCAATCGGTCCGCCGATAACGATGCCCAGAGTCGCTACGCCGAACATTATCAAAGCCTTAGGGCCGAGATTTTTGATACCCTGAAAATCAATACTGATGCACAGCAATATCAACGAGGCGGGCAGCAAATAACGAGAAGCAACGTAGTATAAATTTGACTTTTGCAAAAACTGTTTGTATTCGCTTTTATCAATATCATTGTTCTCAAAAATTTTCTTTATTGTTTCCGCACGCGCGCCTTCAGGCAGCAGTATATCTTTTTGTGCGGCAAAGTCGATGACATCATTTGTAAACCATTCAGGTGAGATAAAACCCAAAGGATAATTCAGTACGGCAGGCAAAAAGTAACACAGCAGTAAGGTGGGAATGAACTTGTAAAAACCTTTGAAACCGGGAAGAGTGTCTGTCCAAAAAATCAGACCAAGAACACAAATCAAGATGCCGAGTACTGTAGCATCGTTGGTAAACAGAGGCTGAAAAACCTCGGTAGCTTGTGTTTGCCCAAACAAAAATACCGGCAACAACAAAAAGGAAAATACGCCGAGCAGCGCGATGATTTTTTTCATTACGTTTTGTCTTGTAGTGTAATAAAGTTTTTGCAGAGATACTTTATCAATATGAAAAAATCTTTATTCCGTTTAAGAAACGATTTTTTTGAGTCCGTAGCTACTGCTATGCACTAAAAAAAATAATTCCTTAAACGAAAAAATCTAATTCTCATATTAACAAACTTTCTCTACATCAACTCTAATAAGAAAACGCAATGTAGGAATTTTTTCCGTAAGAACAAGAACGCGGAAGGGCTTTTAAAACTCAATCGTTAAACCGTCATAAGCCGCAAACATATCTGCGGGCAGCATCTTCTCAATATCACGGTGCAAGCCTGCGCGATGGGAAAAATGAATGAAATAAGTGCGACGCGCATTGATACGGCGGGCAATTTTGACAGCTTGCTCGACGGTCAAATGCGAATGATGCTCGGTGTGATGCAAAGCACTCAAAACGAGAATATCTAAATTTTTGAGTTTGGAAAATTCGGCGGCGGGAATGGTTTTGACATCGGTAAGGTAGGCAAAATCGGCGATGCGGTAGCCGAGTATCGGCAGATTGCCGTGCATGACATTTATCGGGGTGACTTCGAGATTTTCGATGCGGAAGGGAATGTAAGGATTCAAGATTTCCAACCTGACCATCGGCGCACCCGGATATTTATTTTCGGCAAAAACGTAGGCAAAACGCTGTTTAACCTCGGCGGCAACGCGCGGCAAGGCGTAAACGACCATATCTTTTTTGTGCAGAAAATTGAGCGGGCGCACATCGTCGAGACCGATGACGTGGTCGTTGTGCTCGTGGGTCAGCAGCAGGGCATCGACTTTGGTACAGCCGCTGCGCAGCATTTGTTGCCGAAAATCGGGGCCGCAGTCGAAGACTAAATTCACCGTGTCGGTCTCCAAAAGTCCCGATACCCGCAGTCTTTTGTCTTTTGCGTCGGGCGAAGTACAGACCTCACAACCGCAGCCAATGACGGGTACGCCCTGCGAGGTTCCGGTGCCGAAAAAAGTAAATTTCATACTGAACTGCTGAAGATTAGTCCTGCGAGTTTACGTGATAGTGTACCGAAATCGTTCTGAAAGATGCTTCGCTTTTATGAATTTTTTTCCACCAACTATCAACCGCCAACCATCAACTACTCACAAAAATCAGGTGAAAATCGAAAAAGGTCGGAAAATTATCCGTACTGTTTTTTCATGCGGTCGAGGTCGCGCTTTTGGTCTTTTTGCTTG
>JAHDCG010000149.1 GCA_020629965.1 Saprospiraceae bacterium | reverse complement strand
ACAAAATCTTTCACCTCCTCCGAAAGCTCGATAATACGCGGCTTCGGCGGCGGCGGCGCAGGGTCGGCACGCGGCGGCTCGGGCTTACGCGCGGCGGGCGCGGGGCGCGAGGCAGGACGCGGCGCAGCGGATGCATCTTCCAAAAATAATTCGTAAAACTGACGCACATAACTGCGCATCAAATCCTTTTCAATGGCGGCAATGCCGTCTTTATCCGCCTCCATACCGCTGTACAGTGCGTTAATCTTGTTTAAAAGTCGCTTTCCTTTTTGCAAATCCATATTCTGAATGCAGGTTTTTATTTTCTGAATAATTTCCTTCCCCAAACGGCGAAACGCACCGATTTTGTATGTGCAAAAGTATCATTTTTTTGGGAAGGCAGTCCGGAGGCAAAAAGATTGAATTTTCATCAATAAAGTAATTTAAAGACGTGAAGCAGACGGGCAACCGACAACCGTCAACTAAAAAAGTCACCTAATCAAACTCACATCCGCCCCGACCATCTTCACCGTCCCGTCGATACTGTTCACATAGCGCAGCACAATGACGTAAACTCCGTCGGGCAGCGGCTCGCCGTTTTTGGTGCCGTCCCACTCGGGCAGGGGGTCGGTACTGTGCAGCAGCAGATTTCCCCAACGGTCATAGACGGTCAGTTCGGTGGCGGTGAAGTTGGTGCCTTCGGGTTTCCATAGGTCATTGATGCCGTCGAAATCGGGGGAGAAAGCCGTGGGAAGGTAGAGGCGGTCGCGGCAGTCGATTTCGAGCAGATTAAGCGTAGTGCTAAATTCACAATTTTCCGTAGTTGCAGTAAAGGTATAACTGCCCGGTGTAAATATATTTCGCAACGGTGTTGTATCACCGTTTTCCCAGTATCCGCTCTGCGAAGACATCAAACTTGCATTAACGGAAAGCGGGAAATCAGAAAGGCACAAAGCCGTATCCGAAAGTGATAACGAAGGCACAAAGTCTTGAGAGAACGGTAAAATATTTATTAGGGTAGTATCAGACTGAGAGCAATAGCCGTTTGTGGCTGTCAAAATGTATGTTCCTACGGTGTCTGCGATTATTTCCGAAGTAGAAATACCGTTATTCCAAAGGTAACTCGTTGCGTTTTGTGAATAACCGTCGAGAGTCAGATTTTCGTCGGGACAGAGAAAAACAGAATCAGGCAAAGTCAGATTTATGTCCGGCAATACGGTAATCCGTTGTACAAATGTATCCAAACAATTTTGAAAGGAAATAATCTGACGCACCGTGTAATCGCCGGGTTCAGACCAGCATAAAGACCCGGGTTCTTCGCTTTGCGGAAAATCGACAGTCGTACCTTCAACCGACCAATCCCAAGTGTCGGCAAATTCATTTTTTAATCCTGCAACCAATGCACAATTATCAAGGCAAATGGTATCGGGCAACAGAAAATCAGGTAAGGGGAAAGGTGGGTCTGTAACGTTACCATCTAATATTTCTATCGGAAAAGTACTGATGTCAGGATTAAAAGTATCAATGCTACTGTCTAAAATAGTAAAAGAGCGATTAGTAAAAGCTATTTCTATCGGAATCGGGTCGTCAAAGCATGCTTCTTTAATCGGTACTCCGATAATATTACCAAGCGAGTCAGTTTTTGTCAGAATGGTTCGACGTACAGTCATGCCATTCGACTCTGTGTCTTGAATTGTGGAGAAAATAATGCCTCCGTCTTCCAGTTCCGTAATTTCTGGGGTAGCGGCGCTGATGGAACCCGGATAAACTTTAGAAAATTTCAAGGTAAAGTCAGGATTGAAACGTACTAAAACTGTAAACGGATAGTTCACCTCTTGAATAGCTAATAAAATGTCACCGTTTTGTGCCGTTTTACCACCGATTAGTTTATTTCGATTTCCGTAGTAAGGTAAAACATAGGCAAATATAACATTACCAGATGAGTCTGTTTTTATAACAACCGGTTCGGAAGTGTTGCCCGGGTTAAGACGATTACCAACAATGATTAAATTTTCATCAGGTGTGATATCGATGTTGGCTATCAAAACGCTATCAACTGTATGCACATTTGTTGTTAGTCCGTTTTGATTGGTGGTAGCTACGAAACCTGTAAAATCACTTATATTTTGATTGTTTATCGAATTGACAAAACCTGCAGTAATAATACGGTTGTCTTGAGTTTTTACTAAATCACGCGTCACAGGAATATTATTGTTACTGAGAAAATCAAAAACGACTCGTTCGTCTGACAATAATACTCCGTTATCATTTAATATAGATAAACCAAAACCTTTAGGCGAGCGCGTATAAGCTAAAATATTTCCGTTGGATAAGCCTGTCATCGGAAAACTTGAAATCGAGGGGTGATGTGTTCTGACTTTCGTAAACCATTCAACTTCGTTATTATCATTTATTTTAATGACGCCGCTTTTGGCAGGACTCGTGTCAGAAGCTCCGACGAAAAAACTCGTGTATATTTTGTTGTCAGGGGTGAGGAGTAATTTATCTTGTACCGCAAATAAGCCGTTTAGATTATTTTCGTCCGCAAAGTAAACAGCAGAAATTAAATCTCCGGTCGGACTAAACTCGTGAACGGCAGGAGAAAAGGAAAACGGCGAAGCAGGAGAGGATGCTGCTGATTGTGTTAATGCCGTTACTAATAAGTTCCCGTTTGATTTCTCATAAATTTCAGAATGGAGGTCTATAAGTGTACTTGTGGTGCGAAAGGTAGATTGAGTTTTACCGAAAACCGCTAAGAGTAGTAAGAGGAAAAGAATAGAAGGTTTCATACATGAGTGTATTGATAAAAATAGACCGACATCTATCTCCCATGAGATAGATGTCGGTCTAAAATCAAAATTATTTTATCCGTGTGTGAGCGGCGGTCCGGGAAGCCTGCCTGCTCCGCAATCTTCAACTCCTCCGTATTCATTTACATATTGCGGAGAAACGAAAAGGTCTCCGCAACCTTGAGGACTGTCATTGCCTACATCATCACAAGTAATTTCTAATTGGGGAATTACATAAGGTTCGGGAACTGCTCTCTCACAAATTACTTTTGACCTGACCGTAACAGGGAGTTGGGCGTATGTGCGACCGATGTAGGTTCTCAGTTCTATCGAAGTCGAACCATAAGGTACCGTAAAAGGGTAAGATACTGAAGTTCCGGGTGTCGGATAAGTTAATGCAGGAACTTGACTATAACCTACATCTAATATATCAGAACTACCATCATTACAATTTTCAAAGATAACTTGAGCACTCCAGTTATCTTGTCTATCGCTGAATGTATTTCCTGTGTATGTACTCGGACCGTTCGACCAAACAATTAGATTGCATTCACAGCAATCTTGCGGTAAAGCAGCCTTAGATATGATTACTCCTTCATCTGAAGAATACTGCTCGTATTCTGTGTTCATCTCTTCTGCAATTATTTCGTCTTCTGATTGCAAATTATCAGCATTTTTTTGCAAAGCTTTGTCCTCAACAAACTCCTCAATCGGTTTCTCTTTACTACAACTTATCGCCAAGAATGACAAAAAGAAAAGCACAAAAGCAAAACTTAAAAAATTAAAAAGTTGGGGGGGGTAATAAAAGATTCTTCATTTTAAATAAGTTTTAATTAAAAGTATGGTTAATTGGATTGTGCTTTGTCAATAGTCGCTTAAAAAATTATCGATAACCGACGGTAGTACGCGGGGCTTTTTCTTTTTGTTCACTCGTTTTCCGAAATAATTTAAAGAAAGTGTTGAAATAAAGGAAAAAAAGCCGCCCGAAACCCCAAGTCTCGAACGGCTTTTCCTTATCTTCTCTTATAACTCCTTCCGCAATCGCGCCACCGGAATATTCAACTGCTCCCGGTATTTTGCTACCGTGCGGCGGGCAATGTTGTAGCCCTTTTCGCGCAGAATATTTTTCAGTTTTTCGTCTGACAGCGGTTTGCGTTTGTGTTCTTTTTCGATGACCTCGGTCAGTATTTTTTTGACCTCCAGCGTCGAGACTTCTTCGCCCGATTTGGTTTGCAGACTCTCCGAAAAGAAGTCTTTCAGGCGTTTGGTGCCGAACTCCGTTTGCACAAATTTACTGTTCGCTACCCGCGACACCGTCGAAATGTCTAAGCCCGTGATGTCCGCAATATCTTTCAGAATCATCGGGCGCAGCTTCTTTTGGTCGCCCGTCAAAAAGTAGTCGTATTGGTATTGCAGTATGGCGTACATCGTTTTGTACATCGTCGCCTGCCGCTGCCGGATGGCGTCGATAAACCACTTCGCCGAGTCGATTTTTTGCTTGATAAACATCACCGCCTCTTTCTCCTTTTTATGCGCCCGGCGACCTTTGGTGTTGTCCTTATAGGTCATCAACATGTCCTTGTAGTGCTCGTTGATACGCAGATCGGGTGCATTGCGGCTGTTGAGGTCGAGTTCGAGTTCACCGTCGCGGTTAGAGAGCAAAAAGTCCGGCACCACGTAAAAAGTACCTCGGTTGTTTTTGTCGTTAAATCCGCTCGCCGGCTTAGGGTTGCACTTCAGTATTTCTTCCACGCCGTCGCGCAGTTCCTGTTCCGTCGCGCCGAGTTGGCGTTGCAGACGGACGTAGTGTTTTTTGGAAAACTCGTCAAAATGGTCGCGCACGATGCGCAGTGCCAAACGCAGCGCGGGGCAGTCCGCGTCCTTTTCGTCCTCTTTTTTCAGTCGCTGCCGCAGTTGTATGACCAAGCACTCCTGTAGGTCGCGCGCACCGATGCCCGGCGGGTCGAACTGTTGGATTTGTGCCAATATTTTCTTGATTTCCTCTTCGGTCGCCGTCACGTTTTGCGAAAACATCAGGTCGTCGATAATCGCAATCGGCTCGCGGCGCAGGTAGCCGTCGTCGTCGATGCTGCCTACGATTTGCTTCGCAATGGTCAACTCACGTTCGTCTTCGAGTTCGAGCATGCCGAGTTGGGTTTCGAGGTGCTCGTGAAAGGTGCTTTCCACTGCAATCGGAATGGTTTTTTCTTCGTCGTCGGCGCTGTAATTATTGGCTTTGAGTTTATAAGAGGTCGGGTCGTCTTCTATATAATCGGAGAGATAATCGTCGAGTTCAAACTCTTCTTCGCGGCTCGGCTCGTCGATTTCTTCGGCGACATCGTATTCTTCCGCGTCTTTTTCTTCGTCGGTGCGTACTTGTTCGAGGCTGTCCTCACGGTCTTCTCCCTCTTCCAAAGCAGGATTTGCTTCCAGCTCTTCTTTCACCCTTTGGTCTAATGTAGCGGTCGGTATTTGCAGCAGTTTCATTAACTGAATCTGTTGCGGCGACAGCTTTTGTAACATTTTTTGACCCAAATTCTGCTTCAGCATTGCCATAGTTTTTTTAACTTTAGGAAATTAGTGTTTCTCTCAAATATTTAAATTCATTGAAGAGAAAAGGGTGATAAATTATCGGATATTCGACGTTTTTAAAAAGGGCTTTTTTGCCTTTTTTGTTCGCCGAAATTAAAAAAATTCAGACCGTTTCTGTTCGATTTCAAATAATTGTTGTTTGCTTTCTCGGAAGTACGTAAAGGCGATAAAAGTGCTAATCAATACGATATTTTTTGTATCTTGTTTAGAATGCGCACATAACATAGTATAAAAAAATACAATACGTTACGAGCGAATGCCCAATTTACGTGCCAAAAAAGTTTTTAAGAAATGTGCGAAAAGGAGGGAGAGAGGACAAGTTTTTGATAATCAGTTGCTTACGCTGAAACAAATATATCTCTTTTTTTTGCAATTGCGAAGAAAATTGCGGCGAGAGATGCTAAGAAGGTGTTAAATTTATTTTTAAAATCGGCGAAGTCAATCCGCATCGAGACGATATATATGAAAAATAAACAATTATTGAAGCGATTTTATTCGTGCGTTTTATTTGACGGGAAATTTTGAAATTCGATTGAATTCATCTACCGTCGGAAGACGCGTTTTTCTGTATTTTTCAAAACTAAAAAGACTCGACAATCTCATAATCATCACAACTTATCAAATAAATAAGAGGTTAAAAAAGCAGAGAAGAAAAACCAGCGCAAAATCCTAACAAATCAGCGTAAAAGAAAAAAATGACTACATCAAAAATCGCCGGCATCGACTACGGCAGCAAACTCGCCGGCACCACGGTCATCGCCTTTTATGAAGCCGAAAAACCCGTCCGCCTTTACCAAAGCGAAAAGAAAAAAGACGCCGATAAATTTATCAGAGAAATACTACAAGTAGAAAAACCCGCCGCCGTTTTCCTCGACGCGCCTTTGTCTTTACCCGGCATTTACCGAAATTTGCCCGACTGCACCGACTACTTCTACCGCAAAGGCGACCGTGCCCTGCGTGCCATGTCGCCCATGTTTTTGGGCGCACTGACGGCAAGGGCGATTAAGCTGAAAGACGAATTGACCGCAGCGGGATTTGCGGTACACGAAATCTATCCGGCCGCCTTAGCAAGAGTCTTAGAATTGAAAGAAGCGGACTACAAAGGCAGCGTAAAAAGCATCCCCGCCTGTCTTGCTTTATTGCAAAAAAACGTCGCCTTCACCCCGGCGGAAACCGTAAAAAATTGGCATCAATTCGACGCGCTTTTGGCCTTAGCAAGCGGTTTGCGCTATCTGAAAAACGCCCATGAAATCCACGGCGAAGCCGAAGAAGGCGCAATCATTTTTTGATAAATCGAACACCCGCCGCTTTCACGGTTTTTAACAAAGAAATTCAATCAAAACAAAACACAACCAACTGATGAGTCAAGAGATAAAAGCCACTCCCGCCGAACTCCGAGGTCTCGATGCCTACTCCAAATTACTCGATTCCAAATTTCGCATTCCCGGTACCGATATCCGTTTCGGATTAGATTTTCTCATTGGTTTGGTGCCCTTCGGCGGCGACATACTGAGTTTTCTTTTTTCGGCGGGCATGGTACTGACTATGACACGCCACGGCGCAAGCGGTGCCCTCGTCGGGCGCATGTTAGGCAATATTTTTCTCGATACGGTCGTCGGTGCCGTTCCGATTTTAGGCGATATTTTCGACCTTTTCTATAAAGCCAACCGCCGCAACTACCGCCTCCTCGAAGCGCATTACGCCGAAGGCAAACACCAAGGCAGCGTGTGGAAGGTTTTAATTCCGGTTTTCATCGCCTTAGTCCTGCTTTTCATTATATGCGTGTGGCTGATTGTTTTTGTGGTGCAAAGATTGTGGACTTTGCTTTCTTAAAATTTCAATTTTTCGCATAACCGTTACCGCGTTCTAATTCCGGCACAAATTCGACGACCATATCGGATTTGGGGATACCCTTTTCTGCCAAGCGGTCACCGATTTCAATATCGGTATTATTACAAAAAATGCGCACTCGTCCGTTTTTTACTTGCAAATGAAAAATGACATTATGATGAAAAGCGTATTTAATCCATCCCGACTCTAACAACACAAACTCGTTTTCTTCCTCATTTACCACATAGTGCATTTTCAACTGCGGCGCATTGGCATAAGTCATACCGGCGTATCTGCCCAATTCTTCTTTGACGATTGCTGCGTATTTTTTTAGCTTTTCCATTCCGGTATTTTTAAATTCTCGAATACTCACAAATATACGATTTTTCATACTACAATATTCTTGACTGAGTACAACGCGGAGCGAAAAACAATTCCAACAACTCCAACCCCCAAACCACTCAAACCTTTCTCCCCTGTTAAAATAATCCAAAACCCGTCACTTTCCCTCGCCCCGCCGTTATTTATCCGTACATTCACCATTCCGGAAATTTTTAAGCAGGTAAGCAAAAAAAAAGACTCCGCGTCTCTGTGCCTCTGCGTTCCACACTCTCAAACTTAAAATCAACAACCGACCATGAAAAACAATTTTTTCCTCCTCGTCTTACTCTTTTGTGCGGGCAACCTATTCGCGCAAAAAACTGTTAGTAAGAACGCCGTAAAAAAAATGCAAAGCCAAGATATGCAGTTAACCGCCGCCAAAGCGCAATATGACTACGAAACCGTACCGGGCGACCCGCTCGGTGTGAAAATTTATACCC
Organism: Saprospiraceae bacterium; assembly: GCA_020629965.1. Classification (GTDB taxonomy): domain Bacteria; phylum Bacteroidota; class Bacteroidia; order Chitinophagales; family Saprospiraceae; genus JAHDCG01. The sequence goes on along the minus strand of JAHDCG010000149.1, from coordinate 6,157 downwards.
TCGCCAACGGGATGAAAATGTACATGTCCGTCAACAAAGACGAACCCCGTATTCAGACCAACATTGCCGTGCGCGCCGGGTCAAAACACGACCCCGCCGAGACGACGGGACTCGCGCACTACCTGGAGCACATGATGTTTAAAGGGACGCGCAAACTCGGCGCGCTGAACTGGGAAGAAGAGCAAAAAATGCTCACCGAAATCAGTGACCTCTACGAGCAGCATCGCATGGAAACCGACTCGGCAAAACGCAAAGCCATCTACGCCGAAATCGACAAAACCTCGGGCGAAGCCGCCAAACTCGTCGCCGCCAATGAGTACGATAAACTCGTCTCCGCCCTCGGCGCAAAAGGCACGAACGCCTACACCTGGGTCGAGCAAACGGTCTATGTCAACGACATCCCGTCGAATGAATTGAACCGCTGGTTGAAACTCGAAAGCGAACGCTTCAAGGAAGTCGTGTTGCGTCTTTTTCACACGGAGCTGGAAGCGGTTTACGAAGAGTTCAACATCAACCAAGACCGCGATTTTCGCAAAGTCAGTGCGGCAATGAACGCGGCGTTGTACCCCACGCACCCCTACGGCACGCAGACGACCATCGGCAAGGGCGAGCATTTGAAAAATCCTTCGCACGTCAAAATTCAGGAGTATTTTTCGACCTATTACGCGCCGAATAACATGGCGATTATTCTCGCCGGCGACTTTAACCCCGATATGGCGGTTGCCTTTGCGGAGCGTACTTTCGGCACTTACAAAAGCAAGCCGATTCCTGAATTTACTTACGAAAAGCAGCCCGCAATCACGGAAGTCGTGCGCAAAGAAGTCTTCGGTCAGGAGGCGGAATATCTCGAAATCGGCTGGAGATTCGACGGTGCCGATAATGCCCGCGAAGTTGCGCTGCTCAATATGCTGCGCGGCATTTTGTACAACCGTCAGGCGGGTTTAATGGATTTGAATTTGCTGCAAAAACAGGAAGTGCTCGAAGCCCGCGCAAGTGTGCAGACTTTTGAAGATTTCTCAAAATTCAGCCTGACCGGCAAGCCGCGTGAAGGGCAAAAAATCGAAGATGTCGAGAAATTACTACTCGCCGAATTGGACAAAGTCAAAGCGGGAGATTTTCCCGATTGGTTGCCGGATGCCGTAGTGAAAGACATGAAGTTGAGCGAAATTCGCAACAACGAAAGCAACGGGGCGCGCGCCTATTTTATGACGACAGCTTTCATTTTGGGGGTCGATTGGGAACGCTACGTGAACCGCTTTGCGGAAATGGAAAAACTAACCAAAGAAGACATTGTAAACTTCGCCCAAAAGCGATTTAACGACAATTACGTGGTCGTGTACAAGCGCAGCGGCGAAGACGAAACGGTGGCGAAAGTCGAAAAACCCGCCATCACCGCCGTCGAACTGAACCGCGCCGAGCAGTCTGATTTTACCGAAAAATTCTTAGCCTCGGAGGCGGGACGTTTAGAACCGGAATTTTTGGATTATGAAGATCAAATCGCCAAAAAAGACCTGTCAATCGGTGTGCCGTTGGACTACATTAAAAACGAGAATAACCCGACTTTCAGCATGAATTACATCCTGGAAATGGGAAAAAGACACGACAAAATGTTGCCGCTCGCGGTGACGCTGTTGCCTTATCTCGGCACGGACAAATACACGCCGGAAGAACTGAAAGAAGAGTTTTTTAAACTCGGCTTGAGCTTCGATGTTTATGCCGGTGACCAGCGCAGCTACGTGACGCTGACGGGTCTCGACGAGAGTTTTGAGGAAGGCGTGAAACTGTTCGAGCACATTTTGGATAACGTAAAAGCCGACCCCGAGGCGTGGAATAAAGTGGTGGACGACATCATGGTCAAACGCGCCAATTCGATGAAAGACAAACGCACTATTCTCCGATCGGGCATGGCAAACTACGCTAAGTACGGCGAAAAAAATCCGTTTAACGACCGCATGAACGAGGCGGAATTACGTGCCGCCGATCCGCAAAAACTCACGGAAGCCATCCGCAGTTTGACGGACTACGAGCACCGCATTTACTACTACGGCTCGCAGGAAATCGACAAAGTGGCTAAGGTTTTGGAAAAAAATCATGCCGTGCCGACTCAACTCAAACCCGTCAAAGAAGAAATCGAATACGCGACCGTCGATCAACCGAAAAACAAGGTCTTGTTTGTAGATTTTCCGATGGTACAGGCAGAAATTATGTTGATGTCGAAAGGCACGGAAGGCTTTAACAAAGACGAGTACATCATGTCGGAGTTGTTTAACAACTACTTCGGTTTCGGTCTGTCATCTATCGTTTTTCAGGAGATACGCGAGAGCAAAGCCCTGGCATATTCTGCCTACGCTTACGCCGCTTCACCGGGTAAAAAAGACGACCCGCACTACTTTCAGGCTTACGTCGGCACACAGGTCGATAAAATGCCCGACGCGGTGAGTGCCATCACGGAAATCATCGAAACGATGCCGTACAGCGAGGAGCAAATCGAGCAGGCGCGTCAGTCCATTTTGAAGAAAATCGAAACCGACCGCGTGACGGGTCGCAGCGTTTACTGGAACTACCGCAGTGCCGCCGACCGCGGTCTCGACTACGATGTGCGCCGCGACATTTATAACACCATGCAAGACATGACGCCCGAAAAACTGCGTGAATTTCAGGAACAAAACATCAAAGGACGTAATTATACTTATCTCGTTTTGGGCAGTAAGGAAAGCGTGGATATGGACTTTTTGCAGACTTTGGGTGAGGTGGAAGAGTTGAAATTAGAGGATGTTTTCGGGGAGGAGGTGAAGCCGTAAGCGGAAGTTTTTTGAAAACTAAACGGATAAAGCCGGGTTGAGAAACGAAAAATCTCGACCCGGCTTTTTTACATCTCAAATCTTACGAAAACAATTACTTTTTTCGTTTTTTTGCGCAAATCTTTTAAATTATTCGGTAGAAAAGAAGACTATTGCGTAGTAGTGTCGCTGCGTTCGGATTTATTTCCGCAGTCTTTATCGAAGTAACTGAATGGAGTTACTCATAATCGGCGATTGCATTAGTTGCAGTACGTTTAAACTTTCAACATGAAATTATTACTCAAAATTATCGGCGGCTTGGTCGTTTTATTACTTCTCGCGACGGCGGCGGTCAGATTATTCGTACACGAGGCGGAACCCGTCGGAGAGGTCAGCGGCGAGGCGGATATTATGGTCGAAAAAATGTACGACGCAATTAACAAAGAAGCGTGGGATACGACCAAAATCGTCGTGTGGAATTTTGCGGACAGAAACCAATACCTGTGGGACAAAGAACGACACCTGACCCGCTTCGTTTCGGGCGAGACGACGGTGTTGTTAGACATTCAAAATAAAACGGGGAAGGCTTACGAAGACGGTACGGAAGTGACCGGTGATGCCGCCCAAAAATTAGTCGATAAGGCTTGGGATAATTTCAATAACGACAGTTTTTGGCTCAATGCACCCGCAAAAGCAACCGACCCCGGCACCCGGCGCAGCGTCATCACGGATGCAGACGGACGCAAAGGGCTGAAGGTGGAATACACCTCGGGCGGCACGACGCCGGGCGATTCTTACGTTTGGTTTTTGGACGAAAACGGGCTGCCGACCTCTTACAAAATGTGGGTAAAAATCATACCCGTCGGCGGCGTAGAGTTTGGCTGGTCGGATTATAAAACCTTGTATTCCGGTGCAAAGGTCGCGCAAATGCACAAAGGCGACGCTTTTGATTTGAAGATAACGGACATCGAAGCGGGCGAGACTTTTGCGGATTTCGGCTTGCAAAATGACCCTTTTAAGGTATTGCAAAATTGAACGGGTAATGCTGCCGACATTAAAGCCAAAAATAAATTTGTTAAGACAATGTGAAAGGCAATAAAAGCAAAAAGTATGCGCTTTATATGCGTCAGTTGACGAACGAACGGAGAAAACACCCCTCCCCTTCGTCCGTTACATCCAACAAACGCTATATTTGCGACTAATTTAAAAATCGGTACTTCGGACTGTTGTCGTTCTGTAATTTTTAACGGCGAATTTCAAAAAATCCTGAAAGCAAAAGAAACGGAATTGATAGCCCGCTTTCTTCTCGGAGTCACCTAAAATACAAGCCTATCTCATGAAGAATTTATCTTTACTTTTCAGTGCCCTGTTTCTCCTCGCCGGCTCGACGGCTTTTGCTCAAGGTTCTGCCTGTATTAAAAATGCTGCGGGAGAATACGTTCTCGCCGACATGAGCGGTCCCTGCCCGAATACCGTCATCACCGCTGTTCCTTTTCTGCGCATCGTCAGTGACGCCCGCGCCGGTGCGATGGGTGACGCGGGTATTGCTACCTCGGCAGACCCGAACGCTTTGCACTTCAACGACTCTAAGTTAGTCTTTGCGGACAAAGAAATCGGAATTTCGGCGACTTACACGCCGTGGTTGCGTGCTTTGGGTCTCAATGATGTGTACCTTGCATACCTGACCGGCTACATGCAGCTCGATGAGTTTCAGACGGTCGGTGTCGGTTTGCGTTATTTCTCTTTGGGTGACATTGCCTTTACGGACGAAAACGGAAATCCGCTCGGTAACGGAAACCCGAATGAATTTGAAATTAAAGCCTCTTACGCACGTAAGTTGAGCGATAAATTTTCTGCCGGTATCGGTGCAAAATATATCTTCTCTAACCTCGCTTCGGGGCAGTCCGTCAACGGTACGGAAATCAGCTCCGGCAGTGCTTTCGGTGCGGATATCTCCTTTACCTACATCACGCCCGTCAGCCTCGGCGCGACGAATGCCGACTTGACGATGGGTTTGGCATTGACCAACATCGGTTCAAAAATCACTTACACGAATGCTGCGGCAAACGAGCGTGATTTTATTCCCGCCAACATCGGTTTCGGTGTAGGTTTGAACATGGAAATCAACGAGTACAATACCTTCGCGGTAGTCGGTGAAATTAACAAACTGATGGTACCGACGCCTTGCCTCGGCTCTCCGCAAGACTCTGATTACGAATGCGACGACGGTGAAAACGGCGGTACGGCAAATAATAACGTACCCGATTGGAAGGAGCAGAGTAGTATTTCGGGCATTTTCAGTTCTTTCGGCGATGCACAGGGCGGCATTGAAGAAGAGTTGCGTGAAATCACCTACTCTTTCGGTATGGAATACTGGTACGACAAGCAGTTCGCACTCCGCGCGGGCTACTACGGCGAGCACGACACCAAAGGTGCGCGTAACTACGCCACGGTCGGTTTGGGTTTGAGATACAACATTTTCGGTTTGAACTTCTCTTACCTCGTACCGTTGACCAATCAACGTAACCCGTTGGATAATACTTTGCGTTTTTCTTTACTGTTTGACTTCGGTGCATTCGGTCAGGAAGGCTAAGAATTTTTCGTATCTTTGTAAAAAAGCGACATCAGGCTGCGGGTTTGGTGTCGCTTTTTTTAGTGAAGAGTTGAGAGTAGCGAGTGAAGAGTTGAGAGCAAAGCGGAGCTATTCACAAAGAACTCATCATAAACAAAGTAAAAGTAAATATGCGCGTTATAGCGGGAACAATTCCCCCTGTCAAACCCTTTACCTAAGGCGAAAGCAGACCGACAACGGACAACCGACAACCGATAACCGACAACGGAAATAAAGCGAAAGCCGTCCACCAACCAACAACTACCAACCACCAACCAATCCTCTTGTGGCAAGAAACAAAAACAGCGACGAAAAAATAACGAACGAAACGGTCAATAAAAAGGCGCGTTACGAGTATCAGTTTATCGACAATTACGAAGCCGGCATTCAGCTTTTGGGTACGGAAATAAAGTCGATACGGGCGGGTCACGTCAATTTGAACGATGCCTACTGTCTGTTTAAAGACGGCGAACTGACCATACGCAGCCTTTATATCAAAGAATACGCCTTCGGCAGCCACGAAAACCACGAGGCACGGCGCACCCGCAAACTTTTGCTGAAAAAGAAGGAATTACAAAAGCTCGAAAAGAAAGTAAAAGAACGCGGATTTACGATAGTGCCTTACCGATTGTACATCAACGAGCGCGGCTTTGCGAAGCTGGAAATCGCACTGGCACAGGGTAAAAAAGCCTACGACAAACGCGACTCTATCAAGCAAAAAGACCAAAAGCGCGACCTCGACCGCATGAAAAAACAGTACGGATAA
>JAHDCG010000148.1 GCA_020629965.1 Saprospiraceae bacterium | reverse complement strand
ATTAGAGTTGTTGCAGAGAAACTTTATCAATATGAAAAAATCTTTATTCCGTTTAAGAAACGATTTTTTTGAGTCCGTAGCTACTGCTATGCACTAAAAAAAATAATTCCTTAAACGAAAAAATCTAATTCTCATATTAACAAACTTTCTCTACATCAACTCTATTTTAAGATTTTAGAAATGGCAACCGAACAACACGAAAGACTGTCGCCGCTGCGCGAAAAGATTCACGACATTATTTTTGAGGCGGAAACCCCCGCCGGCAAGGCATTCGACGTCGGTCTGATTTTCCTCATTTTGTTCAGTGTACTGATGGTTATGGCAGAAAGTGTGAAAGAGCTGCAGGAGGTATATTCCGATTTTTTCTTTTGGGCGGAAATGGTTACGACCGGAATCTTCACCATAGAATACATCCTCAGACTGTGGGTGGTGCGCAGCCCGATGAGGTATGCGACTTCTTTTTTCGGCATTGTGGATTTACTCGCGATTTTACCCGTTTATCTGATGTTTTTCCTCGGCGGCACGCAGTTTTTCCTTGTCATCCGGGCGCTGCGTTTGATGCGAATTTTCCGAATATTTAAGCTCGGTCATTTTATGAATGAAGGTCGCGTCATCATCGAAGCGATGAAGGCAAGCCGTTTAAAAATCTCTATTTTTCTGTTTTTTGTTTTGATTTTGGTAACCATCATCGGGTCGGTCATGTACGTTATCGAGGGCGAAAGTAATCCGGGATTTACCAGTATTCCGCGTTCGATTTACTGGTCGATAGTGACGCTGACCACGGTCGGCTTCGGAGATATTGTGCCGAAAACGCAGTTCGGACAATTCCTTTCGGCGGTCGTGATGATACTCGGTTATGCGGTGATTGCCGTGCCGACGGGCATCGTAAGTTCGGAATTTGTGGCTAAAAAATCGAGCAGTAACACCAAAGCCTGCTACAACTGCGGCGAAGAAGGACACGACGACAATGCGAACTACTGTAAATACTGCGGCGAAGATTTGTATCCGGAGCGCAGAAGAGAGGGATAACTTTTTCCTCGGTTTTTCCCTTTCACTTATTCGACTTTCATTTTTGCAAAAAGGTACGAGGTACTTGTTTTTGCAAAATTTAGGGTAATACAGAAAGATGCCCTGTTATTCGTAAGCAAAGTACCCCGTACCTAAGCAATCAACTTTTTCCTCGGTTTTTCTCTTTCATTTATCCGATTTTCACTTTTACAAAAAGGTACGAGGTACTTGTTTTTGCAAAATTTAGGGTAATACAGAAAGATGCCCTGTTATTCGTAAGCAAAGTACCCCGTACCTAAGCAATCAACTTTTTCCTCGGTTTTTCTCTTTCATTTATCCGATTTTCACTTTTAAAAGACAATACGTGCCGATAATCAAAAGTAATTTTCAACCCGATAATTTCATCTTTCGCAGTGCGCAACTCAGCACGATTTACGCCTCGCTGCTGCGTCCGATCCGTCGCCTGAAATTTCAGCGGGAGCGCATCGACACGCCCGACGGAGACTTTTTGGATTTGGATTGGAAAAAGGTCGGCAGCAAAAAACTCCTCATAATTTTGCCGGGTTTGGAAGGAAAATCCAACAGCCTTTATTCCCGCGCCGCCGTCAGATATTTTAACAAAAAAGGTTGGGATGCCCTCGGCATGAATTATCGCGGATGCAGCGGCGAAGCCAACCGCCTGCTCAACGGCTACCACATGGGCGCGAGCGCGGACGTGAAGCTGGTGACGGAACACGCCGTCGCTAAGGGTTATACCGAAATCATGCTCATCGGCTACTCCCTCGGCGGCAATTTGGCGTTAAAATACGCGGGGGAGGAAAGTGAAAACTTGCCGAAAGAAGTCAAATCCGTCGTGGCATTTTCCGCGCCGTTAGACATTCAAAAAAGCGACGAGCGACTGAACGAATGGTATAATTGGCACTATCTCAAATGGTTTATGTTTCCCCTAAATCTCAAAGCCAATCGCAAGAAAAAGCAATACCCCGAAGCCCTGAAAAACTATCGCGGCTTTTTTATGTCGGGCAATTTTGTCTATTTCGACACCAACTTCACCGCACCCGCCAACGGCTACGACAATGTCCGAGATTACTGGGCGGCAAGTACGGCACGCCCTTATCTCAAAGACATCAAAGTACCGTCGTTGCTGGTTTCCGCATTAGACGATACTTTTATTTCCGCGAATTGCTATCCGCACGAGGAAGCAAAAAATAACCCGAACCTGTTTTTAGAAATGCCCAAACACGGCGGTCACTGCGGCTTTATTCGTCGCTTTTATGAGCGCAGTTGGTGGATGGAGGAGCGGGCGTTGGAGTTTTATGAGCGGTTGACGGTTGACAGCGAACGGTTGACGGCGGCTGCCGCTAAGGCTGTGCGCTGAGTGGTATCGGACACTTTGCTCAGGCAAAAAAAAGACAGTATTAAGGATTTTCGTGAAGTTGAAGAAAGGGAGTGTCCGATACCTGTTTCCCTGTTATTTTTTTGAAATTTTCGGTTACAAGTATCACACACTTCCTTTTGCTTAAGTTCAGTTTCATAATTAACTTCACTTCTTTTTGCACCCGGTCAAGTGTACGATACTTTAAAGTCAAATCTTCTCCAACTCCTCCACCGTTTTTTCCCCTTTCTCTGCCGTTCCCGTATTCAGAGTTTCCGTTGGTTCGAACATCAAAATCCAAACCTCTTCGCCGTCGGTGTAAGGGCGGTGCTCGACGCCGCGCGGTACGATGTACATTTCATTGGGGCGAATGCTGACCGTTTCGCCGCTGTGGAGTTCGATGTGCAGCGTACCTTTGTAAACCATAAAAAGTTCGTCCTCGTTTTCGTGCGCGTGCCACACGAAGGAGTCTTTGACTTTGGCGATTTTGACGGCTTGCCCGTTGCATTCGCCGATGATTTTGGGCGTCCAATGTGCGGAGAATTTGTCGTATTTTTCTAAGATGTTGACGGAAGGCATGAGTTGGATTTTTTAAGTTGATGTATAGGGAAAAGAAGAAAAGTCGAGTCGTGTGGAAGCCCCCCCGACCCCCGGAGCGGGGGAGTATCTATCTTGGGAATTTAATTTCGTTTTGGATTTAGATTCGATTATAAAACGCACCGAAGCAGTCTCGTTATTCCCTGTCTCGAAAATTTTGGTAAATTTACCGCTTTAAGAAAATATCACACCGACATAACCGCAAAAAGGTCGGATAACGCATACATTTTATGAAAATTACCTTTCGCGTAAATTACAATACGGCTTGGGGCGAACGCCTTGCCGTCACCGGAAATTTGCCTGCCCTCGGTGCGGAAAACCCCGCCGCCGCACCGTATATGGAATATACCAAAGACGGAAATTGGGAACTGACGCTCGACCTGAAGCCCGGTAAGCAGCCGCTTGCCTATAAATACCTGCTGACCGACGAAAATCGGAATGTGCTGCGGGAAGATTGGGGCGAATTGCGCACGGTCGATTTGACTAAGGAAAAAGCGGGCGAAGTCCTGCTGTCGGATGTATGGCGCAATGACGGGCACGCCCAAAATTCGCTGTTTACTTCGGCGTTTACCGATGCGATTTTTCAACAAAAAAAGCACACGGTGAAGGCGGCGAAAAAAGCGGCGGGCAAGGGGCAGCTCGTACTGCGCGTCTATGCGCCGCGCGTGAGTGATACGCAGCGTATTTGTGTCAGCGGCAGTAATACGGCATTGGGAAATTGGCGAACGGAAGATGTCGTTCTGTTGGAAAATTCCGACTTTCCGCTGTGGAGTACCGTTGCCTTATCCGTTGATAATCAGAGGGATGTCGAGTATAAATACGGCATTTACGACACGAAAGAAAAGCGCGTTTTATTTTTGGAGGCGGGCGAAAATCGTAGAATTCCTCATCATCATTTGCCCGAAAGCAAACAGAAAACAGTCAAAACCGACGCGGCATTTTACCACCCGCAGGGCGACTGGAAAGGGGCGGGAGTAGCGGTGCCGGTTTTCTCCCTGCGCAGCCAAACGAGCCTCGGGGTAGGGGAGTTTACGGACATCAAAGGGCTGGTCGATTGGTCGGAGAAAGTCGGTCTGAAAATGGTGCAAATTCTGCCCGTCAACGACACAAATGCGACTAAAACCTGGACGGACTCTTACCCTTACGCAGCGGTTTCGGTCTTTGCTTTGCATCCGCAATATTTGAATATTTCGGCGATTGAGGGGTTTAAAAAAGCCGTTGACCAAAAAGCGTATAATAAAGAGCAAAAACGGCTGAATGCGCTGCCGGAAGTGGATTATGAAGACGTAATGCGCTACAAGTTGAAAGCGGCGCGGCAAATATTCGAGCAGGTCAAAACGGATTTTCTGCAGGATGCGGAGTTTAAAAAATTTAGTGAGGAAAATGAGCACTGGCTCAAGCCTTATGCGGCTTTCTGCTATTTGCGCGATAAAAACGGAACGGCGGAATTTCGGAAATGGTCGGCGTATAAAAAGTTTTCGCAAGCCAATTTGAAAAAGCTGACCGACCCGCAAGCGAAGCATTTTGACGAAATTGCTTTTTGGTATTTTATCCAGTTTCACCTCGACCGGCAACTCAAAGCGGCCGGCGATTATGCACGCGGCAAAGGTCTGATTTTGAAAGGCGATATTCCCATCGGAATTTATCGTCACAGCGCGGATGCTTGGACGCAGCCCGAACTGTACAATATGGACGGTCAATCGGGCGCGCCGCCGGATCCGTTTTCGGAAATCGGACAAAACTGGGGTTTCCCGACTTACAACTGGGAAGAGATGGCGAAGGACGGTTTTCAGTGGTGGAAAAATCGCTTTACGCAACTGTCGCGCTATTTCGATGCGTTTAGAATCGACCACATTTTGGGCTTTTTCCGGATATGGCAGATACCGACGGAGCAGGTGCAGGGCAGTTTCGGTTTCTTTAATCCGGCTATTCCCGTGGCACGCCGGGAGTTTGGCGAGCGCGGGATTTGGTTTGATTTCGAGCGGTACTGCGAGCCGTACATCACGGAAAAAATCATGGTCGATACCTTCGGCGAGGAGGCGCAGACGGTGGGGGAGCGGTTTATGAAAATCGAAAACGAGCGTATAGTTTTTAAAGAAGAATTTGATACGCAACGAAAGGTGGAAGCGTTTATCAAGAAGCATCCGCAATTCGAGCAGCACAAAACGGGGCTGTATAATTTGGCAGCAAACGTGCTGTTTTTTCCCGTGCCGGGCAGTGATAATACCGAGTTCCATCCGCGCATCGAGATGATGAAAACGTCGTCTTTTCAAAATCTCCCGGCTGACATGAAACCGAGAGTAGAAGCACTGTACAATGATTATTTTTACAACCGACAAGAGGATTTTTGGCGCGACTCGGCGATGGCAAAACTGCCCGCTATTCGCGAAGCGACCAATATGCTCATCTGCGGCGAAGACCTCGGCATGGTGCCGGACTGTGTGCCGGGTGTGATGGATGATTTGAATATTTTGACTTTGGAAATACAGCGCATGTCGAAGAACCCGAATACGGAATTTTTGCAGGAAGCGGACATTCCGTATCTGTCGGTGGCGAGTCCTTCTACGCACGATATGTCGCCGCTGCGGCTGTGGTGGGAGGAGATGAAACCGGAGCAACGCGCACGTTTTTACTACCAAGAACTGAACGGTTTTGAAGGGGTGCCGGAGGAGTGTACGCCGCAGATTGCGAAGCGTATTTTGCAGCAACACTTGCAGTGGAAAAGTATGTGGGTGGTCTTTCCTTTGCAGGATATTTTGGCAATCAGTGCGGAGATGCGCCGCGAAAATCCGGAAGACGAGCGCATCAACGTACCCGCAAATCCGCAGCATTATTGGCGTTTCCGCTTTCATGTGAATACGGAGGATTTGCTCGGTGCAGAGGGCTTAAATGAGGATTTGGAGAGAATGATTTTGGTGTCGGGGCGGGCATGAAATCTTTAGTTTGAATTGTTAGAGAATAGTTAGAGTCGTTTGAATTGTTAGAGTCGTGTTCCGATTTGGAGTCGTATCTAACAATTCAAACAATCATCAAACCACTCAAACAACTATCAAACCATTTAAACCAAACACCAGTCGATTTCCTCCCTTCCTTTCTCTTTCAAATACGCATTTGCCTGCGAAAAATGTTTGCTGCCGTAATACGCGCCGCGCGCCAAGGGCGAGGGGTGTGCCGCTTCCAAAATCAAGTGTTTGCTTCCGTCAATCAAGTGCTTTTTCTTCTTCGCAAAATTTCCCCACAGCATGAAAACAAGGTTTTCGCGTTCCTCGGAAAGGCGGCGCAGGACGGCATCCGTGAAGGTTTGCCAACCGATATTTTTGTGCGAGCCGGCGTTGTTTTTTTCGACCGTCAGCATGGCGTTGAGTAAGAGTACGCCTTGGTCTGCCCATTTGGTCAGGTCGCCGTGGTCGGCAATCGGGCAGCCGACATCGTCGAGCATTTCCTTATAAATTGTTTTCAGCGACTGCGGTGTGCGCACCCCGCGCGGCACCGAAAAACTCATGCCCATCGCCTGACCGGGATTGTGGTAGGGGTCTTGCCCGAGTACGACGACTTTTACATCAGCGACGGGGGTGGTGTCGAAGGCGTTGAAAATCAACTTGCCGGGCGGGTAGATGACCTTACCGGCGGCGATTTCATTGCGCAAAAAGGTAGAAATACTTTGGAAATAAGGTTGGTTAAATTCGTCTTTGAGCAGCGTTTTCCAGCTGTTTTCGATTTTGATGTTACTCATAGTCACGTAAGGGTTGTAAAGGTTGTAACGGTTTGGCACACTTGCAAAAAGTGTATCCATAAAAGGCAAAGAATTGTCTTTTGTTCAAAGGATTTTGACCGAGGCGGGGAACTAATTGGAAAACAAAATAGTTTAAAGTTTGGCGGACAGCGCAAACAATCTTAATTTTGCGGCGCTTCCTAAAAAGCAAGCGAAGAAGACGAGAATTTCGGTTTTCGTTTTTTTCGACCGGGTCCCTTAGCTCAGCTGGATAGAGCAGGACACTTTTGGCTTAACTTAAAAGTAAGTTAACATTGGAGCTTACAGTCGGAAACGATTGTGATGCATTAATCCTCAAATTCAGGGAAACCTTCAGAATTTATTTTAATAAATTTTATGGCAATCCTGAGCCAAGTCCCGACCAAAGTCGGGAAAGGTGCAGAGACTTTACGGGGATTCTCTAAGTCCGAATACGGATAAGAGTGAGATAAAGTCCGGACCACAAATTGCCGAGCGGCAAGCAGTGAAAACTGTAGTTGGTGAGCTAATGTTCAGGTCGCAGGTTCGAGCCCTGCAGGGATCACATCCAAAACAAAAAGCCTTGTAAGTCATTGACTTGCAAGGCTTTAGTTTTTTAATTGTCCATCATCTTCTACTCCAATTCAAAAATAAAAGTCAGCTTTCCGCATTCTTTTTCGCGCGCGGTGTAGTCCGTATCGAAACGATATTTTTTCGTCGTATCGACCGCTTTTCTGATAATACGTGCATTTTTAATGGTCGATAATTTCGCATTATTTTCGGCGTAAACGACGCGACCCGTGCGATTGATGCAGAGATTAACCACGATTTTTCCCGCCTCTTCCGTCATCTTTTTCACATCCGCACGATAGACGACGCGGCGACCGAAAATACCGTCGCCCGAAAAATCCATGCCTTCGTCGCCGTCGCCCGGCGTTGCATCGTCTCCGTCGGAAGAGGTCGAAGCCTTGCCGTTTCCTTGCCTGCCGGCTCCGTTTCCGCTGCCGCTTTCCTTGCTGTTTTTTGTCTCTTTCGTTGACTCCGAGGTATCGTTTTTCGACTCGGTCGGCGTCGGTGTTTTGTCTTTCGAGGGAGGGGCGGGCACGGTAGTCGGTGCGGTTTTAGTCGGTTTTTTGGGTGCGGGTTTCTTAGGGGTGATGACCTTAATCGGCGGTTTAGGTGCGGGCGTTGTCACTACGGGCGGGGCGGGCGGCGGGGGCTTTACCTCCGGCACGGGCAGTTTTTCGGTTTTTTTCGGCTTTACTTCGCCGCCTTTGGTACCGCTTTCGCTCGGTTTTTTTGATGCTTTTTCAAATTCTGTTTTAGAGAAATCGACCGTTACGACCGACTCGTACTTGGGATTTTCGTCGGGTTGCATGGCGTTCATCAGCGGGTAAAACACCAATGCGCCGAGGCTCAAAGCGAAGAAAAAAGCAATCAGGCGGCTTTTCTTTTTCTCTCTCTTTTCGTTCTGTAAAGCGATATTCGATGCGTGCATAGTTTTGAAATTGCAGGTTTGTAAAAAAAAGTACGGGTAGAGTTTTTAGGAAAATCGGTTTTGGAATGACCGGCAAGCGGAAATAATAATAATGTTTTTGCGCTTGCTTTTATTGTACGGATGACGGTAGCGGGGGGAGAAAAGTTACAGCGGCGGATTATTTTCGAAGGACGCTGATAATGCCGGACATCATTTTAATTTGATTTTCGGCAAAAAAATAAAGGCTTTCAATGTGCACTGAAAGCCTTTACGGTGTTGGGTTGATTACGATTTGAAAGAATTAAAAACGGTTAAATTTCATCATTGTCGCTCGCCGACGTAGCCGTAAAATTCACTACCCGAAATCAGATTGATGAACAGCGAATCACCGCTGATGCGACCGCTGCCGGTGTAGCCTGTTTCGCCCAAAACGCTCGCATCGTCTGTGCTGAATTCGGTTTCTGTGCTCAACTTTGCGTCGAATCGGACGGCATCGCCGAAAAAAGAAGAGACCATGAAATTAACCACCGAGTCGGACTGCAACGTGACCGTCGCCGTCCGATTTTCTTCCGTGAGGGACGAGCCGCCCTCTCCGAAGGTGCTGACGCCGCGGTAGCTGCCGACAATTTGACCGGTGATATCGACGGATAAATCTTCGGTCATGCTCTCGTCGTCGTTGCAGGAAAAAAGAGTAACGGACAGAGCTGCAACGCAAATGAAGAATAATTTTTTGTACATTTTTGTAAATTTTAATGAGTTTTAGAAAGGGGGCAAAGGTAAATCAAATCGACGAGGTGTTTAATTGGTGTGTAAAAGTTTATCATCTGTAATTCCTGTCCTTCCAACCATCCATTCTCATTATCGCACCCAAATCGCCGATTTTTTCGGCATTTATCAGAACTTGGCAGCAGGTCGATGCTATACTTCTGTTTTTCGTCGATTTTATAATTTTTTCCACCTTCTCCTGTTCTGCTTCAGTCATTTCGCCGGCATCTTCGGTAGCGTAGTAAATTTCTAAGCCGTTTAGCGCAGCTTGCTGTAAATCTTCGTCCTTATCCTCTGCTTTCGACTGAAAGATTTCTTTTACGTCCGGTATCAGATAAAATTCCTGCAAATCATTTAAAATCATCATTGCCATTGCTACTTGTTTCTTATACCGTTTTGATTTGTCTTCCGGACCGGCGATGATTTCTTTGGCATATTTCAAAAGTTCCGAGTTCATCTTTATTGCCGGTCGCGCATTGTCCGCGTAATTTTCGGACAGTTCTTCAATGACATCTTCCGGGGCATCATCGTCATTCATACGAATACTGAACGCTAAATTCGATAGTTTCATTCGATAGGTGCGTTCTTCAAAAAAAGCGGCTTTTCGATTTTTGATGTTAGCTAATTCGCGCAGCAGAGCAAGTAACACTTGTAATTTATTCGGCTTGTTGACTCGTATATTGTCCAAGTCGTCAAACAGGTCAATCAACGTTTGCTTGTTTTCTTTGTAAGGCATTTCCTCCGACTCACAAATTTGCAAGACTTTTTCCTTGACTTTTTTAATCTTCATAGATTGTTAATCTTTAATTTCTTGTCTGTTTTTCCTCCGACAAGAAAATTTTTTCAATACAATTTTTCTTCAATCATTTTCCTTAATTCCAAGACGCTGTTGCTGTTCTCCACGGTTTGATTTTCGTCCAAATGATAGAAATCTACATACCTGAGTTTCGTAATCGAATTAAATTCGCCGAGAATATGGTCTAAGTATAAAAAAGCTAAGCTTCGGTAATTTATTTTATCTCGATTAAAATTTCTGACAAAAACGGCTATATCGACTCTGTCCGGATCCTCAAAAGTCGGGATACTCTCCATGTCACTCGACGGAAAAGCTACACCGTTGAAATTCAAGTCGATACGGTCGCACGGCTGTCGATACTTTTTGACTATCCAATCGTCTATCAGAGGCTTAGCGTCGTACAGTTTGCGCGTCGGAGCATTTCCTTTTTCGTCTTTGTCGGGTGTTATTATCAAAACATATTTGTCACCATCAACGGTTGTCAGTTCGGGAAACAATCTATTGTCATAAGCTCTTAGCTTTTTGGTCAGCCGATTATAGATTGTATAATCCGAAAAGTCAGAGTGTACAAATGCCTCGATTTTGGATTTATTTTTCAAAAACCAATTCCAAAAAGCGGTTTCTTTACTTGTTTTGAAGAAGTTGAGCATACTTTGTTTTGATATAAGCGGATTGATAGACAAGTTACAGGTGATTTTGAGTTACAAAGTTAAGGCTACAATTTAAACAAAAAAAAACGGGCAAACAACCAAAGTCGTTCACCCGTTTCCTTCTTTTCAGACGACCTAAAGGTCGCTGTTACATCATGCCCGGCATACCGCCGCCGCCGTGTGAGTGACCGTGGTCGTGGCCGCCCGCCGGCTCCGGCTTGTCGTTAATGACGCATTCTGTGGTCAAGACCATACCCGCAATCGAGTTGGCATTTTCCAAAGCAATGCGCGTCACTTTTGTCGGGTCGATAACACCCGCTTCTTTCAAGTCTTCAAACTTGTCCGTGCGTGCGTTGTAGCCGAAGTTGTAGTTGTTGTTGTTCAACACCTTTTGCAGGATAACCGAACCTTCGACACCCGCATTATTGGCAATAGTACGCAACGGTGCTTCGAGTGCTTTACGCACGATGTCGATACCGATATTTTGGTCGTCATTCGCGCCTTTCAGCGTGCGCAGACTGCGAATTGCACGTACCAAAGCGACACCGCCGCCGGGTACGATACCCTCTTCGACAGCCGCACGGGTTGCGTGCAAAGCATCATCGACGCGGTCTTTTTTCTCCTTCATTTCTACCTCGGTGGCCGCACCGACGTAGAGGACAGCGACACCGCCCGCCAATTTCGCCAAACGCTCCTGCAATTTCTCGCGGTCGTAGTCCGAAGTCGTCGTTTCGATTTGCTGCTTGATTTGGTTGATGCGCGACTTGATTTGCTCCTCGTCACCCGCACCGTTGACGATGGTCGAGTTGTCTTTATCTACGGTAATTTTTTCCGCAGAACCCAGATGCTCCAAGCCCGCAGCGTCCAATTTATAGCCTTTCTCTTCGCTGATAACCACACCGCCGGTCAGTACCGCAATGTCTTCCAGCATCGCCTTACGACGGTCGCCGAAGCCCGGTGCTTTGACCGCTACGACCTTCAAGCCGCCGCGCAAACGGTTGACTACCAAGACGCCCAACGCCTGTGAGTCGATGTCTTCCGCGATAATCAACAACGGACGACCCGCGCCCACTGCTTTCTCCAAAATCGGCACGATGTCCTGCATGTTGGAGATTTTTTTGTCATGAATGAGGATGTACGGATTTTCGTATTCCGCCGTCATGTTTTCCGCATTTGTCACGAAGTAAGGCGACAAATAACCGCGGTCGAATTGCATACCGAGCACCTCGTCCACGTAAGTGTCTGTACCCTTCGCTTCTTCCACGGTGATGACACCGTCCTTAGTCACGCGCTTCATCGCATCCGCAATCAAGCTGCCGATTTCCGCGTCGTTGTTAGCGGAAATAGCACCGACCTGCTGTACTTTTTCAAAGTCGCTGCCGACCACTTCGGTCTTTTCTTTCAGGTCTTCGATGACGTGCGAAACGGCTTTGTCCATACCGCGTTTCAAATCCATAGGATTTGCGCCCGCTACGACGTTTTTCAAGCCTGCGCCGATCATTGCCTGCGCCAAAACGGTTGCGGTAGTCGTACCGTCACCCGCGAGATCGTTGGTTTTAGAAGCGACTTCTTTCACCATTTGCGCGCCCATGTTAGCGACTGCGTCTTCCAATTCTACTTCTTTCGCCACGGTCACACCGTCCTTAGTAATCTGCGGTGCGCCGAAAGATTTTTGAATAACCACGTTGCGACCTTTGGGGCCGAGGGTTACTTTTACTGCATTTGCCAATGCGTCCACGCCGCTTTTGAGTGCGTCGCGTGCATCCGTATCAAAACTGATTTGCTTTGCCATAATTCGTTAGTTGTTGGTTGGTGGTTGGTAGTTGTTGGTGTGTCACTGCTTTTTGCTTTACAGCGTGTGTGACCTTGCCTTTCTGCACTTTTCTTTTGCTACCTTACCACTTTTTATTTTTTATAAATCTTTGAAAATGGATTTGTTGAGCGGCATCCGTTTGTAAAGACCCCCCGACCCCCGGAGCGCGGGGGAGAAAAGTCGTTTTTTAACTAAATTCACTTTTAATAATTAAGATTATCTTCTCAAAAAGTAAACTCGAAAAATCGAGGTTTACCGCAATCTCAAGCCCGGAGAAAGTTCCCCCGCTCCGGGGGTTAGGGGGCTGAACAACACATGCAAACCACCCTTAGAAAATTCAACAAAACCGAGACAATTCTGCCTCAAAAAAACAATTATTCCCTTACAGAATAATCAAAATATCGTCTTCGCGCATAATCAGGTAATCCTGACCTTCGTGCGTTAATTCCGTACCGGCGTACTTTCCGTACAGCACGATATCGCCTTTTTTTACGGTCATTTTATTGTCGTCTTTACCAGGGCCGACGGCTACGATTTCGCCGCGTTGCGGTTTTTCTTTTGCGGTGTCGGGGATGATAATACCGCCGGCAGTTTTCTCTTCTGCGGGAGCCGGTTTCACCACCACTCTGTCGTTAATTGGCTTCATTGCAATTTGTATTTTGGTTAATGTTTAGTTGATATATGTCGGAAAAAGCATCCGATTTTACACAGAAAAAGACCTTTCGTGAGAAAAGTCCTCAAATGTTAAAATTTTGCATTCGTCGGTCGAAAATGAGCGTTTGCCGGGTAAAATTTTGCCTTTGCTCTGTAAAAAGCAGCGTTTGCTACCCGTTTTTGCTCGTTTGCTCCCGAAATTCGCGCAAAGATAGCATTCAAACCCGTAAACTCGTCGGATTGTTTACCGAAATAAAATTATCTTTTGCCAAGCGCGAATTTTGCTCACAAAACAGAATAATCACAGACTGTGCCGGCGGAATGAATAGTGAAAATTTGGCAGAAAGGTGAAAAATTGACCTGTCAAAAGGGCGGGGCGGGGAGGAAGGTTTGGAGGTTGAGAAGTTATGAGGTTGGGGAGTTGGTTAATATCAATCGTGTCGTGCATACATTCCCGGCTTTGTAGAGACGCGGCACTGCCACGTCTTGCCGTGAAGAAACACAACCGACAAAATAATCCTGACCAAAAACAGCGAAAATACAGTATCACTCCAAATATCAAGCAAGCACCACCCGTCCACCGTCCACCCTACAACCGTCCGCCGTAACAAACAAAAACGGCGAAAAACCTCAACCCGAGATTTTTCGCCGTCTTCGTAAAAGCGTAAACAGATAATGTGGCGGCAGATACCGAGCAAGTACCACCCGTCCCCCGTCCACCCTACAACCGTCCACCGTCTAACCGACTTTGCATTCCCCGTTATAAACCGCCCCTTCATCCACGGTCATCGACTTACCCTGAATTTTCCCGTCGATTTTCGCCGAGCTTTTCAGGTGAATGGTATTGGTAACAATCAACTCACCGTCGATGGTGCCCATGATGACCGCGTCGGCGGCGTGAATGGTGCCTTTGACGCGACCCGTTTCGCCCATCACGATGCGCTTATCGCATTTGACATCCCCCTCGATGACGCCGTCGAGGCGGACATCTTCGGTAGCTGCAAACTGTCCCGTGATAACCGTACCGTTGGCAATGACGCAGGTGACGCCGCTTGTGCCGGCGTTATAATTCGCGCCGTTTTGCGCGGCGGCGGTTTTTTTGTTTCTTGCTTTAGTTCCGAGCATGGAATTATCGGTTTTCGAAATGTGAGAATATTTAAGTAGCACCCCCTAATTATTTCGGTAATTTGACAACATCTTTTTCCGCCTGTTTCCTTCAAAAAATTAAGTCCGTAGCTATACGAAGAAAGGGAATCAAAGGGTCTCCTTTCTGAAGTCAGCACTGATTTTTTGAAGAAAATATACGAAAAAATCTTGTCCTCAAATTTTCCGAA
>JAHDCG010000147.1 GCA_020629965.1 Saprospiraceae bacterium | reverse complement strand
AGACCCCCTCCGCCCCCAATGGGGGAACCCTACCGGAAGCGACCTGTGCCCGCCGGTGCTCCGGACTTTAGAACCAATCAACCCGCAGCTCCGGGGGTTAGGGGGTCTGAGGCGCTGATTGTCAAGAGATTATATTTTTTTATCCCTGTCATTTAAGCCGCTCGCGGGGATTTGAAATCCCCCGCGTTCCTCCCCGCAAATTTGCAATTTGCATAGCCACGACTAAAAAAATCCAATCGTCAAAACGACAATAAAGAGGGTGATTTCCAAAAAATTGCAAACAGCCACCGCACAAACTAAACAGGGCACAGCCCCTAAATAACTTAAACGCCTAAACAACCAAAGATAATGTCACCGCAACATCACAAAAAATTAAAAGGCGCGAAATTCGACTTCCGAAAGACAAGCAACCGCAATGCCGTCGCAAGTTTCCCCAAAAGTAAAACCAATTCGCAGCGGCTAAGAATATTTCTTATACCTATATGTAAGGATTGTGATATAAAAGCCGGCATTTCAGTTTAATTTCCCCTACATTTGCGACGCTTTCGCGGAACGGTTCGGCACGTTTTTTTCCCTCGATTTAAAGTCCGCATCGTTTCACCGATTACAAGATATAGACTGTTTTATCGCGCATTGTACTGTTTTGAAAGATGTTAGATATTAGACTTTAGACGTTAGACTGCTCTGAGCCGAGTCTAATATCTAAAATCTAACGTCTAACATCTCGGATAAAGTCGTATCATTTTTTGCAAATTATAATCCATGCACACAAATTCTGCCCCTGCTGCGTTTCGACTCGGAACGCTGTACTCCCTTGTTTTGTTTTTATTCTTCGTTTTGTCCGATGTCGCGGCGCAAAGCAATTCTGTGCGTGTTGATTTTTGGAAAAAAACGACCGTTGATACTCAAATGCAACCCGTCCGCACCGCTCCGCTGCCGCGTATTTTTCAGACTTATCATCTTGCCGGCGAAAATCTTAAAACTGCCCTGTCAGATGCACCCGCGCGTTTTTCCGGCGTGACCTCCGAGACCTTTGTAGCACTGCCGCAAGCCGACGGCACGACCCTCGATTTCCGCGTTTATGACTCACCCGTTTTAGCAAAAAAACTACAAGATAATTATCCCGATTTAGCTTCATTTCATTTGCAAGGTCTTGAAAATGAAAGTGTTACGGCGCGATTGAGTTTTACCTCACAGGGCGTTTACGCACTCGTTTTGCATCCCGAAAACGGACTGACTTACATCGAGCCTTACGGCAAAAATTTTCCCGATTTATCCGTCGTCTATACCCCGCAAGATTTGGGAACGGCGGCGCAACAAGCAGAATTTTCGTGCAACAGCACGAGCGAAAAATCAAACGAAAATGCCTCGGCAAAAAGCGCGGATAGTGTTATTCCCGATTGCTTTCTGCGTAAATATCGCTTGGCGGTCAGCGCGACGGGTGAGTATGTGCAGTGGCACGGCGGCACGAAGGCGGCGGCAACGGAAAAAATTATGCTGTTGGTCGCGCACAGTAATTTGGTCTATGAACGCGAGGCGGGCATCACTTTCGAACTCGCGGAAAACAACGACGAAATCGTCTTTCTCAATCCCGCGACCGACCCTTTTTCGGGCAGCGATAAATTTGCTCTGCTGAGTGAAAATCAAGCCGTGACCGACGTTTTTATCGGCACGGAAAATTACGACTTAGGCATCGTCGTCGGCATTTTCGGCGGTGGCGTAGCGCAACTCAATTCCGTATGTCACGCGACGAAAGCACAGGCCTCCGCCGGCAGCACCTTCGCGCCCGAGGGCTACACTTTGGAAGCGACATTTATGCACGAATTGGCGCATCAGTTCGGCGCGACGCACAGTTTTAACAACAGTTGTAACAACAACCGCGACCTCGTGACGGCATTTGAAACGGGCAGCGGCTCTTCCTTAATGAGTTACGCCGGAGCCTGTGCGCCGAGCGTGACCTACCCGCGCGATTTTTATTTTCATTCCAAAAATTTGGCGCAAATCATTGACTTTCAGCAGAATGACCCGGAAGCCGACTGCGCCGAAATCATCGTAACGGGCAACCTCGCGCCCCTCGCCGATGCCGGTCAGGACAAAATTTTGCCGGTCGGCGTACCCTTCGAGTTGACGGGCAGCAGCAACAATCCGGACGGGGACGCACAAAATTACAGTTGGGAGCAAATCGACAATTTTCCCGCTGCGGCACCGCCCGAACCGACGGCTGTAACCGGTCCGGCTTTTCGCAGTTTCACGGCAAAAAGCAGCCCGACGCGTAGTTTTCCGCAGACGGATTGCCTGCTCGGCACGCCGCAGACCGACTGCGAATGGGAGGTCATTCCCGACTTTTCGCGCACCATGAAATTTAACTTCACCGCCTACGATGTACGTGACGACGCGGGCTGTTGGTCGAGCGACGAATTGGATTTGGAGTTTACCTCGACCGTCGGCACTTTCGCGCTGACGAGTCCGAACGGCGGCGAGGCTTTTTCTCCCGCACAAATTATCGAGGCAACTTGGGCAATCGGCGAAACGGACATTGCACCCATCGCCGCAACCTCCGTCGATATTAGTCTGAGCACCGACGGCGGACACACTTTTCCTTATCTTTTGGCGACGGAAATCCCGAATACGGGCAGCGCGACCTTGACCCTGCCCGACGTACTTTCCGAAACCTGCCGACTGAAAATCAAAGGACACGACCACTACTTTTTCGACCTCTCCGACGCGGATTTTCGCATCGCTGACTTAACGAATTTTGCGCTGCTGCCGACCGTTGCCGAGCAGTCTTTTTGCGGCACCGCGCCGAGTTCCGTAACCTTCACCATCGAAGTCACGGCCGACCCCGAATTTACCGGACAAATTACCTTTCCCGCCGCCGATAATGCGGGCAGCCCGTCGGTTTCCTTTACGCCCGGCGCGGTCACGCCGCCTGCCGTAGTCGAGATGACGGTCAGCGGTATCGACAACGCACCCGAGCAAACTTTTACCGTAAATGCTGCCGCTGACGGCATCAGTCGCAGCACCCAACTGACCGTGCGCATTCACGACAATCAGCCCGCCGTACCGCAGGTAATTTCGCCCGCCGCGAATGCTTTGCAAGCCGATTTACAAACGACTTTGACTTGGTCGGAAACGGCAAATACCGAATATTACGAGTTGCAATTATTTACCGCCGCAGATTTTTCCGCACCGTTTTTTACCGAAAATACTCACCTGACGAGTCTCGCTTTGCCGCCTTTGCAGGCGATGACGATTTACTACGCAAAAGTCAGGTCGGTCAACAGTTGCGCGGCGGGGGAGTGGTCGGCACTTTCCGCTTTTCGTACTGCCGACCGGATTTGCACGACGCATCAATCCGTCAACACCCCGCGCGCGCTCGCCGCGAATGACTTCGACGATGCTTTCGGGCGCGTGGAGTTTGCGGAAGATTTTCCGATTAGCTCCGTGCGCGTCAAAAATTTGAACATCGAACATACGCACCTCGGCGATTTGTCGGGGACTTTGGTCGCGCCGGACGGCAGTATTTTTTCGCTGTTTTACCGACCGGGCTATGAGGGCGCAGGCACTTACGGTTGCACGGGCGACGATATGACGGTCGATTTTTACGACGCCGCTGCTGCCGATAACGAAGCGATGCGGGCGATGTGTCAGCCGCTGCCGCAAATCGGCATTACGGGTGCATTTCAGCCCGCGCAAAGTTTTCAGCCTTTGGTCGGTACGTCCTCGGCGGGCACTTGGTTGGTCAATATCAACGACCTGTCACCGACCGACGGCGGCACGCTGCAAGAGGTTTCTTTGGAACTGTGTCGGGATGATGTGCAGCCGACTAATAATCTGTTAATCAGCTTGTTGCCTTTGAATTTAAACCAATACGAAACGCAAAATATCGGCGCGAATTTGTTGAATGCCAACGACCCGAATGCTTATTTTCGTTTGCTGTCACTGCCGCAAAGAGGGACGTTGCTGCTCGATGAAATACCTTTGACTGCGGGCGCGATTTTTACTCTGACACAAGTGCAAAACGGCGCATTGCAGTACGCGCACGGCGGCACTATCGACCCGCAGGACAGTTTTTATTTGCAAGCCGAAAATGCGGCGGGCGAATGGTCCGGGCTGCGTGAATTTTTCGTCAACATTACTCTGTCCGCGCCTTTTCCGACGGCAACGGTCAGTCAGAATGTAAGCTGCCACGGTGCGGCGGACGGTGCGCTGACGGTCGGCGCGGTCTTCGGTACGCCGCCTTATGCGTATAGTTTGGACGGAGAAAACTTTCAAAACGATGCGGCGTTTACGAATTTGGCTGCGGGCATTTACGAAGTCTATGTGTCGGATGCGGCGGGACAAATCGTGCAGGGCGAGTCGGTGCAGATTGTCAATCCGGAGCCGCTCACGGTGACTACAACCGCCGATTTTCAAAGCATAAATGTGCAGGCGAACGGCGGCACGGGCAGCTACGCATACAGTTTGGACGGCGAAAACTTTCAAACGGAAAATACCTTTCAAACGGGTGCGGACGGTTTTTACACGGTGACTTTACAGGACGAAAACGGCTGCACGACGGCGGCGGAAATTTTGGTAAATAATCTGACGGCGCAATTGAACTTAGCTCAGGCTTTGAATTGTCACAGCGACGAAAATGCGACACTGACGGTACAAACGACCAACGGCATTCCGCCTTTTCAATACCGCATCAACGACGGCGATTTGCAAAGCGAAAACATTTTTACCGACTTGCCGGCGGACAATTACACGGCGGAAATTCAGGACGCATCGGGTACGATTTTTACAACGGAAACGATAAACATCGAAGCTCCGGAACTACTGACGGCGACAACGGAAATCACGGGCTACACCGTAGAAATTTTGTCCGATAACCCGGATGTACCTTTGCTGTACAGCATCGACGGCGCGGATTTTTCGCCTGAAAATACTTTCTTCGGTGCGCCGCAAACGAGCTATACAATCACGGTACAAAACGCGGCCGGTTGTCAAACTCAAACGACCGCGCAAATCATTTTACTGCCGCCCGCCCTGACCGAAACGGCGACCGAAACGAGCGACTGTCACGGCGATAATACGGCGACAATTACACTAACCGGCGCGCAGGGTTTACTGCCGTACACGTACAGTTTGGACGGCGAAAATTATCAAGCAGAGAACGTATTTACCGACCTCGCGGCGGGCACGTACAGCGCGACCGTGCGCGATGCGGGCGGCTACGAAACGGCGGCGACGGTGATTGAAATTACCGAGCCGACGGAGCTGACATTGACCGCCGCGAGTCAGGCGGAAAACATCGTGCTGACGGGTGTGGGCGGCACGGGCGATTTGGAATTTTCGATAAATAACGCACCGTGGCAAAGCGAGCCGATATTTTACGATTTGGTCGGCGGCACGTACCAAATCGGGCTGCGTGACGCCAACGGATGTACCGTTTTTACGGACTATCAGCATCAGGGTAGTGCGCTGTCGGTGCAGACTTTCAGCGAGGCTTTTAACTCTTGTCAAAGCGAAATTCCTTTGCAGGTCAGCGTCTGTGTCAACGGCGGAGTGCCGCCCTTTACGCTGCTTTCTTTCCCGACGCCGACGGGTATCGAAACGCTGACGGAAAGTGACTGTCACACGGAATTTTTGCTGACTTACACTCCGGAGACGGAGGGCACCGTCACGGTACAAACGACGGATGCGGACGGCACGCAATTTACCAACGTCGTCACGCTCGATATTGCGGAAACGATGGAAGTAAATTTGGTACAAAACGATAATAATCTCAGCGTTTTCGGCATTGCCGGTACACCGCCTTTTACTTACAGTCTCGACGGCGAAAACTATCAGGGCAGCGGCTACTTTACGGACTTGGAAAACGGCGAGTACATACTCTACGGCACGGATGCGGCGGGCTGCACGGTCACGGTCGATTTTACGGTGGATGTGATGAGCAGCAACGAAAATCCGGCGGTGGGCGGGGTGTTTAAATTGTACCCCAACCCGACCTCGGAGGTGCTGTATTTGGAAATACCGCGCGATATTTTCAGACCCGTCACCGTAACGATTTACGACGCGGCGGGGCGTTTGGTTTTAACAAAAAACGCGGCGGCGGGAGTCGATAAACTGACGCTTGCAACGGTCGATTTAGCGGCGGGTTTTTACGGGGTGCGGGTGCAGGCGGCGGGTGCGGTTTGGACGGAGCGGGTGGTGGTTTTGAGGTAGGTTCAGTCTAATTTTCCGAACTTATAATTCAACCCGACCGCCAAGACATTGTAGCCGTAATTTCTGTCCGCCTCAGTCAAAATATTGGCGAAATTCATCCCCGCATCTCCCCACAGTCGTTTGTAGATTTGAAAATCGAGACCCAAGCCCCACGTCAGGTAGCGGATGTTGCTTTGCAGATACGGGTCTTCGAGTCCGCAGGTGCAGTAGTTGCCGACGGCGTAGCCCATTTCAAGACGACCGCGCCATTTTTCCGCCAAGTAAGGCGTGTAGCGCACAAAAGAGCCGAAGGTGTAGGCTTCAAACTTCTCTTGCTCCGCATTCCAATTCGACTCTGCCCAAATACTGTTGTGTGACAGACCGAACCAAAATCTGCGCGTCACGCTGACGGCGATATTTTTCGACCGGGTTATTTCTTTGTGCCAATGCTCCCCAACGCTCCCAAAAACGAAAAGAAGGACCTGCGCTCAATTTGATAAACTTTTGCTCTGCGATGGGAAACTGCATGAAATCTTCGTAAAAATAATTGTCTTTCAGATAAGCCGCGCCGCCGGCAAAATTTAAGCGGCGGTAATACTTATTTTCGTGGTTAGGCAGCACCGGAAAAACGGTTTTGAGGAAAACGCCGGCGGCTTGGTAGGTTTTCATTTCCTTATCCGTTTCCCATTGAAAATCTATTTCGCCGGTCACGCCCAAAGCCAAAAAATCGGTGATGAAATAGCCTATGTAAGGGTCTAAGCTGAGGTAGGAAAATTGATGTTTTGTTTCGTTTATCCTGTCTCTTGAATACACACCGACGAAAGCAGTTTCTGTTCCCATAAGGAAGGATTTACTCTTCTGCGCGTAGCCGAAATGCGAAAAAACGCAGCAAAACGCTGACAACAGCAGGGCTTTCTTCATACAATTTTATTTTAAGAGGTGAGGTTATTTATAAAATTTTTAGGTAGTCTGAATTATAGAAGTAAAAGGAAATTTGTGTGAAAGCGAGAGGAAAACGCAGGGCGGGATTTGGAATTGTGAGGAAAGAAAAAAATTAACATTTGCTCGGTGATTATTTTTACGGCATCGAATTATGATATTTCATTTCGAAATCATTGTATCAATTTTGACGGAGAACTGCATTACAAAAAACGTATATTGTTTCACCCGTCAAATTTTTTCTCCCGTATTTCGTCCGAATATCTTTACTTTTACCGCCGACAGAAGCGGCGATTTTTGTGCCGTTTTGAGAAATATATGCAGCAGAGGTAAAATCGAAGTATGCAAATAGAAACTATTCGTTTAAAAAATTTCAAGGTTTTTCAATCTTTGGAACTGACCGGGTTGCCCGGATTAGCGGTTTTTGTCGGTGCCAACGGTACGGGAAAATCTACGCTTTTCGATGTTTTTGCTTTTTTGAGTGAAGCCTTGCAGGGCAACGTAACGAGTGCTTTGGCAAAGCGGGGCGGATTTAAAGAAGTAAAAAGCCGGATGAGTACGGGTAATATCGAAATAGAATTGCAATTCAGACTTGAAATAACGGGAAAGGAACGCTTGGTGACTTATCTGCTTGAAATCGGAGAATTTAAAAATCGTCCGATTATTGAGAAGGAAATTTTGCGCTACAAACGCGGGCGTTACGGTTCGCCTTATCAATTTTTGCATTTCAGTCGGGGTGCGGGTTATGCCGTGACAAATGAAGAAGATTTTAACAAATAAGAAGAGGCTTTAGACCGAGAAGAGCAAAAGTTGGGCAGTCCCGATATTTTGGCGATTAAAGGACTCGGACAATTCGACCGATTTAAAGCCGCAAATGCTTTTAGGAATTTTATCGAAAATTGGCACGTTTCGGATTTTCATATCTCCGATGCCCGACCGACGCGAGAAGCGGGTTATGCGGAGCATTTATCGGCGCGCGGCGATAATTTAGCTTTGGTCGCGCAGTATATGTACGAAAATCATCCTGAGGTTTTCGATACGGTTTTGCAGAAAATGGCGAGCCGGGTACCGGGTGTGAAAAAAGTAGAAGCAAAAACTACGGAAGACGGCAGAATTGTCTTAAAATTTCAGGACGGTTCTTTCAAAGACCCTTTCATAGCGCGTTATGTGTCCGACGGAACTATCAAAATGTTTGCTTACTTGTTTTGTTGCACGACCCCGCGCCGCATCCGTTATTGTGTGTCGAAGAACCCGAAAATCAACTGTACCCCAATCTGCTGACGGAACTGTTGGAAGAGTTTCGCATCTACGGCAACACCGGCGGCGGTCAGGTTTTTATCACTTCGCACAGCCCCGACTTACTCAATGCCGCCGAACCCGCCGAGGTTTTTTGGTTAACTAAAAAAGACGGCTACACACAAGTACACGCGGCGGGCGACGATGCGATGATACAGGCACAATATGCGGAGGGTAATCCTTTGGGCTATTTGTGGAAGACGCGGATGTTTACGGGAAGCGCACCGATTTACACTTATAACTAAAATCCAATTAAAAAAATCAGGATGTTCTAAAAATTTCCTATCAAATTAATCACATTTTTCTCACTCCAACCCCCCTCACTATCCCCAAAAAAGACCGCACAAAATCAATTTCATTTCCGAATTTCAGCAGACTCGTCTCCGGCGAAACCGCCAAATAATTATCCGCATTTTCTTTGATGATTTGTCGAATGCCGCGCTTGATGTCGCGTGGTGACAGCCTGCCCGCTGCGGTTTTAAAGGATTGCGTAAAGCCTAAAGCCGTGAAAAAATCGTGGTGACGAGTGCGGTAATACAAGTGAAAAAGGTCGCGGTCATGCTTGGGCAGCGCAAAACCGAACAGACTGTGCCCGACGATGTAGTCGCCGATTGCCAAAGCTGCTTCGGGAAAGTCGTGCTCTGCGTACCAATCCAGTACGGGCAGCTCCGCGTCGATGATGTTGACCAAGCGTTCGTGCCCCGAAGCGGGCACCATGCCGAAAGTCGAAATGATACGGTAAAATTCATTTTGCCAAGCGGCCTCCGGGCGGTCGAGCAGCTTTTTCAACTCTGCGATAATGCTCGCGTTTTTTTCTTCGGTCGTCGCCTTATCCGCCGCAAACCACGTGCGGTGAATGCGCTCCAGAGTATCCGTCACCGCACCCTGCGGCACCAACAGATAATCCAAACGATAGCACAAACTCAATAACAGGTAAGCGATGCCGCCGGGATAATCCGTCAATCGCGGTTGCAGCCGCTCGACGTCGGCTAAGGTTTTGTTGATTTCTCGGAGAGCAAAGTCGTATTTGATTTTCTTTTCGGCGGGCGGCAGTTGTGCGGTGTGTCCCGTGTTGACGGGCAGCAGGGCGGGGTAGCGTTCGAGCAGCAGGTCGTCTTGTTTGTCGGCTTGCAGTGCCATTTCGCGCAGCGCATAGTACAGTTTGTAAGGCGAGCCGTTGAGCACGGGCGTATCGAAAACGATGGTAAGATTGCGGTCGGGGTCGAGGGCAAAACGGCAGTATTCCAGTTCAAAATTGCGCTCCAGCAAATCCCGAAAAAAGCTCGTATCGGTCAGCGCACCGGCGTCGGCTATTTTTGCTTCGGCTTTAATCGAGACATTATCCGCACTGCCCGTTATCTTTTTTGAACCCTGATAACAAGTAAAGTACACACAGTTATTTTCCTCTTCGGTCAGCACATTTTTGACCTCATCGTCGCCCAAATACTGAAAAAACGCCCGATACGCCGCCAAATATTTTTTGTCTTCAAAATAAGAAAGCGATTTATCCCAAGCCTCGTACCGCGCCGGCTTTTTGTAAATATCGGAGTAGCGACCGAAACGAATCGGCGGGTCGTTGCTGTCCGGGGCGGAAGAGAAAAGACGGTCGAGAAGGTTCATTTTACGGTGGACGGTTGATGGCGGACGGTGGACGGGGCGCGCTCCGGACGATAGTAAATTGTCATTAAATTCCGGTATTTCAAAACGGCTTAGGTGTCCCGTGCTTCTGTTTCGGTAAAAGGTACGAGGTACTTATTTTTTCTGAAATTCGGAAGAAGGACTAAATGCTTCGAGTTATTTTTTAAGAGAAGTACCCCGTACCTCGGCTACAGAGAACCGCGCCCCTCTCACCTCTCTCCTGACCCCTCTCTCCTCATTCTAAAAATCAATCTCATCCCCGAAACCCTGCTCCGCAATCGGTCTTTTTTTAGTCGAATCCAGCGGCGGCAGCACTTGGTCACCGAAGCCGTCGTCAAATTCATCGCCTTCGTTATCGGTCGGCAAATCGCCGTTTTGCTGCTCGTAAGCGGTACAATCCAGCTCGATGCCGAGGTCGCCGCGCGGGCGGGTAAAGCGTTTTTTCGTGTCCAAGGCAATGTTTTCATCGGCTTCGACTTCGAGCATAAAGTTTTTGAAAAAAGGCTTGGCGAGACGTGCGCCTTGTCCCATGGTGATAGTGCGGAAGCGCGTCCAGCGGTCTTCGCCGCCGACCCAGGTGCCGACGACCAGATTGGGCGTGATGCCCATAAACCAACCGTCCACGTGGCTGTTGGTCGTACCCGTTTTGCCGCCGACGTCGCTTTTGAGTGCACCCTGCAATGCACCCGAGTAGCGCAGCATTTCGACCATCACGTAGTTGTGGCGTTCGTTGTAAGCGACGCGGGTTTCGGGCGTATTTTCGTAAATGACGACACCGTTGCGGTCTGCGATTTTGCTGATAAAATAGGGCTTGGTATAGACGCCGCCGTTGGCGAAAGTCGTGTAAGCACCAACCATTTCTTTGACCGTTAAATCCGTGGCACCGAGCGCGATGGAGGGCTGCTTCGGCACGCGGTAGCGACCGTTGGCGTACTGCGTCGTGCTGTCGATGCCCATGTTGTGAATGAGACCGCGCACGGGGTCGGTGTCACCGAGTTGCTTCATCAAATAGACGGAAACGGTGTTTTTCGACTTGCGCAAACCTTCGCGCAGCGTCAGGCGGTCGCCGGAATATTTGTTGTCCGAGTTTTTCGGTGTCCACTCTTTCAGCAGGTTAAAATTACCCTCGCCGGGGAAGAGCGTGTAGGCTTGGTCTAAGACTTGAAAACAAGGCGACATACCCTGCAAACCGATGGCGGTCGAATAAATAAACGGCTTAAAAGTAGAACCGACCTGCCGGCTGCTGGTCACGTGGTCGTACTGAAACCAACGGTGATTGATGCCGCCGACCCACATTTTGACCTCGCCCGTCACGGGGTCCACGGCCATGCTGCCCATTTGCAGAAAGTTGTTGAGGTACTTGATGCTGTCCGTCGGACTCATCACGGTATCGACTTCCATGCTTTCGGTTTCATAGGAAAACACGCGCATTTTAACGGGCTTGGCAAAGGCTTTTTCTACGTCTTTTTGAAAATTGTACCACGCGCCTTTCAGTTTTTTCCATTCCGGCGTTTTCATGGCGGTCAGGTAGTCCGCTTCCATTTCGCGCGAAAAACTGCCTGCGCGGCGCATTCTTTTGATGCTGCCTTTTTCTTTGTCCTCTGCCAGCATGCGCTCGATGTCGGCGTCGCGGGTTTTGAGACCTTTGACTTTTTTTGCCATATCGGAAAGGATGCCGGAGAGTTGTGCGTTGCGCATTTTTTCGTAACGCTCGGAGCGGCGCACGTAGCGTTCCATGGTTTTGGCGCGAATTTCCAACTCTTTCAACTTCGACTTTTCGGGATTAAAATCTTCGGGGTCCGGTTCGACGTATTCCCAGGTGTCTTTGCCTTTCCAGTGCTTCTCAAATTTTTCCTGCAAGTCCGCCATGTGCTTTATCATTTGCTCTTCGGCAATGCGCTGCATGGCGGTGTCGATGGTGGTATAAATTTTCAGACCGTCGCGGTACATGTCGCGTGCTTCGCCGGTCGCGGGGTCGTAGTATTCTTTTTGACGCAAAATATTGCGGACTTCCTTGCCGAGTTCTACCCGGAAATATTGGGCGAGACCGTCGTTATGGTCGCGTCTTTTAAAGCCTGAAATATCGACGGGAATTGTCCGAAATTCATCGTATTCGGCTTTGGTAATCAACTTGTTGCGCACCATTTGCTTCAGTACGACTTCGCGGCGTTTTTTAGCTTTTTCGGGGTCTCTTTTCGGATTATAGACCGACGGATTTTTTAACATGCCGACCAGCATCGCTGCTTCTTCGGGGCGAAGTTCGCTTTGGTCTTTGCCGAAATAAGTCTCCGCCGCCGCCCGAATACCGTGACCTGAGTAAAGAAAATCGAACTTGTTGAGGTATTTAGCGAGAATTTCTTCTTTGGTATATTGACGCTCCAGCCGCACGGCGATGACCCATTCTTTGAGTTTTTGCACCCCGCGCTGAAATTTATTTTTAGAACTCGTACCCGTAAAATACAACTTGGCGAGCTGCTGCGTAATCGTACTCGCTCCGCCGCGTGTACCCGCGTAGGCAAACATGCGCGCCGTGCCTTTAAAGTCGATGCCGCTGTGTTTGTAAAAACGCTCGTCTTCGGTGGCAATGAGGGCATTGACGACGTGTTCGTTTAAATCCTCAAACTCAACGGGGACGCGGTTTTCGACGTAAAAACGTCCGAGTACCGCACCGTCTTTGCTGAAAATCTGCGAGGCGGTTTCGGGTACTTCGTTGTCCAGTTCCGAGGTCTTGGGAAGGTCACTGAATGACAAGCCGATGAACAAAAAAGCGACCGCTAAGACCGCCGCGATGAAGGTCATCCACATTATTCTGACACGCTTTCGGTAGCGCGGCATTCTCTCCGCCAACTCTTCTTTGCTTGCTCTGATTTGCATAAAATGAGATATTTTCGATGTATTTTTTTCGGTCGTATTTCGGGGAGGTCAGATACTTTTCCCGCCGCCGGGGCAGGGGAGAAGTGCGTAAATTGTAAACCGACGAAAAAGAACGCAAAAGGACATCTTTTAATTGTGTATTTTTCTCGCGTGCAAAGATACGAAACCGCCGAAACTTAAAGGTAGGAAAGGAGCATAATGTTGAGAGAGGGGAATATTCCTCTTCGACTTTTTGCGCCTAAAGCGGGGGCTGCCGGCGACCGTCAATCGCCGCAATTCGGTTCGCCGTCTCAAAATAAACTCATTTGCTCGCCCGCATCTTCATCGTAGAAAGACGGGCCGCGCACTTCGCCGAGGTGTTTTACTTTATCGACCAAATAATCCGTGGCTTCGGGAGCAAGGACGTTGTCGGGTTCGTGGGTAAAAAAATAAACTTCGGCGATACCGTTTTCCGTCCATTTTTGCAGGCGATTTGTCCAAGCGTCGAGGCGTCGGTAGTCGGAGTCGATGAGTCCGTTTCCGTTCCAACGAATCATAGCGACGGGGTTGGTCAGGCGGTTGTGCAGTACATCGCGGCGACCGGCTACATCGGTGATGACGAAGGCTCTGCCTTGACTTTCCAGAAGTTGTGCAAGAGGCTCGAAGTCGTTTTCGGTTTGGAAAAAAGTCTCGTGCCTGACCTCGACGGCAAGGGGCAGGTCGGCGGGGAATTGATTTAAAAAAGTACGCAAACGCGGCAAATCTTTCTTGGCGAAATAGGGCGGCATTTGCATAAAGCAGCAGCCGATTTTTTCCTGCAAGCCGCCGATGTTATCGACAAAAGTGCGCAAAGTGCCGTCGGTCAGCCCCATATCGTTGCGGTGTGAAATGCTCTGCGGTATTTTCGGGCAAAAGCGAAAATCGGCGGGCACGGCTTCGTACCACTTGCGCACCGTCGCCGGGTCGGGAATGCGGTAGTGGGTGGTGTTGAGTTCGATGGTGTTGAATTGCTTGCCGTATTGCCGCAGGAAATCGGGCGTCTTCGTGCCCTTCGGGTAGGTTTTGCCGACCCACTCTTTCATGCTCCAGCCCGTGCAGCCGATGTAGAAATGCGGGTCTTCGACCGCCGGCAATTCATCGAGCAAAGCCGCCGTACCCGCCGCGTCGGGAGGTAAGGAAAAATCTGTATCCGTTAAATCATCGAGTCTGCCGAATTTCAAATTCCGTAGTTTTAAGTTTTGCAATTACATTTAAACAGCCGTCTGCCGTTCACTGTATCACCGTCCGTCTTATTATCGACATTCGATAAATTTTAATTTGACTTGTAGCGATATTCGTTTCAATTCACTTTCTTCTTTCCCGCAATTTTGCATCAATCATTCACCGAAGATATTATCATTTTTTGTAACTACTTAGGTGTCTGACACTTGACTCAAGCAAGTATTGAAAAAAT
>JAHDCG010000271.1 GCA_020629965.1 Saprospiraceae bacterium | reverse complement strand
TAAGTAAGGCGGGTTCAACAGCACGAAAAAGAATGAAAATTTATGAAAATTATCACATTAAATCCCGTACCGATACTGACCTGCGTCTTAATTCTTGGTTTTTTACCGCTCGCTTTGTCCAACAGCAACTTGCAGAAGATAAGCGGGCAGGCAACCTCAGAACAGGACAGTACACAGCACTTGACAAGTCCGACGCTGACGCAAAAGCTGCCTGAAAGCGTTTATCGCATCGACACGGCAAATAAAAGTTACCGCAGCGTTTTCGATGACTTTCTCGCTCACGCCGAAGACGATATTTTCGAGTTTACTTTGACGACCGATTTGCAGAAATTGTTGTTAAACGACCCGCAAGCAGACTATCAACCGGCGTATTTAAAAGACCGCAACGAGACTTTTGAGCACCGATTAAAGGTCAAACCGCGCGGTAAATTCCGTCGCCGCATCTGTGATTTTCCGCCGCTGAAATTAAATTTTTCCAAGGATAGATTAAACGAAGCGGGTCTGCACGGTGACTTTGACAAATTGAAATTAGTCACGCACTGCGTTGACGAAAAAGGTGACGGCAAAGATAATGTATTGCGCGAGTATTTGACTTATCAAATGTATAACACCCTGACAGACAACAGTTACCGGGTGCTGTTGGTCAAAATCAAATACGTCGATTTGCACAACTCCATGCGCCCGATTACCCGCTACGGCTTCTTAATCGAAGACACGGACGAAATGGCGGCACGGCTCAACGGCAGCGAATGCGAGTGCCACGGTCTGTCGGAGGGGAAAATAGCTTACGCACCCGCCAACCTGACCGCGATGTTTCAATACATGATCGGCAACGAAGACTGGGACATACCCGGGCTGCGCAATGTTAAGGCAGTTAAATTAAATACCGGCAGCGAAAACGACAATTTGATTGTGCCTTACGATTTCGATTTTTCGGGCGTCGTCAATGCGGAATATGCCGTACCCGACCCCGATTTACATCACTCTACGGTGCAGCAGCGTCATTTTTTCGGGCGTTTTGCTTCCCGCAAAGACTTCGATTTGATGTCTGCTCACTTTATGGAAAACCGGCAGAAACTTATTGATTTGGTGCGTGAATTCAAATTGCTGCGGTTAGAGTCGCGCTTAGAAATTATCAATTATCTGAACGGCTTCTTTTTGATTTTAGAAGAGGAGCATGCGGCCTTCGAGGTTTTCGGGGTGCGGTAATTTTATTGGTTTTTGTTTTTTGAACACCGCATAGCAGCTTAATGAAACGTTCAAAAGTCCGTGAGCATAAGGGTATTTAACGGTTTACGCATCTAAACGCCTAAATCAACTAAACCTTTAAACAAAAAAGCGACCGATTTCAAGTAATGAAATCGGTCGCTTTTTTTATATCGGTTTCGTAAAATATATTACTCAAAATTCAAATCCGCCGTCAACTCCCCCGTCCGCAACTCCTGTAAAGTCGTCGAAGAAATATCCAGACTATCGACTTGCAAAACGAATTTGGAAGACACCAGACCCAAACCTTCCGTGAGGTTAGAAAAATTAGGCACTTCCTGCGAAGAGGTGATACCGGTATTGGCCTGAGTCAGTGAAATGTAATCGGCAAAAGCCTGTCCGCCCGCCGAAATTTCGACACTGAACTTGCGAAAAGAACGCGTTACGCCCGACATTTCGGGAATTGCGGCCACCAAAGCATTGAAAAAATCTCTGCCCTCTTTCGCGGAAAGCGTCAAATCCGTATCACCCGTCGTCGGGCGAATTTGGTTGCGCGCCACCGTCCACGTGAACGATTTATCTACGCTTTGACCGCCGCTGTTGGGCGTTTCCGTATAGTGAAAGGTGAGAAACGCATCAAAAATTTTTGCTTCCGTCGGCGCGTCATAACGCAGCGTAAAGCGCGTTTCATCGGTGCGAATACCGACTTTTCCGCCCTGTAACGGATTGGGAGACCGTAAAGTAAAATTGTCGATAATCGGAATGGGATTTTCCGTTCTGACTTCATCAAAACCCGGACCGCGGTCGATAATTACTTCAATAACGGAACTGTTAACAAGATTGACATCTTCCATTTTGTAAAGGTAGTTCGGGTCGTTGGCAAAAAAGCCGGTTTCACGTTGCAGCCCTTCTTCGTTGCCGTTGATCCGCTCCAAAATGTAAGGCGTTCCGCTGACATTGACTTTGACAATCGCATCTTCGTAAGTCAAATTATTCGGGTCTTGCGCCAATGTTTCGGCGTTAATATTTTCGTCGATGAAGCCTTTTTCGACGCGAATGTAGTGGTCG
>JAHDCG010000270.1 GCA_020629965.1 Saprospiraceae bacterium | reverse complement strand
CCAAGACCCGCCGCCATAAAATCGAAAAGGAATTCGGTAATTATTTCTTTTTTGCGAAAAAGGCGGTGCGTGAAAACTTCGATACGCCGCAGGTGCGAACGGTTTGCCATTTTGCGGCGGGCGGTGCGTTTACGGAAGCGGAGGTGCGGGAGCGGGTAACGGTTTAGAAGGGTTGGTAGGTTTTGAGGTTGAGAAGTTGGGCAAAATGCAGAATTAAGAATCTTTCTGTACCGGTTGCCGCGTAGAGACGTTGCACTGCGACGTCTTTCTCCCGAGCGAGCATTAAATTTATTCCGTTGAAAATAAAGAAAAGCGTCGAAGGCGAAAATAACTTCAAACCCGGTAACAATCTGATAATTAACCTTTTACCGCTCAATTTTAAAAATAATTCCGAAATAATTCTATCTTGCAGCGACTATCGGGGTGCTAAAGTTGTTTTAACTTTAAAATCAAAAAATAAAAATGCCCTTATTCGCCGATAAAAATAAAGTCAGAATAGCCAATCCGCTGTACGATGCCGTTTTTCGTTACCTGATGGAAGACAATCTCTCGGCGCGGATGTTTATCGGTGCGGTCTTGCAGACGGAGGTGACGGAATTGACTTTGCGACCGACCGACAGCACACATTTTACCGCCGATGAAATCCGCATTACCTTGACCCGCATGGATTTCAGCGCGACGATAAGAGACGCGAACGGCGAGGAGAAGTTGGTGATTATCAAGCTGCAAAAAGCGAAATACCACTTTCAAATCATGCGCTTTCGCAAATATTTGGGCAAGCAGTATCAGCATCCGAACAACATCAGCGCGGACGGACAGGCTTTACCGATTTATCCGATTTACATCATCGGCGAAAAATTCACGACCGAAAAGGCACCTGTCATTCGTGTGAAAAGAAATTATTACGATGCGGCGACGGAAGAGATAATTGATAAAAAGTATGAGTTTATCGAAAGTCTGACGCACGATGCGGTGGTTATTCAAGTCCGTTGGTTAAAAGAA
Organism: Saprospiraceae bacterium; assembly: GCA_020629965.1. Classification (GTDB taxonomy): domain Bacteria; phylum Bacteroidota; class Bacteroidia; order Chitinophagales; family Saprospiraceae; genus JAHDCG01. Next base: position 1,276 of record JAHDCG010000270.1, on the reverse strand, counting down.
AATCGCCGTACCCGCTTAGAGCGATTTTTGAGTATTTTTGATCAAACGGCAAAATTAGAAAACTCGGACGGGCACGTTTTGGTAATTGACCGCGAGACTTACCCGGATGAATACGAACGCATTTTGCAACGCTTGGAAAGTGTAGCGGGTAAGCCTGAATTGGAAGAGGTAATGAGTATTGAAGATGAACTGTTAGCGGAACTGAATTTGAGGGACAGAAAGTTTGAATCGAAAGCAAAAGAAGCTGAAGAAAATGCAAAACTTGCGGAGAAAAACGCAAGACTCGCGGAAAAAAACGCAAAGCGGGCCGAGGAACAGGAAAAACAAGCAGCGTCACAAAGAAAAAGAGCCGAGGAGCAAGAAAAGCGGGCAGCAGAGCAAGAAAAGCTTGCCAAAGAACAAGGTAAACGTGCCGATGCCTTAGAACAAAATCGCCGCCAAACCGTCAAAAATCTGCACGCCGCAAATTTGTCTTTTGAAAAAATCAGCGAGATAACGGGCATCAGCCTTGCCGAAATCGATAAAATATTACGGCAGTAAACAAACGACACACCTTTTACGCTATTTGAGAAAACAACACGACCTATGGGAAAAGAATATATCGTCAAATCCGACCGCGGAGAGACCAAACTGACCAAAAGTAAAAATTTGGTTGGTCTTAAATCCGCGCCAGCCACCGACCTTTCCGAAAAAGATTTTGTAGAAAAACGCTTTCACCGCAACCTCGGCGGCTTTGAAGTGGTGCGCCTTGCCAAAGAAAAAGAAGATAACGTGGACGACGCGCTCGATGCCGCCCGCGAAAAAGACGAGGTCGATTTAGGCACGCATGTCTATTACCGCGAGGGCAGCGACCGGCCTTTAGTGCCCAACGGCGAGGTTTATATCGTTTTTAAAAAAGGACTGAACAGCGAGGAAAAAATGCTGGTGTTGGATGAATTTAATCTGCATCTGCTCGAAAATCGGGAAGAAGAGGACGCTATGTTGGTCAAAGTCACCGAAAATTCGCCGAATCCGATTAAGGTCGCGGCGGCGTTGAGCCACATTTCTCTGGTCGAGTCCGCCGAGCCGGATATGGACACTTACCTCGATGAGTACGCCTACTCACGACCGATGGACAGTCTTTTTTCGCACCAATGGCATCTCGAAAACAACGGATTGATTTCGGATGCCAATTATCGAATTAAAGCGGGTGCGGACGCAAAAGTCATCAAAGCCTGGGAGTTTATGAACGACCTCGGCTCGCCGAATATCACCGTGGCGATTGTCGATAACGGTT
>JAHDCG010000269.1 GCA_020629965.1 Saprospiraceae bacterium | reverse complement strand
TACGGTGGACGGTTTTACGGTGGACGGGCGGCTTTTGCCGGAAAAAGGAAGGGTCGAACCGGAAGCAATCCGTTTCGACCCTTTTTTGATTATCAGATGCGTCAAGAGCAGGCAGCCGTATAAGTGCATACAGCCTCTCTCCTCTCCCCTCTCCCCTCTTATTCCGCCACCAACAAAAACTTATTCTTCTTCCCGTTTTCCACCATGATGTATTTGCCTTGCAATAATGCTTCGGAGTTTACCACAGCCTCGGGCGAAGTGATTTTTTCCTTGTTGACACTGACCGCATTGCCTTTGATGGCGCGGCGGGCTTCACTTTTGGAAGAGAGCATTTCCGTTTCTTCGGCGAGCAAATCACAGATATTCACCCCGTTTTTCAGCTTGTCGGCAGACACGGAGAAGGTCGTGATTTCGCCGGCAACGCTTTTCAAATCGGACGCGCTCATTTCCAATAAATTTTCGCGGGTAGCTTTTTTGTTAAATAACAAATTTGTCACCTTTAATACCGAATTGTAGTCTTCATCGCTGTGCACGCGGCGCGTCAATTCCTCTGCCAAAATGCGCTTTAAGCCCTGCGGATTTTCGGCGTATTCTTTTTCCAATGCGACGACTTCTTCCTGCGATTTGTAAGTAAAATATCTCATGAATTTACTCAAATCGCGGTCATCCGAATTCAGCCAAAACTGGTAAAATTGGTACGGCGAAGTCATCTCCGGGTCGAGCCAAATGTTGCCCGCTTCCGATTTTCCGAATTTAGAACCGTCCGCTTTCGTCAGCAACGGCGTGGTGACACCGTAGGCTTTTTGCTCCAAATTGCGGCGAATAAACTCCGTGCCGGCGAGGATATTTCCCCACTGGTCGCTGCCGCCCATTTGCAGAATACAGTCGTGCTCTTGAAATAAAGCCTGAAAATCGTAGCCTTGCAGCAGTTGGTAGCTGAACTCGGTAAAAGAAATCCCGGTTTTAATGCGCTTTTCAACACTGGTTTTATTCATCATCGTGGTCACGGTGATGCTTTTACCCACATCGCGCAAGAAGTCTAAGACGTTCATATTTTTGTAGAAATCGTAGTTGTTCACCACAATCGCCGCATTCGGGCCGTCGAAGTCTAAGAATTTCGAGAATTGTTTTTGTTGAAAAGCCAAATTGCGATCGAGTTCCTCGTAGCTTTTCAGTTCGCGTTCCTTGTCTTTGCCCGAAGGGTCGCCGATACGTCCCGTAGCACCGCCCATCAGGATAATCGGGCGGTGACCCGCATTTTGCAACAGACGCAGCAGCATAATTTGCACATAATTGCCGATAGTCAACGAGGGCGCAGTCGGGTCGAAACCGATGTAACCCGTGATTTTTCTCTCGGTCATCACCTCTTCAATGCCGTCGATTTTGTCGTGCAGCATGCCGCGCCACTGCAATTCTTGGATAAAATTCATCTGCTGTAATATATTTTTTTTTCGGAGCGGCAAGACCGCACCGTGCGTGTATTTCGGTGTTAAACCGCACGGCGGAGAGAGAAGTTCCCCACCCCGCGATTTCGGCGCAAAAATAGGAATCTGCGGGGGAAGGGGCGGGAAATTGAGGATTAAAATGTTATCGGCGGTAAATTGCAGAAGATATACCGAAAATAAAAACGGTATCCGGTAATTTTCTAAATGTCGAGAACCCGCCCCCGTAGAGACGTTGCACTGCGACGTCTGCCCCGGAGCGTGCCGGTATATTCAGAGTTTCAACATTTTTTTAAGAAGTGAACAGAAGCGTTAATATTGGTGACTTCACTTTTCCATAGCAAGACGTCCCGATGGTACGTCTCTACGGGGTTCTCACCTTAAAGGGATTGGGTTTGTCAGGCGATTTATTTTTTCATAGCAAGACGTGGCAATGCCACGTCTCTACGGGGTTCTCGCTTTTGGGTAATTAAATTTACCGGGGCAGTTTCGTTGTTCTGTAAAATGTTATTTTTCTTAAATTGCAGAAGGAATACCGAAAATAAAAAAAACGGGATTTGATAACTTCTCAAATATCGAGAACCCGCCGCCGTAGAGACGTTGCACTGCGACGTCTGCCCCGGAGCGTGCTGTTATATTCAGAGTTTCAACATTTTTTAAGGAGAGAAAAGAAGCGTTAATATTGGTGACTTCACTTTTGCATAGCAAGACGTCCCATTGGTACGTCTCTACGAGGTTCTTGCATTTTGAGTGACAGGATTTAACAGACAATTTTTTTTTCAAAGCAAGAAACCTCAAGAAAAATAACCGATACCTAAATAATTCCACTATCTCCAAGCAATCGTAAATCGTACATCGTACATCGTACATCGTACATC
>JAHDCG010000146.1 GCA_020629965.1 Saprospiraceae bacterium | reverse complement strand
GAGACCGGACTACGCCGAGCCGCGCATTCTTTCGGTTTTGAGCAAATTGTCGTAAGGAAGAGGACAGTGACAGGTAGCCACAGAGTTGTGGATGAGGGTAAACTTCATGTGAACAGTATTTAGGGTGATTTAAAAATCGACCGGGCGGTGAGGCGCGGTCAGTCGGTTATTTATTTGTTACTCCGCAGTCATCGGAGTGTCGGCACGGAAAATATCCGCGTTATGTTTTCTAACAGTTTTCGACAGTGCGTTGTCGGTGTGTGCGCAGAGCAGATACTTTCTCCGACCGGAGAGGCATTTCTCTGTTAATTTGATAATACAGAAGCAATTTATTTTCTTGTAATTTCATTGTTAAAACAAGACAATACAAGGTTGCTTCGTATGCAGCAGCACACAAATTGAAATTCGGACTTCGTATAAAAAAATCGTCGTGAAGGAAAGCTATGAAAATATACTTTACTTTACGGGGTTACTTTTTTTTGGATTAGACTATGGTCTTTGTAAAAATATATTCAGCCGATAAAACAGATGTGAACAATGAGAAACGTATCATTAATTCATGTCGGTCATTGAATATTCCGAAAGAATTATTTGTTCTCGATTACAGATGATGTTTGTAAAAAAATATTCAGCCGATAAAACAGATGTGAGTAATAAAAAGATATGGAGTTTAAATTCCGTATCGGTCATTAAGATTTCCGATTGGTATTCCTTATCTCGATTACATTGCAAAGGTAGAATTAAATATGACTTTTCCTCGGAATAAATCCCCCGTTTTTCCGCCAATTACTCCCCAAATACGCCCGAAACTCCTTATTTCTGCCAAATAGCCTCTAAATCACATTTTTTCTCGAAAACTTCGTGAACATAAGACGAAAATTCAAAAGAAATCATATAGATAGTAAATCGAGCATTCCGCCGGCTCCGTATTCAATAATAATTCTTTAAAATCGACGCCGGCGACACGCCCTCCCGCTCCGTGTAAATTTTGCTGAAGTAAGATACCTTACGAAAACCTACCCGCAAGGCAATTTCCTTGACGGTATTATACTCTCCGCTGTGTATCATTTCGGAGGCCTTGCTCAGGCGCATATCTCGGATGTAGTTATTGGGGGAAGTTCCCAATAACTCCACGACACAGCGATAGAATTGTCTTTCACTCATGTCCATGGCCTCGGCTATGTCTGTGTTGGTAAAAAAAGGATTGCTGAGGTTATTTTCTACAATCGTGTTAAATTCTGAAATCCATTCTTCTTTAGTACGCATCAGGAAGTTTGTTTTTTCGGGTAAAAAAATTCTTCTGTGCTTTATTGTTCGGGTAATTGTATGTGCGGAAAAAGTGAAGGGCAAAAGCAAACAGCGATAAATCAGTCGGATTTACCTTGCTTGATTTTAAAATATAGCCTATGATGAATTTGTGTTGAAAGGCAAAAATACTAAAATTTATTTTTTCGCAAAAATTTGCGCCGCTTAATCTCCCGAATTACTCAATAATGATTAGTCCCGACTTTTACCCCCTACCCGCCCGCTTGTTGATACCGGATAAAAACGGCACAAAACGAAAAGCACCGCGCTCCTCCTCTGTCCATTCATTTTCGGATATGCGCGTAATGCGCAACATTTTTTGTACTTTTTTACCGACGGGAATGACCATAATGCCGCCGATTTTTAACTGCATCCGCAACGCTTCGGGTATTTCCGCCGCGCCCGCCGTCACGATGATTTTGTCGAAAGGCGCAAACTCGGGCAGTCCGTTATTGCCGTCGCGCAGGTAGCAGCGGATGTTAGACATTTGAAAAAAACGGATGAGTTTTTTTGTCTTATGAAACAGATCTTCCTGCCGTTCGACGGTATAAACCCGCGCCCCGAGTGCCCCCAAAATGACCGCCTGATAACCGCTGCCGGTGCCGATTTCCAAAACCTTCTCCCGTTTTTTAATTGCCAAAAGTTGCGTCTGAAAAGCAACGGTGTAAGGCTGCGAAATGGTCTGCTTGTTGCCGATGGGAAAGGCTTTGTCCTCATAGGCGTGCTCTTCAAAGGCTTTGTCAAGAAAGAAATGACGCGGTATTTTCTCCACGGCGGCGAGTACGCGCTTGTCTTCAATCCCTTTGCTGCGAAGGGTTTCGACTAAACGGCGGCGCATGCCTTTGTGGCGATAGGTGTCGGTCATTTATGTTAAGACTTTAGACGTTAGATTTTAGATGTTAGACGTTAGATGTTAGATGTTAGACTGCTTCCGGTTACTTTGTATAAGTGAATCGGTTTTATCCTCGAAAAGTTGCACACCTTATATAAAGACGCGCCGAAGTCACGCGCGACGGTCAACCGGCAACTGACAACCGACAACTAAACCCAAACGTAAAGATGCCGGTTTTGCGGAATTATTTCATCAAAAGAAAGCCTGTTTCTTTCGACAAAAATTTTCACTCCCGCAAAACCGGCAAAATCCCGTGCAGCCGTCCACCCTAAAACCGTCCACCGTCCACCGTAAAAAAACCGTCCACCGTCCTATCAATTCACCCGCTGCCGTTCCTCTCCCCCGCTGTCTCTTTTGCGAGCGGCTTTGACTTTGCTGTTGCCGAAGGAAGACGAATAGCTCAACGTGAAAGTGCGTTGGCTGAAATCGAATTGCCGCTCGGCGAAAAAGTTTTCGGCGGGAATATCGGTCTCGACCATAGCCCGCAAGGAGTTGAACACGTCGCTGATGTTAAAGGATAAACGCGCGTTGTTTTTCAATTTCTTTTGTACCCCAAAATTTAAAACACCCATCGGCCGTACAATAATATTTCCGTTGACATTGCCCGACCGATAAAATCCGGATAACTCGATGCTGTAATCCGCCGGTAAGGTAAAAGTCTGACTCCCGTTGAGAAAGAAGTTTGCCTGACTGACGGTGTAGGTCAGATTTTCCTCGGCGGTGACGGCCTCGGTGTAGCTGAACTGACCGAAAAGGCGCATGTTCCACCACTTTTTCACGCGCAGCGGAAAGGCGACGGAGGCCGTGAGCAGTTGACTTTTTTGCAGATTATCGGGCACGATGGTCGTGATGCCGGTCGCGGGGTCATAGCGATTTTGAAACAAAACAATCGTGCTGTCTTCCTGCGTGTATTGTACCTGCACGTTGACGGTTTTAAAACGATAACCGACCTGCACGGCATCGGCGAGGGCGGGCTGCAAACGGGCGTTGCCGGCAAACAAAGTGCGCGGGTCGAGAAAAACGGCAAAACCCGCCATGTTGCTGAACGAAAGGCGATTGATGCGCCGGCTGTACGACAGGTTGAGTTGCTGCGTCTCGTCGGGGCGGTACTGCAAAAACAGACTCGGAAACAGTGCGCTGAAAGCTCTGTCCACGGTCGTGCCTTCGGTGTCGGAGAGGAGCCGGGTGTCGGAGTATTCGTAACGCAGACCGACTTTCGCCGTAATTTTTTCGCTCAGCGGGCGGTCGAGTTGAGCGTAGGCGGCAAATACTTTTTCGCTCAAATCGCTGCGGTCGGTATATTGCGGGAGGATAGTTCCGTCGCGGTCGGCGGAGATTTCATTTTCAAATTCGGAAAGGACGGCCTTTACTCCCGTACTCAATTTTCCCGTTTTAAAAGCCGAAAAAGTGTAATCCGCATTCGCCACATTAATGCTGAACGGCGAATATTTGCGGGAGCGTAATTGCTCGTTAAACAAAAAATCGCCGTCGGCTAAAGCAAAATCCCGGTCGTAATCTACCGGATTTCGGTTGTCGCAAAGCAGCCGGTCGAGGTCGATGTTCAGCGTGCCGTTTTGAAAACGACGGTTAAAATTCAGATTGGTTTGCAGGTGTTTCCAATAATTTTGCTCGATGTTATCCGAAGTAATAATCGTGTCGGGAGCTGTTGCCGGACGAAAGGATATAAAACTTTCCTCTTCCATATCCCGGCGATTGATGTAGCCGGAAACCAAGACACCGACCGTCGTTTTATCGTCGATTTGGTAGTCTAAGCCCAAACGTCCGTTTTGGTTATTGCGCACCGGATTGCGGTCTTTACGCAGGTAGGCGGCAAAAAAGTCGTCGCCGAGACCGGTGCGCCGCGTTTGGTCGGAAAACTCGGGACGTGCATCGTAACTATAACCGTAACCGCCGAACAAATTGATTTTGTTTTTGCGCAAATTAAAATTCACGTTTCCGTTTGCCAAAGCCCCGCGCCCGTAACCCGCCGCCAAGCTGTAATTTACGTTAAAACCGTCGTCCGGATTATTCTTCAAAATGATGTTGATGTAACCCGCATTGCCCTCGGCGTCAAACTCGGCGGGCGGCGTCGTTATCAATTCAATCGACACGATATTATCCGCGCTCAGCCCCGCCAAAAAATCCGTGAGCGCGTCCTGCGGCATGTAGTTCAGGCGACCGTTAATCATCACATTCACCCCGTTTTTGCCGAGCATGGAAATACCGCCCTGCCGATTGACGAGGACGCCGGGCGAGCGTTCCAAAATTTCTAACGCGGACAGGCCGGCGGAGGTAATCGTGTTTTCCACATTGACCACGGTGCGGTCGATGCGCTGCTCGAAAACGGGCTTTTCGGCGGTGACGTTGACGGTCGCTAATTCGATGCCGCCTTCCGTTAAAATTATCGCCGCAAAATCCTTTGCTGCGGTGTCGGAATTGAGGGTAAAAACGTCGGAATAGTAAGTGTCGAAACCCAACATTTCGACGCGCAGCAGGTAGTCGCCCGCCGCCGCCGGATTGAGGTCAAAACGCCCTTCGGTGAGCGTCGTCGTGCCGTCGATAAAAATGCTGTCGGCGGCATTTAAAAGCAGTACATTCGCAAAATCCAAAGGACTGCCGGCGGAGTCGGTAATTTGACCGCTGACGCTGAATTGTGCGAACGCAATCTGTGTGAAAAAGAAAAAAGAGAGGCACAGCGAGAGACTGAATTTCATTTTTTTACAGTTTTTTGTCGGAAGGCAGAATCTTTTGCTTTTGCGCAGCGTTCTTGTTTTTCCGTAATAAAATTTCTTATTTTGTAATTCGATATTGCAAATATGCAAGCAAGCCGGGCAAACGGACAAAACACCGCGCCGGCACGTCCGTTCAAATCTGTTCACGTATCTAAGACATTGATTATGAGTGACTTGAAAAATAAATCGGAGCAGAAAATTTTAGCGATTTTGCTGACTGACATCGCCGAAAAAACGAATTGGGGCAGTCCGAACGGGTGGAATACGAGCGACTTTGCGCGACTGCGCGAGTTGATTACCGATGCCTCGGGGGTGCAGTTAAGCGTCACGACGTTGAAAAGATTGTACGGTAAGGCGGAATACAGCTCGGTGCCCAATCGCAGCACCCTCGATGCTTTGGCGATTTTTGCGGGCGCGAAAAATTGGCGGGATTACGGGATAAATTTGCAGGCAAAAGAAGCCGAAAAAGTGCCGGTAATCGAGGAAAGAAAAACACAAAATTCAGGTGTGGCAAGAAGGAAAATTTTGCCGGCAGCGGCGGCGATTTCGACGGCAATTTTATGTATTATTTTTGCCCTTTCCTACACCAATTCTACCGACGAAAATAAACCCGTTGCCTACAACTCGGACGACTTCGCTTTTTCGGTAAAAACCGTCGCGGAAGGACTGCCGAATTCGGTGGTTTTCACCTACGATGCCGCCGCCGCACCGCCCGGAGCGGTGGTCGAAATTCAGCAAAATTGGGACGCCGAACGCCGACAAATCGTCTCGCAAAGCGACAGTATCGTCACTTCTTTGTACTACACGCCGGGCTGTTTCAAAGCAAAATTAGTCGTCGATAATCAGGTCGTGCGCGAAGAAGATGTGTGGATAAAATCGGAAGATTGGTTGGCGGTCATCGACACCGAACCCGAGCCGCGCTATTTTTCGGATGAAGAAATACGACACGCGGAAGGCATCGGCGTCACGCCTGCTTTATTGACGCAAAAAGGCATTTTACAGTCGGAAAAAAGCCCGCCGGTCAGCCTGTTTCAGGTCAGAGACTTCGGAGATACGCGCGTCAATAATTTTACCTTAGAAACCGTTTTGCGCAACCGTGCCGACGCGAATATTTTTCCCTGTCAGCGGGCGCAAATTATCCTCTACTGCGCGGGCGAGGTCGTTATTGTTCCTTTGTCCGCCCCCGGCTGCATCGCCGAAAATCACCTGCGCGTACTCGATACAAACTATTCGGGCAGCAACACCGACCTCTCGGCTTTCGGCGTGGATTTTTCGGAAAATGTAAAATTAAAATGCGTCGGAACGGAGAAAAATTTAACGATTTACCTCAACGAAAAAGCGGTTTTCAGCGCACCGATGCACGCCGAAAACCGCCTGACGGGTATTCGTTATAACTTTGAGGGAGCGGGAATTGTGGCGGATTTGAGGATTGAAAACGGAGAAGAGGCGGTGTATTTTGTTGAGTTGTTGAGTCGTTTTTAGTTTCCTAACCTCCGAACGCGGGGCTAATTGGCTCTAAAGTTCGGCGCACCGGGGCATAAGTCGCTCCCGCCTGCCTCTCAAGGGTAGGGTTCCCCATTGGGGGCGGAGGAGGTCTGAGAGGCGCGGCTCTATTCGTCTTCAGCCCCCTAACCCCCGATTCGGGGGAACTTTCTGCGCTCCTGATTTTATGGTAAACAGAACCAATTAACCCTGCCCGAATCGGGGGAACTTTCTGCGCTCTCAAGTCGCGGAAAACAAAACATCTGAATACTCTTCTGCCAATATCACCTTTGAATAATTCCATCGAAACCAAATACCAACCACCGCCGCAACCATCAACCATCAACTACCAACCAACAACCAACATTAGTTTCCGCAATATTGGTCATACATTTCTTTCGCCGGCAAAAATCCGGTCTGTGCGCTTTTATCCAAATCTACGCAGGCGGAGGTAAAATCGTTGAGTTTTAAGAACGCCAAACCGCGATTGTAATAAGCCTCCGCGTTGTTTAAGGATTTATTGATAACCGTCGTGTAGTCGGTGATTGCTTCTTTTTCACGGTTAAAAACCATAAGCAAATTGCCGCGTGAGAGCAGCAGTTCCGGGTCGGCGGTGCGTCGGTTATCGATGACGGTGCTGAGGTCGGCGAGGGCTTGGTCAAAATTGCCGAGTGCGCGGTGAACGTAGCTGCGATTGAGGTAAGCCTCCGGGTAGAGGTCGCCGTATTTTTTAATCAGCATATCGTAGTCGGCGAGGGCTTCGCGGTTCATGCCCTGCTGCTGACGCAAACGGGCGCGTTTGAAGTAGGCTTTTGACAAATTGCCTTCCAAATCAATGGCTTTTTGGTAGTATTCATCAGCCGTCTGCATGTCTTTTTCAATGGCGGCTATTCTGCCTAAATTATAATATCCGATGGCAAAATTTTCGTCCGCAGCAATGGCTTTTTTGAAATAAGTTTTCGCCTCGTTGTACCTGCCTTCGCGCAGCAGCAACGTACCGTAAAGGTCGTTGCCGGGGGCGGAGTCGGGATAGTCGCGCAGCAAATCGTTGGCGAGAGAAGTCGCGCCGGGGTAGTTGTTGCGGTTGACTTCATTGAGCACATCTTCGAGGCGCAGCAGTTGTGCATTGTCGATTTTTTGGCGCTGATATTCTTCGTCCAAAAATTTGTAATAGCCCGAAATGCGGTTGCGCGCCGAGATATTTTCCAAGCTGTCGGAGGTCGCAAGCAGACTCAAAATACTGCCGTCGCCGTCGTAACCGAACAGTAATTCTGCGGTCGGATCGAGCCGACGGGCACGCTCCAAATCTTGCCGGGCTTCGTTTTCGCGTCCCATCATGGTTAGTACTTCGGCGCGTTTGAGCAAAATTTGCGGCGAGTCGGGATAAGAAGCGACGGCTTTGTCGAGTTCGATTACGGCTTCCTGAAAGTTGACAATATCGAGTTGATATTGCACCTTTTGCAGCAACATTTGTACATCGGTGCGCGGATTAAAAGGCGCGGAAGTGCGGGCGATATTGACGTCGTTGTTTAAAACGTCTTGCGCGGTTAAGGTCATTTTCAGTACACAAAAAGTAAGCAACAAAGCGAGGAGAAGACGGATAGATTTAGGCATTTTTTATTTATTTTGGTTAGATAAAAGGTGTGGGTGTGTGTCGGTCTTAGGTAAAACGGTCGGAGGGTTTGGTTTGTTTGAGATTGAGGAAACAATAGAGGAAACACGAGATTTCCCTCCGCGAGAGACGCGTTTTCCCGCGTCTGTACCAAACCCGTTTTCACTTTTAGAATACCGAATAAATTTCATTTACCGAATATTTTCAAAAAATAGTGTCCTCCGTAGAGACGTACCGGCGGGACGTCTTGCCGTGAAAAAACGGAATCGGCAAGCAGTGAGATTATTTTATTTTTTGAGAAAAAATCGGAAATATGAATTGAGTATTTCGCTCCGGGGCAGACGTCGCAGTGCAACGTCTCTACGGTTCGGGCTTTTGCTTTGCTGAAGTTGAAAATCCGGAGTGTTCTCTGTTTCTCACGGTAAGAGACGGGTTTTGTCGGACGTGTTATTTTCTTTTCCCGACGACCTGAAGGTCGCAGTTACTGAAAAGCGGTCGCACCGAGACTGACCCGATACGACCGCTTTTTTGTAAAATAATTAAAATCTTCGCTTACCGCACCACCGTCACATCTCCGCGATAGGTCAGGCGCGCACCGTCCAAAAATTCGATGTCGATGGCATAGACAAAGACGCCGTTATCCACGGGTTTGCCGCGGAAAGTACCGTCCCAAATCACTGCGCCGTTGGGGCTGAGACACTCGGGCATTAAGCCGTCGGGCGGGGTGGCTGCCATTTGATTGCCCCAGCGGTCAAAGACTACCGCACTTACGATGCGCGTTACTCCCAAACAACCGAATACGCCGAACTCATCGTTACGCCCGTCGTTATTCGGGGAGAAAACGTTGGGAATATAGACGTTGCGGTTGCGGTCGATTTCGACATCTACCGTAGCGGCACCGACACAGCCGTTGGCATCGACGACGGTCAGCGTGTAGCTTTGGTCGTCCATAGAGTTGCGCACAAACGGATTGAGAATGGTGTCATTCGACAAGCCCGCACCCGCCGGCGTCCAACGAATACTGTCTAAAGGGAAGTCGTTGAGAATGACCGGCAGCAGTTGGGTCGTGGTGTCGCCGAGTTCGACTTCTATCAATTCAGGCAACTGCACCAACAGCGGATTGGGCTGCGTGAGGGTGAAAGAGTCCTGTACTTCACAGCCGTTGCCGTCAAAAACGGAGACGATATAATCGTCCGCTTCGAGGTCGATGGCTTGGGTGACGCTGAAAGTATTCGGGTTATTATTGACGCGGTAATTGTATTCAAAATAAGAATCGACCGTACCGCCCGTAACGGTGTCGATGCGAAATTCCGCGTCTTCGCCGTTGCACTGAATGGTATCGAAACTGAACTCGAAATCAATCGGCTCGGGCTGTGTGACCAGGAAAGTAAAGTCGTCCGTACAGCCTTTGATATCCGTCACCGTGACCGACCAAGAGCCGTTCGGCACGTTTTCGGCGATGCTTTGGGTGCTTTCGGCAATGCCGCCCTCCCAGTCGTAAGTTAAGCCGCCTGCCGCCGTATTTCCGCCCGTGGTAAAGACACTCAAAACGGCATCTTCGCCCATAAAACAACTCACCGAGTCGATGGTGGTTGCCATGTCGGCAATAACCTCGAAGGGTTCGGGTTCTTCAATCGTCGCCGCAAAACCGAAGGTACAGTTGTTCGCGTCGATGACCGAAATGATGACCTGACCCGGAGGCAGATTTTCCACAAAAGTCACATCGACATCGCCGGTGCTCCAGTTGTAATTGTAAGGTGCCGTACCGCCCGTGCCGATGACTTCTAAAGAGCCGTCGGTGTCGCCGAAGCAACTGACATTTACCGCCGTACCCGTTGCCGTCAAAGGTGCGGGCGCGGGCACGTTCAGGAAAAGCGTATCGAAGCACTGACCGTCGGAGACCAAAACGATGATTTCGCCCGCCGGCAAATTGTCCGTTGTACTTTGCAGCACGCCGTTTTCGGTGAAGAGCGTGGTCGGGGTCGTCGGGTCGTTAAAATCAATCCAAGTGAAGTTAAAGTCCTGCATTTGGGTATTACCGGGGTCGTCTTCGTAGTTCGGTGTTACCGTCGCCGCGCCGTCGTTGCTGTCGGAGCAGGAAGTCATTTCAATATTCGTAAAAGTGCCTACAATCGACGGCGGCTCGGTGATAGTAGCCTCTAATTCTAAGGTGTCGCACTGAAAAACATCATTCACAATCACATTGTAGGTACCTGCCGTTCGGTCTGCCAAAACTGCCGAGTTGTTGGCAATCGGCATGCCGTCCGGCCCCGTCCAGTCGAAGATATAAGGTGTCGTACCGCCCGCCAAAATAATCTGAATCGAACCGCCGGCACTGCCCGGACAGTCGGTTTGCGTGACCACAATATCGGTCAAAGAAAGCGGCGGCGGCGCAATGACCAAAGCCGTGTCGATAGCCGTACAACCGTCTTGTGCCGTGACGGTGACGATGTATTCGCCCGGAGTCAGTCCGCTGATGGTATTGGTCGTTTCGCCGTTATCCCACTCTACGCCGGTAATCGGCGAGCCGCCGGGCATAAATTCTACGGTCAGTTGTCCGTCGTTACTCGTTTCGCAGTTGACCGTATCGTCGTCTAAAGCGGTAATCACGGGCGGGGTCGGCTCGTCGATGGTGACGTCGAAGGTGCTTTCGCAGCCGTTGGCGTCGGTGACGGAGAGGACGTAGTCACCCGCTGCGAGGTTGGTGGCGATACTGTCCGTTTGACCGGGCACGCCCCAGTCGTACATGTACGGGTACACCCCGCCGGTGACGGTGACTGTTGCTCCGCCGTCGTTGCCGCCGCAGGTTTCGCTTACGGTTTCAAATAAGGCAATTTCAATAACTTCGGGAGCAGTCAGGTTATAAGTTTCGTTGACGCTGCAATTATCGTCATCCGTCAAAAATACTTGGTAAATACCCTCGCCGAGATTAGAAGCTGTGCTCGTATTGGCATTCGATACGACATCGCTCGGCGGCGGCGTACCCAACCAGTTGAAAGTGTAAGAGTTTGAAGTGCCGCCCGACGTACTTGCTACCACTGTAATACTGCCATCGGTGTCGCCGTCGCAATCTAAACCGAGGATGGTTTCGTCAATGTTCAGAACTTTAACCGCATCGACAACGATGAAAAAAGTATCTGCACACATGTTCATATCGCTGATTTCGACTTCGTAAATATCATCGTTCAGCCCGTTAATGTTGCTGCTGTTGTCGGGAATAGTCGGACTCGCCCAATCAATCGTATAACCGCCGGCACCGCCCGTAATGTTGAGCATGATAGCACCGTCGCCCGCTCCGGAGCAGGTCGCGGGAGTAATATCGGCGTTGGGCATAATCGGTGCCGGACCGATAGCGGTTTCACTCGCCTGCGCCGTGCAGCCGTTGGGTCCGGTGACGGTTACACTGTAAATCACCTGCGGTACTGCGGGACACAAATCCGTAATGGTTTGCGTCATATCGCCGGTGCTCCACAAAAAAGTATAGTCGCTGCCGGGGGTAATCGGCCCGCCGGCGGAAAAAAGCGAAGCGGTAATTTGACCGTCGCAATCGCCCGGACAAGTAGGCGCGGTGTAATCTGTGTTAGCGGCGAAACCGAAGCCTTCGGCAATGGTAACGGTCGCGTTGACAACATTGCCGAGCGCATCCGAGACAACAACATCGTAATCGTCAGGCTCCAAAGTTTCGGAAGTCGTGAATGAGCCGCCGTCGGTGTTAATGGTGGCGGGGCCGCCGACCGTACCGGTGTTTTGTCCGGTCCAGTTGATGGTAAAAGGTGCTTGTCCGCCGCTTGCCGTGACGGTGAAAGAGCCGTCGTTTGCGCCGCTGCACGAGACGTCTTCGCCGTCCACATCTACGCCGAAAGACTCGATGGTAATGGTGACGGAGCCGTCGGTTGTCACCAAGCCGATGTCGCCGCAGTTGGTCGAGTTGGTCACTTCATTGCCTGCGCCGGACTCGTCAAAAGCAATCGGGCTGACGTCGCCGCCGGTGCCGATGACATCGAAACAAATTTCAAAAAGTAAAACATTATCACCGAGGGTAATGCCCTGCGCGGCAGGGTCGAACCAAGAGAGATTAACCAGAGTGCCGTTGTCGAATAAAGAACCGCTCAGACCGGGAAGGTTGGGGTTCAAATTTTCAAAAGAGGAAAAAGTCAGCATGGTCTCGTCGTAGTTGATACTCGTTTGCAGACTGACGATGTTGTCGAAATCGGAAGCGGTGATTTCTACACAAACGGGGCTGCCGGGCGGTACGGTTTCGGTACTCGCCTCGATGGGCAACGGATTGGAAACGGGAAAATCAATGCTGAAAGTCGAAGTACATCCTTTTTCATCGGTCACGGTGACATCGTAAATACCCGGTTGTAAAACCGAAAAACTAACGGTCTCGCCGTGGCTGACTTCATCATCGTCGATATTACCGGTCACGGTAGGGTCGCCCTGCAGGGCAATACTGATGCTTTGATAATCCGTACCGTCGAACTGGGGCAGACCGCCGTTGAGCGTAAAACTCGCTTCGCAAGCTACGTCGGGGTCGATGGTGAAGTCGGCGAGTTCTAATTCGTTCAGATAGACGACCGAGAAAAATTCATCTACGTTCGCGTTTACGCAAGGACCGGTAGTGCCGGTATTTTCATCGTCTTCATAACCGTTAGCGGGAAAGTCGTCAATGGTAATCGGAGCAAACCATACTTGTACAGGAGCCCCGGAATTTAATATATCTTGTAAAGCCCCTGTGTTTGTAAGCAAAATGTCGCCATTTATATCCCCCGAACTACTACTCGACAGAAACGGGCTATCCCCAGTTCCCATAGGGTCTGGTATCAAAGCCGGGTCGGTCAAAATCGTCGCCAAATCCGGCCCGTCCACGGTCGGCTGCGCGGAGTAAAATGCGTAGGTGATACCCGGCAAAGTCAAGGGCTGCGGGTCGCCCGTCAGGTCATCGTCTTCGTTATGCTCGATTTGGTAAGTATCGCCTTCACACAAAAATATCATGGTCGGGTCGTCGATGTCATTGCTGTTACCCGTAAAAGTCGTAAACTCGATAGTACCCGCAAACTGGTCGGCACAAGCCATTTTTTCGACTCCGGCGGCGGCTTTAACATCACCGTTAATTTGCACGGCGTGCGGCATTTGGGCGAATGCGATTAAGGAAAAAAGTACAAGGAAAGCGGATAAGATTAGTTGTCTAATCATCGGTAATCGTTTATTTTAAGTCTTTGAAAAGTCTCTGAAAACTAAGCAAAGAAGGATTAATTTCGGTCAGAAAATATCGGTGCGTGACGTTCTGAAAACGGACTGCAAAGAAACGAAGGTTTCGCGGGATTAAAGCGTAAATTTCAGATAAACACAACGCATTTGTCAGGTGTTTTAGCCTGAAAATGTTTAGCTTTTCGGGTGAAAACGGTTTTATACTTAACAGCCGACAAAAAACGCGGCGCGGGTCGGTATTATTGCCGTATTCACGGATAAGATGCCCGTGCGGTTACTTTTGTATTCCGAAATTTCGGGTTAAGCAGGGTTTAGCCTCGCAGCTTACATTTTAACAATTCAATTATCGTTCCTTAAATGAATTTTTTTCACAATATGTTTACGAGGACGGGGCACTTGAAAAAGTGACTTATAGTTAATTGCGTATTTTGGCGGATAAATGCCGAATAGGGGCAGTTCAAAAAGTGCCTTGTATTTAGTTGCAGTTTCCGGCGATTCAAGTGCAAGGCACCTCGGAGGTGCCCCGCACTTTAAAAGTTAAAAGCAAAAATAAATGAGCAAAGAAGCAAAAAGAATCAGCGTATTAGGCTGCGGATGGTTAGGGTTCGCCGCCGCAAAAAGTTTTGTTGCAAAAGGCATGCAGGTACACGGCTCGACGACTACCCCGGAAAAATTGCCCGAACTCGAAGCCGCAGGCATCGAACCCTTTTTACTGAAAGTCAGCGACAAAATCGACGCTCCGCAACTCATACAACAATCGTTTTTTTCCAATCCGCTTTTGCTGCTGAACATCCCGCCCGGTCGCCGCAATCCGAACGTAGAGGAAGACCATTTGCGACAAATAAAAACCATCATCGAAACCGCCGAAAAGTACGGCACCAAGCGGGTTATTTTTATCTCCTCAACGGGTGTGTACGGCGACGAAAATCGCAGCGTGACGGAAGAAGACGAACCAAACCCGACGCGCCCTTCGGGCAAAGCACTTGTCAAAGTCGAAAATTATTTAAAAACCCGCAAAGACCTGAAAATCACCGTTTTACGCTTAGCGGGATTGATGGGCGGCAATCGCAAACCGGGTCGCTTTTTTGCCGGCAAAAAGGACGTGAGCGGCGGCACGGCAAGGGTGAATATGGTACACCGCAGGGACTGCATTAAGGTAATAAATGCCGTCATCGAGCAAGATGTTTGGGGCGAAACTTTCAACGTCTGCGCCGACGAACACCCGACAAAAAAGGAGTTTTATACGCAAAAAGCGGCAGAGGAAGGCTTCGAGATTCCGACTTTTAAAGAGGAAGAACAAACGGATTGGAAGGTGGTGAGTAACGAGAAGGTGAGGCGGGTTTTGGGAGTGAAATTTGGGGGGTTGACGGTTGACGGTTGACGGTTGACGGTTGACGGTTGACGGTTGACGGTTG
>JAHDCG010000145.1:13438-14801 GCA_020629965.1 Saprospiraceae bacterium | reverse complement strand
CGCGGCAATTTGTGCAGACCTCGATATCGACGGTGTGACGATTAGCGTGACCGACTCGGGTACTCCGGAATGTACAGCGGATGCAGGTACAACTACCGCAGATGCGACGGATGTTGATTTGGATGAAACAACCGGAACGGCTACGATTTCCGTGACTGCCAACGGCGATGCAAACGTACCTGATGATTTTGAAACGACCTTTTTGTTGGCTCAAAATATCGACGGTGAGTTAGTGATTATCGACAGCAGCGACGAGCCTTCGTTTGAAGTGGACTCGGAAGGTGAATTCCAAATTTTGACTTTGGTTTCGGAAAGCGATGACCTTTTGAGCGATGATTTCTTAGACTTGGATTTGAATTTAGTTTTAGGTACAACGACCGCTACTGATTTGACTGACTTGTTCGTTTCTTTGGGTATTTGCGCAGACTTGGATGTCGAGGCGGATGTAATTACTGTAAACGATACCACTGCGGCTAACTGTGATGCAGATGCAGGTTCTTTAAGTTCCGACAACCCGACCGTAGGTCTGGGTACGGACGGCGAAGCCTTGATTTCCGCTACTCCGAACAACGACGCGGTAGTACCGGCGGGTTATGAGGTGAACTATGTACTGACCACCACGGCCGGTGCTGATGTGACTATTCAAGACCTGAACGATGCACCCGAGTTTACCGTAGATGCAATCGGGACTTATACCATTCATACCTTGATTGCCGAGACTTCCGACCCTGACAGCGATGATTTCATCGACTTGGAAAACGGAGTTGTTTTGGGTGTAACGACCGCAGCCGACGTATTAGGCTTAGTGAGTGCAGGTATCTGTGCGGACTTAGATTTAATCGGTGCGACAACTATCGTAACGCCTTTCGGTGCGCCTAATGACGACGACATCGACTACGAAGTGACCGTATATCCTAACCCGACTATGGGTTCTGCTAACGTAAGCATTGCAGGTAATTTGCCTGCCGAAATGACCGTAACCGTTTTCAATACAGCGGGTGAGGTAGTATCGGAGCAAGTTGTTTTCGACGGTGCAACGGACAGCATGGAGATGATTTCACAAGACTTACCGACGGGTATTTACTACGTGCAGGTAATCGGTGAAAATGTCATTCGCAACACGACGTTTGTTAAGCAGTAAGCACTGTTTGACTTAGATTGAATAAAAAAAGCCTCCTTCTCATTTCGTTGAGAAGGAGGCTTTTTTTATGTACGATTTACGATGTACGATTTACGAATTACGATGTACGAGCGGCTTTCGTAATTTGCTTTGGATTGTGTTGCAATTTAATTTTACTTTTCTCTTTTAAAAGTTTGATGGTTTTTGCACTTTCCGTCAACCGTCAACCGTCAACCGTCAACC
>JAHDCG010000145.1:5212-13338 GCA_020629965.1 Saprospiraceae bacterium | reverse complement strand
CCGTCAACCGTCAACCGTCAACCGTCAACCTCCTAATAAACTATCATAAATCACGATTTTCTCAAACATATCGCCGTTTTCTTGTCTGAAAACCTCATGCAAATCCGCGACCTGATACGCTTCCTGACCTGCCGTGTCCGCATTTTCGACAATTAAAACCACATCATAACTGTTATCGACTACATCACGGTCGGTGCCGGCGGGTATGCCTACGCGCAGATTGAGGACTTCGGGGATTTCGCGCATTTTTTCGCAGTTTTTCATAAATTGCTGTTTCTCTGCTTCGGTGACGCCGTCTTTCAGCCAAAAGTAAACGACGTGGACGTAGCCGATTTCATCGACTTCCGGGAGGGCTTTCTCGGCGTTCATTTGCTCGATTTGCGCCGTCAGTGCGTCGAGGTCTTTTTGCATCGCGGCGGTGTCGGCGGCATTTTGGCAGGAGGCAAATAAGAAGGGGAGGAGAGAGAAGAGGAGGATGCTTTTCATTTGTTTTGAATTTTATTAAAAAAATTGAGATGATTAATGGTTATAAAAAACCCTTTTTTGCCACTTGTCCATGCGTTTTTGCGCCTTAGCATAATCTATTTTGCCCGCCGAAACCAAAATTTGGCAAGAGATGTAGGCATGACTTCTGATTTTAGTGCTTGAAATAATCGCCTCTAATTTTTTCGCTTCCTCGTCAGTTAACGGCTCGGCATCCGAGTCGAGATAATACGCTTCTAAACCCGACAGCGCAGCGTACTGTAATTTGTCGTACTTGGTTTCCAAATTTTCAAGGAAAGCATATTTGACATCTTCGATTTCAAAATAATTCTGCAAGCGTTCGAGCAGACCGAGCGCGGCAACCTGTCTTTTTTTGGTACGTGCCGACTTATCGCCGTCGCGGGTCGTCAGCACTTCTATGGCGTATTCAATCAACGGCTCACTCATTTGCCGGTCATGCTCTTCTTGTTCCTCCTCTGTTCTTTTAATTCTCTCATCTGCACTTTCTTCCCCGCCGAAGGCAAAATCAAAATTGATGACAGTAGCCTGTTGCACGAGTTTGTATTCGAGCAAATACAGTTCGATGTAAGATGCCTTGCGGTTGCGGATTTTCGCTAAATTACTGACCGGTTCTATCAGCAGTTTTATCTCTGCCGGTTCTTTTATTTCGAATTTTTCCCATATCATGCACAAGCGAAACATTTCATCTTTGTGGTCAGTGTAAGCCAAATCCTCGTTGCGAGCAATTTCGATTAAGCGTGCGCTTACTTCTTTCGGGTTCACTTTGGTCATGTATTTTGATTGGAAAAACAAAAGTAGAAAATTCAAACCGAATTAAAAGCAGCTTCACACCGCTAAATCATCTTCAATAATAACCTCACCGGCTTCCTCCTTTCTTTCCAACAAAGCAAAGCCGAAAGTCAGCACGCCGACCCGCCCGATAAACATCAGCACAATAACGAGAAACTTGCCGATGTCCGTCAAATCACCCGTGATGCCTCGACTCAAACCGACGGTACCTAAGGCCGAGGCGACCTCGAACAATATGTCTTGAAAGTCGAAGGACTCCGAAAAAGTGAGCAGAAAAGTGAAGAGAAAAATGATGCTCGTGTACAAAATAAAGGTGGAAGTCGCCACGTATAGTCGCTCGAAAGGAATGAGACGTTTAAGAAAAGTAATGCGTTTTTGACCCAACAGGCGACTTTTCAAAACGGCAATCATCGCCGTCAGAGTCGTGATTTTCATACCGCCCGCCGTGCCCGAGGGCGAGGCACCGATGTACATCAGAAAGGTGACGAAAAGCAAAATCGGCAGACTCAGTTCGCCCGTGGCAATGGTGTTAAAACCGACCGTCGTCATGGCGGTCATGGCTTGAAAAAAGGCGGTCGTGAGCGGTGCGTTTGTATTTTGCACAATCGGCTCAACCGCATAAATCAAAGCTGTACCCACGGTCAGCAGCAGAATAAAACCGTACACGACAATTTTGGTAGTGAAAGAAAGATTTTTCGATTTTCCCGTCAGTCGATACCACAAATCCGTAATGACGATAAAGCCCAAAGACCCTGCAATCGCTAAAACGGAGACAACAATATTGATGAAAATATTATCGCTGAAACTCTCAAAACCATTGTCAAACAGCGCAAAACCCGCCGTACAAAACGCCGAAACGCTGTGGAATACGGCAAACCAAATTCCCTCGAAACCGTCGAGACCGGTGCGCGCAAAAGCAATGTAAAAGGCAATCGCCCCGAGAATTTCCATGACGATAGTATAGACGATGACGCTTTTGATGAAGTCGTTGATTTTGATGGTCTGCGGCAGCGTAAATGCTGCGCCGATGATGTCGTTGTGCCACCGCGTAATGCGTTTGGTGGTGAAAAGCAGGAAATAAGTCGTGAGCGTCATGTAGCCGATACCGCCGACCTGAAAGAGCAGCAAAACGATAAATTGACCGAAAAAATTGTAAGAGTCGAAGACCCCGACGGTCGTCAATCCGGTGGTGGAAATGGCGGAGGCGGCGGTGAAAAGATTGTCTAAAAAGCCGATGTCCGTTTTGTGAAAAAGCGGTACTGAAAGCAGCAAAAAGCCGACGAAAGTGTAGAGAAAAAATCCCCAAACTAAATTAAACTGAGGCGTTTTGCTGACTTGAAATTTCTTGTACCAGTAAGTGAATTTACCCAAAAAGCTTTTATTCATAAGGCAATCGGTGGTATTATGCGTTGTCGTTTTGACCGAAAACGATTTTGTTTTCGGCACGAATAATACCCGAAAGAAGGTCATTTGTTCGCTGCGGCAAGAAGAAAAAAGCGGCGGACGGCGGGGTTAATTATACCAGTTGCGTTCCTTCCAGGTGTCGATAATAAACTGCGCGGAGGTCTCGTCCATTTTGCCGGCGTCAAGCATGATATTGCAGCAGGACACAACCGTTCCGTCGTCTTCCGCCGCACCGATATGTTTGGAAATTTGCGCTTCTTCTTCCGGCGTCAGTTCGGTCTCGTGTTCGTATTTAAAAGCATTTTCGAGAGCATCCAATGCGGCTTCGCTGACTTCGTTGTCATTGTCGGCGAGTTTAGAAAAGAGCAGGTCTTTTAAGCCCGAAACTTTGAAATAAGTTTGGATGAGATATATCAGACCCAAGCCTTGTGCAATCCGCAGTTTGCTGCGTTTAGACTTATCGTCTTTGCTTTTAGCGCAGGCGATGCTGTGCCGCAGCAGGGTAACGAACATTGCGCGTGCTTCGGTTTGGTCGGTCCGTACCGTTTTCCCGGCGACGGTGTCGGTATAATTTGCTTGAATTTTAGCGGGTATTTTGAAAAGCATCAACCTTGCAACTTCGTCTTCCAAAGACGCGGTTTTTTTGCCTTTTATCTGTATGAAATGCACGTGCAAATCAATAACGGCTTGCAGGTCTTCCGCGTTGATTTTTACTTTTCTGAAATCGCTGATTAAATCTAAAATTTCAATACCGTGTTTTGTGAAGGTCGGGTCGGCGGCGGAGAGGGCGAGAATGCGGGAAGTGATTTCTTTTGCGGTCATGTGTGGGTGGGTGTGTTCAGAAATTTATCTTTTTATTATTTCTTCTCCGCATTGCATTAATACGAGGTTCAAAATTTTCAGAGAATAATAGCGGTCACTTTTTAAGAAAATTTCAAATAACGGTTTTAACTCACGGATAATTCCTTTTCGACGTGCAATCCCGAGGATACCGATTGTTCCGATACATTTTACATCCATATTCTCCGCAATTTTTCTTGCCTTTCGGTCGTCAATCAACAGAAATTCTGCTTGCAATTCTCGGTATAAAATTATGGCTTCAGACTCACCGTAGTCCATAATGAATTTTAAATCATTAGACCCGGAGATGCGAACAATTTTACTTTCAAAGAAATCGTAGATTTTATCATAAAGAAGGGATGTCTTATCTAAAGTCAGTTCTTCCCAAACGGCATTGGGTATTTTGACTTCTTCAAACAGACTGTTCAAAATATCGAGTTTGTCGATAATAACCAAAGAAAATATAGGTCCGGTATCGGAAACTACGAGTCCGTTTTTGTTTTGCATATTCATTTCAGCTTTTCCATATCCTTCCGGATATCCTCCGCACTCAGTAACGAAATCGGAATTCGCTGCTCGGACAAAGCCGTTTCAAATGCAAAATGAGACATTCCCGCAATCTGTGCAGCCTTACCGATTGTAACTTTATCTTCAAGATACAACTGAACTGCCAAGGAAAATTTAATGCGTTTCTTTAAATCCTTTTCCGACTCATTGATTGTCAATAAGATGTCGGAAGGAAAATCAATGTGAATAGTCTGTAAAGTCATAATCGAAATTTTAGAGGCGATTGGTAGCCGGTGTATTATTTATCTGCCGCCCACCACCTACCAACCACCACCTATCACCCAACTTACACCGCCTGAATAATATCATACTGCGTCAAAATGTGCATCGCACCCGCTTTGTCCTTCGCAATCACCGCCGGATTTTCGCGGCTGATGTAGCGACCCAACTGACTGAATGCCAAGTCCTCATCTACCGTCGGGAAGGGCGCGGACATGATGGTGCCGACCGTTTTTTCGGTGTTGTTGAACGGATTGTCGAGTAAATATTTGAGCACTGCCGTTTCCGTGAGCGAGCCGACAATTTTGTCGTCCTTCATCACCGGCATTTGGCTGATGTCGTGACTTTTCATCAAATTAAACGCATCGCGCACCGTGTGGTCGGCATCGACGGAAAGGAAAGTTTTGTCTTTTTTCTGCGTGATTAAGTCCTTTACCTTGCGTTCCGTTTCCAAAAATCCGCGCTCGCGCATCCAGTCGTCATTGTAGATTTTACCGACGTAGCGACTGCCGTGGTCATGGATAATCACAACGACCACATCGTCTTTGGTCAGCTTGTCTTTCATTTGCAACAAGCCCGCAAACGCCGAACCCGCCGAGTAGCCCAACAAAATGCCTTCCTCGCGTGCCAGGCGACGCGCCATCAGTGCGCCGTCTTTGTCCGTCACTTTTTCAAAGTGGTCGATGAGGTCGAAGTCCACGTTTTTCGGCAAAATATCTTCGCCGATGCCCTCCGTGATGTAAGGATAGATTTCTTTTTCGTCAAATTCGCCCGTTTCTTTGTACTTCTTAAAGACCGAGCCGTAGGTGTCGATACCCCAAGCCTTGATGTCCGGATTTTGCTCTTTCAGATACTTCGCCGTCCCCGAAATGGTGCCGCCGGTACCCACACCGACCACGAAATGCGTGATTTTACCGTCGGTTTGTTCCCAGATTTCCGGCCCCGTGCTTTCGTAGTGCGCCTTGCGATTCGAGAGGTTATCGTACTGATTAAACCAGCAACTGTTCGGAATTTCTTCACTCAATTTTTTCGCCACCGAGTAGTAGCTGCGCGGGTCTTCGGGCGTTACATTCGTCGGGCAGACGATGACCTCCGCACCCATGGCTTTCAGCAAATCGATTTTTTCTTTCGATTGCTTATCACTCGTCGTAAAAATGCTGCGGTAGCCTTTCACCACCCCGGCAATCGCCAGTCCCATACCCGTATTCCCGGAAGTACACTCGATGATGGTGCCGCCGGGTTTCAGGCGACCGTCCGCCTCCGCGTCTTCCAGCATTTTCAGTGCCATGCGGTCTTTGATGCTGTGACCCGGATTGGTCGTTTCCAATTTGACATAGACCGGGCAGGGCAAATCGGCGGTGATTTTATTGATTTTGACTAAGGGTGTATGACCGATGGTCTTTAGTATATTTTCGTAAACTTTCATTTTTGTTTGGTTGACGGTTGACGGTTGACGGTTGACGGGGGGCACTTGCTTTACTGTTGTGCACTTCCGTGTTTTACCGATTTTTCCGTAACCTCTTTATTATTTGGTTGTCGGTTGTCGGTTGACGGGCGCACTTGCTTTACTGTTGTGCGCTTCCGTGTTTTACTGTTCTTTTTCCGACGACCTTTTTTATTATTTGGTTGACGGTTGACGGTTGACGGTTGACGGGCGCACTTGCTTTGGGTTTGTGGCGGTTCCGTGATTTACCGTTCTTTTTCCGACGACCTTTATTATTATTTGGTTGACGGTTGACGGTTGACGGTTGACGGGCGCACTTGCTTTGGGTTTGTGGTGGTTCCGTGATTTACCGTTCTTTTTCCGACGACCTTTATTTTTATTTTTAAATTTAGATTTTTATTTGGCTTCGGTTTTATTCGAATTAGATAGATTTTACTGTTTGATTTAAAAGAAAACTGCCGGTCATGTAACGACCCCAAAAGTGCCAAAGGCACG
Organism: Saprospiraceae bacterium; assembly: GCA_020629965.1. GTDB lineage: Bacteria > Bacteroidota > Bacteroidia > Chitinophagales > Saprospiraceae > JAHDCG01. Next base: position 7,076 of record JAHDCG010000145.1, on the reverse strand, counting down.
AAGCATTTTGACCCCGGCTCACCGCTTGCTATGAAAATATCGAAAAGCCCCCCGTCCACCGTCCACCAAACCACCGTCCACCGTCTCTCAATACTTCAACGCCACAAAAAAGCGCGCATCCTTCGCCCCCAATTGCCGTGCCGCCGCCGCCGAAAGCAGCACCACCACATCCGGGTCGTGCGCGCCGCGCGGTATTTTTCCCGTTACTTTTGCGTAAATCGTGCGGTTCGTCATCGGGTTATAGATTTCGATTTTGCTGCCGGGTTTTGCTGTGTTGTGCATCGCAATCGGCAGATTACTGCCGCCTTTGGTTTGCAAAACGATGGCCGGACCGCGTTCTTTATAGCTGCGATTTTTGCGCTCGAATTCTTGTACAATGCGACTGTCCTTATCGAAACTCGTGTACGCATCGTGATTTTGCAGGCTGTCCGGCACGCCGTGCACGGAAATCCAACCGGTGTGTAAAAGTTGCCCCGGCTGCAGCGGCTGTCCGACGCAGTTGTTGCGCTGTTCAAGTGTATCGACGGGCATTTTGTACTGTCGCTGCGCAATGCCGAACTTTGTATCGCCCCTTTTTACAACGTAATACACCCGCGCGTGTTCCGTCTTGTCGAGGTAGATGTTTTCAAAGCGAATGATGGCTTTATTCGGAATCGGAATGCGAATTTTATCACCCGGATTAAAAATTTGTCCGTCGAACAGGCTGTTAAATCTACGCAATTCATCGGGCTTTAAACCAAAAAAACGCGCCAGCGACCACAGCGTTTGCCCCTCCTCAAAAGTATGCGTATAAATCTTTTCGCCGTAATCATTCACTTCCAAAACCACCGTATCGCCGGGCGAAAGCCACCGCATGGTGTCATTGGGCATTGCCTGCGCCGCAACCGCAAAACTCATCCAAATCAACAGTGTAAAAAATTGTTTCCTCATCTCTCTTTATTATGTAGTATGTTTGCAAAATAATCACCGGGTCAATACAACCCTTACAACCGTAAAAACCTTTTTACAACCCTTTCTTCTCCGTGCGCAAAATTACTAAAACTATCGGGATAATTCCCGCCCGTTACGCATCCGTGCGTTTTCCCGGCAAACCGCTCGTCGATATTGCCGGAAAATCCATGGTCCAACGCGTCTATACTCAGGCAAGCGCGGTGCCGGACTTCGCCGCTGTCTATGTCGCTACCGACGACCGCCGCATTTTTGCCGCCGTCGAAAATTTTGGCGGAAAAGCAATCATGACCTCTGCCGCACACCGCAGCGGCACCGACCGCTGTGCCGAGGTTTTACAAATTTTAAACGACCCCGACATTGAAATCGTCGTCAACATTCAAGGCGACGAACCCTTCATCGACCCGCGCCAAATTCAGCAAGTCATCGAAGTCATTCAAGGCGAAAACACCGCAACCGGCTCCGTACCCCTTCCGCTCGCCACCCTCGCCAAGCGCATCACCGAACCCGCCGAACTCTTTAACGCAAACACCGTTAAAGTAGTCTTCGACGACAATTTAAACGCGCTGTATTTCAGCCGAAACCCCGTCCCTTTCGTCAGAGGCAAAGCGAAAAAAGATTGGCTGACCGAACATTTATTTTTTAAACACATCGGTATCTATGCCTACCGCGCCGATGTTCTGCAAAAGATAACGCAATTGCCTGCGGGTCGTTTGGAAAAAGCGGAAAGTTTGGAGCAGTTGCGGTGGTTGGAAAACGGTTTGGATATTCGCGTCGGCATCACGGAAATCGAGAGTCGGGGAATTGATACGCCGGAGGATTTGGAAAATTTGTTGTCTTAGTTTGAATGGTTGGAGTGGTTGGAATTGTTTGGCGGCGTTTTTAAATTTGAATTGCAAAAAACAAAATTCTCCTC
>JAHDCG010000145.1:3511-5112 GCA_020629965.1 Saprospiraceae bacterium | reverse complement strand
ATGAATTTCTGCCCAAACTGCGGCGCCGACCGCATCGAAAAAATCATTCCGCCCGACGACAATCGGCTGCGCTTAGTGTGTCAAAACTGCCAAACCGTACACTACCGCAATCCCAAAATCGTGGCGGGCGTGCTGCCGATTTACGGCGATAAAGTGCTGCTCTGCAAACGCGCCATCGAACCCTGCAAAGGGCTGTGGAATGTCCCTTCCGGTTATCTGGAAAATAAGGAAAGTGCAGAGGAAGGTGCCGCCCGCGAGGTGTGGGAGGAAGCCCTCGGCAAGGTCGAAATCACGGGCATTCACGCCGTGTACAGCATCGCCCGCATCAGTCAGGTTTACGTGCATTTTTTGGGAAATTTGATTGACGGAAAGTTCGGAATAGGGGAGGAGAGTTTGGAGTGCAAATTGTTTTCCGAAGAAGAAATTCCGTGGTCGGAAATGGCGTTTACTTCCTCGACTTTTACGCTGCGCCGCTATTTTGCGGACAGAAAAGCGGGTGTCACGCAAACGCATTTAGGGAACTATCCGGAAGAGAAATAGCCGAAAAAATAAAACCGAAATTCATGCTCCGCCTTCTTTTTCTTTGCTCTTTAATCTTCGGCTGCGCTTCCTTTCTCACCGCCCAAGTTCCCTTTTTAGAAACAAAAAATCACCGGGCGCAATCGCTGTTTTTCGGCACAACCGATACCGCCGATTTTAGATTTAAAAGCAAAAAAATCACCCGCATTTCGCTGCCGCCGCATCCGAATAATATCTCGCTCGTTTCCGAGCATTTACTCCCCTCCGCGCCCGACGACACGCTCGATATTTTGCTGTATCTGCACTGCATGTGGGGCGGTCAGCAGTTTTATCACCGACAGGTATTGCGCAGTTTAGCCCCCGATTTATTGACTCCGGCGGGCAGCATTGACCGCATTTTACCGCTTATTTGGCACAGCGGCATGAGCTACAAACGGAATTTAAAAAAGGCGAGAAAAATCGGACACAAAACGGGTGATTTGCTCGGCGAAATTATGCGACAGGTACGGCAAAAATCACCGCAGCCCGTGCGTTTTCATTTGCTGTGTCATTCAATGGGACACCAGGTGCTGCGCGGCATTTTAGCGGAAAATGCGGACAATCCCGCTTTCACTTTTTCCCAAATCATCTTTGCCGCCGCCGATGTCGATTATGATATTTTTGCTGACGAAGAGGATTTTGCCGCTTTGCTTCCGCGCGCGGAAAGGATTACGGTTTTTGTCAATCAAAATGACAAGGCACTAAAAGCGTCCTTTAAAAAGAACGGCGTGCCGCGTCTCGGCAGGTCGGGCTTAAAAGATGCACCGGCGGACAAAATCCGCGTTATCGACGTGACCGAAATCGACGATATAAAAGGCTTGGCGGCGAAGGTAAGCGGGCACGGTTATTTCATAGCGAGTGACACGGTAAAACGGATGATTTTTTCTCGTTTTGTTCGATAAGAAAGTTTACGAGTTTAGTCGTTTAGGTCTAAAAAAATGATAACCGGTATTTTATCTGCTTTTTTACAGGTAAATAATTATAAAAACCTTTTGAAAGACTACAGATTTTCTATTTTGTCTAAAGTCTAAAGTCTAAAGTCT
>JAHDCG010000145.1:0-3411 GCA_020629965.1 Saprospiraceae bacterium | reverse complement strand
GTCTAAAGTCTAAAGTCTAAAGTCTCCTCTAAAACAACGACTTATCATAATTTGAAGCCGAGTTTTGCGAATTTTCCAAACTCTTATCGTAGCGCATTGAAAAGTGCAGGTAAATCGCACGTGAAATGCGCAAAACCTTGAGGTAAGAAATTGCCGCAAAAGCGAGGGTAAACAGCATCGCGCCGTTGACCGACCAATCGAAATAAAAGACCAAAGTCAGCGCGGGAATGAGCAGCATCCAAGAACTGACGGCATAAGAAATCATCAGCGCGCCAAAGTAAAAACCGGGTTCCGGCTCGAAGTCGAGGTTACAATTCGGGCAGCGGCGGTGCATATTCAAGGGCTTGGAAAACTCGAAAGGTTTTTTGTACATATTGCCCTCTTTACAGCGCGGGCATTTATAATTCCATATAGCTTTCCAAGAGATTTTCATCTTCTTTTTCATCAGTAAGCGGATTTTAGATTAAAGTTTTTTGCTTGTATTTTAACAACACGGAGAAACGGGAAAAGTCGAATCGAGCAGCGATTTTTTAACGCAAAAGTCAGGCAGCAGCCGGAGTTTGACCATTGGTACAAACAGCAAACGCAACAAAAAATAAAAAAAGATAAAAAAAAGTTTTGCAATTCAAAAAACGGTAGTATCTTTGCACCCGCAACGCAGAAATGCACGGCTCTGTAGCTCAACTGGATAGAGCACCGCACTACGGATGCGGAGGTTTCAGGTTCGAATCCTGACAGGGTCACTAAGGATTAAATTCCTTCTCAATAAGACGATACGAAATTTCGATTTCCGCTGTCGCAGGTTACTACTTTTATCAAAGCGGTAATAGAACAAGGTTTAAGGTTCATGTAATCTTAAACCTTGATTTTTCCCGCTAAACATGAAAAGAAAATTATTTCTTTTCGCAAAAGATTTAGCGATGTCTAAAGTATGTCAATTAACCGGTAAGCGTCCGATTTCCGGTCACAACGTTTCTTTCTCTAACCGTAAGACTAAGCGTCGTTTTCTGCCCAACTTGCAGAAAAAACGCTTTTTCATTCCCGAAACGGGCAACTGGGTCACACTCAAGTTGACCGCCGGAGCAATCCGCAACATCAACCGTTTGGGTGTTTACGCTTACCTCAAGAAATTGGAGCGTAAGGGTGTCGATCACGGTGTGGACTTAACGATAAAATAAGAGGTTTTTTCCTCGTTTATTAAACCTCGTCTCGGCGCAAAGTCGGGATTAAAATTTTACCATCATGGCAAAGAAAAGCAAAGGCAACCGTAACCAAATTATCTTGGAATGTACGGAGCACAAAGCAAGCGGCGCACCGGGTACTTCGCGTTACATCACGCAGAAGAATCGTAAGAACACTCCGGACCGTTTGGAATTGAAAAAATACAATCCCGTCCTCAAAAAGGTAACGGTACACCGCGAGATTAAGTAATTAGGTTTAATCGTTTAGACAAAAGTACTTCAGCGGCATTTTTTCGTTCTCTTCAATAATAAAATTCAACATCGTGCTTACGGTGTGTAAATAAGAAGTCGAAAGGCGGCAATCGGGCAACCGACAACCGACAACCGGCAACTAAATTATTCTAAACAAAATCGCGGCAAAGTAAAATCAATTTGAAAGCGACCGCAGGAAGCGTTAAATTTATTTTTCCTTTGGCACTTAAAGCGATTTTTTTAGAATTCAAAATAACCTATCATGGCAAAAGTATCCAAAAACGCCCGGGTCGCACAACGTGCGGCGAATGCGGGTTCGGGACGTGACTTCGTCAAAGTAGTAAAAAGCATTAAAGACCCGGCAACCGGTCGCTACAGCTACAAAGAAGTAATGTTGCACAAAGACAAAGTAAAAGAGTTTTTCGCGAAGAAGTAATCCTTCTTTTTCGAAAAAAATCCTTTATCAAAAAAGGCTTTCGAGGGTTTTGTACTCTTTAAAGCCTTTTTGTGTTTGGGGCAAGCAGGAAAGTAAACCTAAGAAGATGAAGGCTCGAAGTGTTCTGTTCTTCCTTATAAAAAGTATGCAAGCAAACACGGTCAATTCAACGATTCAACAACTCAACAATTCAACAAAATGCAGAAAATAGGCATCCTCGGCGGCGGTCAACTCGGTAAAATGCTCGCGCTCGCCGCAGCCAATCGCGACTTACCGATTTGGTCATTAGACAAGTCCAAAGATTTTCCCGCCGGTCCGTTCAGCACGAAATTTATCGAAGGTGACTTCAAAAATTACGATGACGTGTACAACTTCGGCAAGCAGGTCGATGTACTCACCATCGAAATCGAGCACGTTAACACGGATGCCCTGTTGCAGTTGGAAAAAGAAGGTGTGAAAATTCACCCCTCGCCCCGCGCCCTGAATATCATCAAAGATAAAGGTTTGCAAAAGCAATTTTACATAGACAACAACCTGCCGACCTCCGATTTTACTTTTTACGACGGTGCGGAGGCAATTCGTACAGCCGTCGAAAGCGGTGATTTATCACTGCCTTTTGTGCAAAAATCGCGCGGCGGCGGCTACGACGGAAAAGGTGTGGCGGTCATTAAAACTCAATCGGATTTAGCCGAAAAACTGCTGCCCGTGCCGAGCATTACCGAGCCTTTGGTGGACATCGACAAAGAATTGGCGGTCGTGGCGGCGCGTAACGAAGACGGCGAAATCAAGACCTTCCCGACGGTGGAAATGGAATTTAACCAAACGGCAAACTTGGTGGAATTTCTCATCTGTCCCGCAAATATCAGCGCGGAAATCGAGCAAAAAGCCACCGCATTAGCCGTCAAAACCATCGCCGCCTACGACCTCTGCGGTCTCCTCGCCGTCGAGCTGTTCCTAACCAAAAGCGGCGAAATTCTCATCAACGAAGTTGCCCCGCGCCCCCACAACAGCGGTCACCACACCATCGACTCCTGTTATACTTCACAGTTTCAGCAACACCTCCGCGCTATCCAAAACTACCCGCTCGGCGATACGACCATGAAGACTCCCTCGGTCATGGTCAACCTACTCGGCGCGGACGGTTACACGGGCGACGCACACTACGCGGGCATGGCGGAGGTCATGGCACTGCGCGGCGTCAACCTGCACCTCTACGGCAAAAAAACGACGAAACCTTTCCGCAAAATGGGACACGCGACGGTGACGGCGGAAAGCACGGAGGAGGCGAAGAAGATTGCGAAACAGGTGCAGGAGGGGTTGGTGATAAAAACGGTTTGATGTACGATGTATGAATTAGGAGGTACGAGGGGCGGGCGATGTATGAGGGGTGAACGATGTACGATGTACGAGGGGTTTCGGGATTTGCTTTGGATTGTGGGGGTAATGTAATTTTACTTTTTCCTCTTGAATATTTGCTGATTTTTGTCCTTCCCGTTATTTTCAACCGTCAACCGTCAACCGTCAACCGTCAACCGTCAACCG
>JAHDCG010000268.1 GCA_020629965.1 Saprospiraceae bacterium | reverse complement strand
TTTTTGAAGAAAATATACGAAAAAATCTTGTCCTTAAATTTACCGAAATAAATACTGTCATCTACTTATTGTTTTTCTGAATTAAATTTCACATCGTTTTAGTTTTCAGTTTTACAAGCGACGGCTTTTTTCCGCGTCGTTTTATTCCGTTTTTTAGCTCTGCATAATATTAAATAATATGCAACGCAGCATCAAAGTCAAAGTAATCAAAGAAACCACATCACGCGTCACCTTGCATTTTATGGGTTTGAACCGTAAAATGCCCGTGCCGAAACAAGACTTCGAAAAACGTGTCGAAAGCGGACTGTATAAAGTCATTTAAAAATTTCGACTGTTTTTTCCTTAAAAAAATGAAGCGACCCGTTAAGATTTTAATAGTTTTGCGGCGTCGCTTTTTTACATATAATGACAATTTCTGTCATCCTTTTTATCATCTTCGAGAATAACTAATCCGTTCTCGTTTTATAAATACACTCATAGTATGTCACGCAGCTTAAAGGTTAAAGTACTGAAAGAAACCTCGAACACAGTTACCATATACATGACAGGACTGAATCGAAAAATGCCTGTTCCGCGCAAAGAATTTGAAGAAAGAGTCGCTTCGGGGCTTTACGAGGTTTTAGAAAAACCGGGCGCAAAAGAAGAAGAGGAAGAAACAGTAGCCGCAGAAGAAAAGGAGTAAGTTTCTTTTTTCAAGATATAAAAAATGCCGTAAATGAGATTTAGGACTCCTTTACGGCATTTTTTTATCGACATTCGATAAATTTTATTTTGCTTGTCGCAAGATTCGATACATTTTCCTACCACCTCTCCCCTACTTTTGTCTTATTCATTCATCGTTAAAATCCTTTTACCATGAAAAAGTCAACAATTCGCCCCATATTCATCGACTCTTTGCAAGAAAAAAAACGCAAGATATTTGCGCAGCCGAAAAAAATCAAACTCGCCTTTAAAAAGCAGATGCAACGAGTACAAATAAAGTGTGAAAGAGAAGAAGTATTTGCACCTACCGTACCTGCATAAAACAAAGCACAGGCTAAAAGTGCTAACGGTATAAAGCATTTCAGCCCGGCCTGCCGCTCATGGTACGTCGGTGCCGGGCAATATTTTCAGTTATCCGAAACCTCCGCCGCCGGGTCTTTCTCAATGTCGAAAATGTCCGCGTCGCCGTCCGTGGTTTGCGTCATATTTTCTACCCTGTCCATAAATTCCGAGCTTTCATCCCAAAAGGTCAGCAGTACGGGCTTCGCCTTATCATACACGACTTTCATCGCATCCGGAAATTCCTTGACAAAGGGATAAGACATCGAGTCGTTCATCGTTTTGTCGGCTACGATATTGGAAGCCACCGCAAATTTCAGCAGAAAACTAAAAATCAGAATCATAAATCCCGCCGCCAAAGCACCGCCCAAAACCTGATTGATAATGTTGATATTGATAGACTGCAAAACGCCCTCGATGGTGCGCCCGATGAGGCGCAGCAGCATCATCGTCCCGATAAAGGTCAACAAAAAACCCGCGATAAACATCAGCGGACTGGCGTAAAATTGCTCTTCCAAAAGGCGGGTCACACTCGGCGACAGTTTCATTGCCGCAAGAATGCCGAAAAGGTAAGACAGAATCGTGAAGACGGTGCCGATTATCCCTCGGGAAAAACCGACCCAAAATCCGTAAATCACGAATATGATTAAAATTATATCTATTGCCATTTTTTTGTTTTCTCAATCGTTGCCGTGAAAAGACAAGCAACTTTTATTCCTAATCCTCTGCAAATTAAGGATTTAGCGGCAGTAAAGTTCTGTTTCGCGCCGGTTTTTCGACGAACGGATTAAGTTTTTTGATTGTCGTAACTTTGCGGTAAAGACATAACTTATGGAAATCATTTTAATGTCCGTGGTCATCGGACTGTTTATCACCATGCTTTTTTTGAACATTTACTTTCGGGTAAAAGTATTTAAAGTATATAAAACTTTGGAGCAAAATCGGGTGGAGTTCGGCGCGAAGCACTTATTTAATCAGCGTAAAATGGAAGAAGAAATCTACCCGCAGTACCCCGAGTGGCGCACGGAAATCGACACTTTTACGAGGCACATCAAATACTCGATTCGCATGGCGACGGTGCTGACGACTTTGATTTCCGCTTTTGCGGCAATTTTGATGTATTATCGGTAATTCGGCTCAGGATTGGATAAGCGGATGATACGGATTTAGCGGATTTGGGCGGATTTTTTTACTGCAACTTTTCGATTATCTCTGTGATGAAAGAGTCAACCCACAGTTGGTATTGTTCTCCCGAGGGATGCAGACCGTCGTCGGCTACCAAATCACGGTCATCGAGTCCGGT
>JAHDCG010000267.1 GCA_020629965.1 Saprospiraceae bacterium | reverse complement strand
GGATGACCGCTCGCAGTAGATATCCGGTAGAAGTAAACACCCGTCGGTAAATTACGGGTATTGATTGTTGTTTTAGTATCGGAGCAGATTTGCTCATGTACTTTTTTACCGGTAGCATCGTACAGGCTAAAGGCAGCATTGCCGGAGTTTGCAAGTTCTAAAGTGAATTGCCCGGAATTAGGATTCGGATAAACTCTTACACTCGAACCGTTCTTAAAAATGTTATCCCCCGAACGCTCTCGTATATCTCTACAATCGCATTCTTTAGGTCTGTATTCGCTTTCAGCCGGCAGCATAACTCTCGCTTGATAAACAGCCTCACCTCCTTCTTCCGGACATTGAGACGCAATGTTTACTAAATTTACGTATTCATCATCGGTATAATCTTTTCTTCCCTTTGCGATAGTATTCAAGAAAATGTGATTAACAATCTTACGGTTGATTTCGTAAATCTCGGACACTTTAATGCCTGCATTTTCAATCATAACAGCATTTGCAGCTAAAGTTCTGTTATTTTGCAAAACCTTATACCATGTCGTCAGTTCATTAAACTTTACGGCTATACTATCCGATAAGTCTTTACGTTGCGTCTGCATCGTGTTTGCCTGTTGCGGAGCAGCCGTTACCATTTGAGAGTCAATGACTGCTATCTGTTGTGTCTTATTTTCAATGTCGGAAAGTCGAATTGTCAAATAATCACTCGTTGATGCGTCTAATTCGAATAAAGCCTCGGTTTGCTCCGTTACAGAAGCAAATCTATCAAGAGTCGAACCGATATTGTCGTTTAGAAATTGGTTGACCTCTGCATTTTCAGCCCAAAGATTTCCCTCTTTGACGGCACGGTAAACTTTGCGGGTTGCAGTCCACTGACTGCCTTCGCCGTAACAAGCTTCCGCCAATTTGTTTTTGATAACCGCAATGTGAACATCTAAGTCAGGGTCAGGAGTCGGCGGAGCAACTTCGTAAATCGGGCATTGATATTCTGAAAGGTTCTGCGATGTAAACCAATCCGTTGGTGTTGCTCCCGCAGGCACTTCGATAGTAACAGGATGTTCCGGGTTTACATTTTCACGAACAACAAAAGCCGATAAACTGATTAAATCGGGGTCGCCGCTATAAAATGCCCCTTTTACATCGTTTGGTAGGCTTTCCGTATTTATCCATTCATTTCCGTGCAGTTCGACACCCGGCGTTCCGTCAAAGGCTGGCTGCGGACCGATAGTCGCATCGAATAAGGCTAACCCAATGTAATCCGAAGAATTATAACCGACATATTCCATTTTATTTCCTTTGAAGTCTGTACCTCCGCAAAACTCTAAAAAAGCAATGCCTCCGCTTTCTGCATCCCTTACATCGTTGCAAGAAATTACGGTATTTTCGGAATCCACAATGCGAATACCGTAAGGCCAAGCATGGTCGGCAGTATTGCAGCCTGTACATTCGATTACATTTTCATCTATAACGGAGCCGTCAGAGTCGGATAATCCGATAGCAGGAAAACTACCGATTGGTGTGTCTGAGTCAATATTGTTATTAGAAACAGCAATGCCGGGCACATTTTCACAAATAATCCCCTGATAAGTTGCCCCTTGTTCAACTGCGGTTACTGTTATGCTATTGTCATGTACTCTTGCTTCTCCGTCAAAACTACAGTGTTTTACCGATACTGCTGTACCCTCTCCGAAAATACTCCCTCCGGCATCCATGTCGATAACATTTTCCGCTATTGACAGTTCCGCCTGTTTGCAGTCTGTAACGACCACAGCATTTATACCGCAATCGGTAAGTGTATTTTTGTTGAATTGAAGATTTTTATTGTTAGCCAAATCGGCTCCGAGTCCGTAGAAAACTTTATTCATCGTGTTGTTTTCAGCCTTAAACGGCGAATTAACTGCTCTTAAAGAAATACGGCAATTATCGAAAGTATTATGAGAGATGTTTGCGCCGGCAAAATTGTCGACAAGCAAGATACTGCAAATCGTTTGGTCATCGGCTAAACCGTGCGAACCTTCCGTAATATTCAAAAAAGTCGCATGGTGAATATCCATCAAACTTTGACGAGCGATAATACCGTTTCGCAGACCGATAAAACTGTTTACGTTGGTAGCATCGCTTTCAAGCCCTACGTACAAACCCGTAGTTCCGGTAAGTTGCAGACCTGCAAAAGTTTTTGAAATATTCTGCGGGCTTTGACCTTCATAGGTGTCCAAGAAATCGCCCTGTGAGGTGAAAGAACAATTTCTTAACGGAGACCCGATGATATTCACTTGCTGATTACTGTTCAACGGCATGGTGTAAATACCAACATAATTTCTGTTAAATCGCGTATTGCGGATTTCCAAGTTACAGTTGGTAAGCG
>JAHDCG010000144.1 GCA_020629965.1 Saprospiraceae bacterium | reverse complement strand
TCCATGGCGGTTTTGTAGGCGTAGGTCGCGTCATCTACCCACAGCGCGACTACCTTCACGCCGTCGCCGTGCGCGTCGATGTGGCGACCGATGTCGGTGCCGCTTTTGAGCGGAGAGGTCAGCACAATGCGGATTTTATCTTGTGCCACGACGTAAGATTCCGTGTCGCGCGAGCCGGTTTCCAGTCCTTTATAAGCGTAAGAATGAAAACCCATGGCGGACTTGTAAAAGTGCGCGGCTTGTTTGGCGTTGGAGACGTACAATTCCACGTAATCCGTTCCGTTAATCGGCATAAAATCGCCGGCCGTATCGTATAATTTCGGCAGGTCTAAAGTTTCGACTGACATAATTCTTTAGTTATTAGTTAGCGGTCGATAAACCGTAAGAATGCAGTTTGAGGCAACTTTTTTGTTTTATCGACTTTCTCAAATTTTGAAATGTGGTGGCTTTTGATTTTCCGGAGTTAGTATGGTGGTGTAAGGCTGAGAAAAAGTAATTTAATTATGGTGACAAAAATAAGCAAAAATAGTTGTCATGGCAAGTATTTTTTGAGAAAAGGTCGGCATAATCGTGAGAAACGGAATTGTCGATACCGTCATACCTTGATTTTGCGCGACATTTTTCTGTGAAAGCTGCCGGTGATTCCTTTACTGCCGTTTTTTTTATTACCTTTGATTTTGACTTTTCTTCCGACCTCACACAGAAAATACCAAAATCTCATGAACAACACTCTCCGTTTAATTACCGCTTTTTTGTTTTGCTTTTCTACTCTCACCGCTCAATTAGAACCCGTAGTTTGGGAAAATATCAACAGTATGCCGGGCAGCATTTCGTCGCTGTCCGAATACGACGGAAAAATTTGGGTCATTTCCGCCGAAAATCTTTATTTTAGTGAAGACGATGGGATGAGTTGGTCGCGGCACGAAGACTTTTTGTTTAACGATTTGGAAGAGGTGACGGCGGGAGATTTCGGAGTAACGGTGACGCGCCGTCGGCAAACCACTAATTATACAAGCGGCGGCAGCATTACCTCTGTTACATTTTACCATGCGCCGGACGGCAGTTCTTTTAGTCCCGTCGATACTTTGTCAATCGCAAACGGCACTTATTCGAGTGATGTTTACGAGCAAATTTTCAAAAAATCAGACACACAAATCGTTCGCATTCGCGGTCAGCAAAGCATCGCGTTCGGCACTTATACCTTTTCGGAAATCAGTGAAGACGGCGGACAAACGTGGACTGCATTCGAATACCGGGATGTGGCTCACCACAGAATAAATTACAATCGGTATAACGATACGCTCAGTGTCGCTTATCCGACAGGCAGCGACTCGACGGGCATCGACATTTACACGGCTGCCGATACGCCGGCTGCACAGTACTTTTTTACGCTGCCGGCGGATTTTACGCCCGTCAATACAAATTATCGCTTCGGCAAAATAATCAGCCTCGACAATACGGGACAAATTGCCGTTTCGGATGACGCGGGAGAAAATTGGCTCATCGAACAACTCATCCTTTTACCCGATGAATTTATTCGCGGAATCAAATTTGCGACGGAAAAAATTGCAATAAAAACAAGTCACGGGCTGCGCGAAATCGCTTACGATGCACTTGGCGATGCACCTCTCGTTTTTTCTTCTTTGCATGTTCCTGCCTTCGCCGGTCAGGTGTCGAATTTTTACTTTGAAACTGAAAACGCCCTTTACTATACCGACAACGGCACCGTGCAGCGCAGAGCCGCAGGCAGTGAAGATTTTACAGTAGTCGATAACGGATTACCGGGTGAAATCGACAAGATGTGGGTGGTCGGAGATTATTTATGGGCATTGCGCGCGGGGCTGTATTACACCTCCGACGATGCGGGTCTGACGTGGACAGTGCGCGAAAATCCCGAGTTTTACTCTCCAAACGGTTTCCGACGTTTTCTCGGCGGCTACGGGGATTTTACTTACTTCGTTTTGCAAGGGAATATCGTGCGCTACAACATCATCACTCAGGAATTTGAAACGCTCATCGACTACGTCGATACGTGGTATAATTTGCCGGCTCGAAACTACCAAGCCGGTGATGCTTTTTTTACCGTCATCAATAATCATTTCTATTTCTTCAAAACCGACGGTACTTTTGTCAGCGGTACAGCCCCGGCGCAAAATGCCGCTTACGTGTGGTACGACGAAGAAGTTGTCGCCTTCAAAGACGGTCAGCGTTACAGTTCTGCGGATTTCGGACAAACGTGGACTGAGGAGGAATATGCCGGTATTCTCGAAGGAGATTTATCCGTTACGGAAACCGGTTTGCTTAGTTGCGGCAGCAATATGTACCGCAGCATCGACGGCGGATATACTTGGATAAAAAGCGCGGACTTCGATTCTTTCTATACCTTTTACGGAAACAGCAATGTGCAGGAAGAATTCATCGGTTATCATGACGGTTTGGCGGTCTATAAGTGGAATCAAAATATGTATTTTACTGCCGATGAAGGCGGCTACCGCGACTATTTGCCCGTTCCGTTTTACAATCATTATTCCGCAGTCGTACCGTTTGGCGGCTATGTATCGAGTTGGCCGCAGGGCCCGAAAGATATTGTTTTCCTGAACGGTTACATCATTGCTTACACCCAAGGTCAGGGTATTTTCAGAACGCCTTATGCACCTGTTATCGCCCAATTACCCAATGAAGTGCAACTCAATAATGTAGTGAGCGGGAGAATATTTAAAGACCTCGACGGAAATTGTAACTACACCACCAACGAAACGGCTTTAGCCGAAAAGACGATTATTATCGGCTCTGCTTACGGCATTACCAACAGCGTGGGCAGGTATGCGGTTTCGCTGCCCGTCGAGGCGGCAAGCTACGACTACGCAACCGATACGGTGCGCAATCACGAAACGATTTGCACCGCCGCCGCATCGGGTACGACGGAGGTAGAGTATCTTTCCGTAGGAAATTTAGACATTCCGTTTCATTCGATTCCGGATTTGGCGGACGCGGAAATTACGATTCTAACCGGCACTTACCGCCCCGGTTTTACGACAAGCATTTCGGTACGCATCAAAAATTTCGGGAGTGTGCCGCTTACGGGTTTGAATGCAACGGCTGCTTACGACGCAAGTTTTCTCACCGTCGTTACTTCCGACGGTACGGCAGGCGCACCGGGCGAATTGTCTTTTCCCGTCGATTTAGACCCGGACGAAACGGTTACGTATTATACTACTCTCGAAACCGACGCGACGACACCGCTCGGCACTCTGCTCGATTTTAACGCCGAAATCGAAGTCGAAGATGACATTTACTCCGCTGATAATATCGATACCATACAGGAAACGGTCGTCGGGGCTTATGACCCGAATGACAAAACCGCCTACACCGACACCGAGTTTTTGCCCTACACCCCCAATGAAATTCTCTACCGTATTCGCTTTCAAAATACGGGAACGGACACCGCTTTCACGGTCAGAGTACGCGATACTTTAACCCAAAACTTGGATTTGTTGTCTTTTGAAATGATAGAGGCAAGCCACCCTTACGAGTTAAAAATCGAAGAACCGCGCACCTTAGAATGGACTTTTTCCGACATTCTGCTGCCCGACAGCACGACCAACGAGCCGCTGAGTCACGGTTACATTTTCTTCAAAATAAATACTGCGGACGGTCTGCCCGACGGCGCGGAAGTCGCTAATTCGGCGGCTATTTATTTCGATTTTAATGCGCCCGTCATCACCGAAGACGAACTGCTCGCAATAGAAAAAGGCACGATATATTTATCGGACTCTTTAACCCTTTGTCAGGGCGACATCTACGACGGCGCGCCGATTACGGAAGAGAATACTTTTGAGTATTTGAGCAGCGGACTTATTTACGATACTCTGCAAACGGTCTTCGTAGAGGTTGCGGAAGTTTATGAGGAAGATATTTTCGCCGAAGGGTACGCGGGCACGGAAGTCGGCGGCATTCTCGTTTTCAATGACACTACATTTTCACAAATATACCAAACGTGGCAGGGCTGCGACAGCATTGTAAATTATACTTTCAGCCAAATTCCTTATATAACCGTCAATACTATTTTGCACTTGTGTGTAGGTGATTTGTACGAGGGCATTCCCGTACAGACGGACTTCATACAAATCGACACCACGGAAAATAACATCCAAGATTCAATCATCATCACGGAGGTCAATGTGCATCCCGTTTATTACTCGGAAACGGAAATCGCCGTATCGCCGGGTAGTTTTGTTCGTGATGTACAGGTGTTTACCGACACCCTTTTGCAGTTTAATTATTCGACCGCTTACGGTTGTGACAGTTTGATTGTGTTCGATGTGATGATAATCTCACCCCTGAACGCGGCATCGAACAGCATAACCGGTGCGCTGATTTTTCCGAATCCGACTGCCGATAAAGGTTATTTGGCGATATACAACACAGCCGGGAAAAAGGTTTCTGTCGTTATTTGTGATGTGTACGGAAAATCGGTAAACGAAGAAATATTAACGGAACGCACTTTGGTCGAAAATGAAATCACTATTGATTTGCAATCCGAAAAACTACCGCCGGGCGTGTGGTATATTTTGCTCAAGGCAGAAAAAGACACGCAATGTCTGCGCTTAATAAAAATTGATTAAAGTTCATCTCACAAAACTTTTAACTACTTTTGATTTCAAATTTTCTCAAAACCATACAAACAAAAAAATTCTCTCTTATGAAAATACGTTTACTCTTTTTCTTCCTTTGCACACTCACATTTTTATGCGTCGGCAATGCTCAAACCGACATCCCGCAAAATGCGGTGAGAATGCAACCCACGCCGCATCCCGGGGGCGTGACGGACACCGAAAATCATGCACAAAACGTCGCCGACGCCCGCACCTCACAAATCGAAATCGGCACGACTACTTTCGATATTCCCTCCTACGGCTGCACGGGGCACCGCCTGCACACCGACGCTGCCGACGGGATTTACGCCGCTTGGCATTTCAGCGAAGAGTTCGGCAGTTCGGGTGACCGAGGTACGGCGGTTGCGGTTTACGACGGCACGGAATGGGGGGCGCAGGAGCGCATCGAAGGCGAGTTGCGCGGCGGTTTTCCTTCTTATGCGGTCAATGAGGCGGGCGACCAATTTGCGACTTCGCATGTCAACGTCGATATTTTTAAAATGGGTTTTCACAGCAAATCAGCGGACGAAAATGCTTGGACGACCACGATTATTCCTTCCGAAACTTCGATGGTGTGGGGCAAAATTGCCGTCGGCGGCGATAACGGTGAAGTCATTCACGCGGTCGGGCTGACGCTCGCGGCGGACTTCGGCGGCGCGGATTACGAAGGCATGGTGCAGCAACCGCTTTACTTTCGCTCGTCCGATAAAGGCGCGACCTGGGACATCACGGACTTGGCTTTGCCCATGATTGACAGCACCAAATACCTGACGATGGACGCGGAGGCTTACACCATCGAGGCGCGCGGAGATGTAGTCGCCGTCGGCTTTTTTCCCGCCTGGGGCGATGCCGTTTTGGTGAAATCGACGGACGGCGGTGAGAATTTTTCGCACAGCATTATCATCGACCATCCGATTGATAAATACGACGATTCTTTCGCTTATACTCCGGAAGATACGGGCGCGGATTTGGACGACCCGAACCTACCCGACTCTTTGGCCATTCTCTCTACCGACAGTCACGCCTCCATGCTCATCGACGAAAACGACGCGGTACACGTCACCGTCGGCAAGATGTATTACTCTGCCAACGGCGGCGGCGACCGCTTCTTTTTTCCGCTGACCGACGGCATGTTTCACTGGACGGATACGGACGCAAATACATTGAACGACGTGACTTTTGCGGAAGATTTTAACGCGGACGACGTCTTGGATTATACGGAAGATGTGGCGGTTTTTCAACGTTCGATTACGGGTATGCCGAGTATGGGCATGGACGACGCGGGCACTTTGTACGTCGCTTATTCGGCTTTGCACGAGTTGTATGTCGATGAAAATGACAACCAAAATTTTCACCAAATTTTCATTGTCAAATCGGAGGACGGCGGCAGCACCTGGACGGAGCCTTTTGCGGTCATCAACGGACAGACTTTCGACGAAAATTTCGTGGCTTTTGTCGAGGGTGTTTTTCCGCAAATTCCCGCCAAAATCGACGACAGCGTGAAGATGATTTACGAGCAGGATTTCCGCGCGGGCTTGTCCTCTTGGGGCGATGAAGACCCGCCGGCCGGCACTTCGATTGTCTATGTGGATTTGAATAAAGAGGACTTCGGGATTATCAGTTCGACGGAGGTGGTAGTTTCGGAATTAAACGCAACGGTCACGCCGACCTTGACTGCGGGCGAGGTGGTTTTGGAATATTTCCCGACGATGAGAGAAGAGGTGAGTTACGAGGTTTTAAACGCGGCGGGCGGCGTAATTTTGCAGAACAGAGCGGGAGAAATTGACGGTTATTTCCGTCAAAAAATCGACTTGCACAATGCGCAGGCGGGTTTGTATTTTTTAAAATTGCAGACGGAAAGCGGTGCGCGGATTTTTAAAATTGTGAAGCAGTAAAAAATGTTGAATTGTTGAATCGTTGAAAACCTTGCATGAATTACCGGACTTTGCCGTTTATGCGCTCAACGATTCAACACTTCAACGACTCAACAAATTGTTTTCCCAAATCCTATCCATTATCTCCTTAAATTTCGCAAAATCCTCTTCCGAAAGTCCTGCCCAGCCCGCCGTCCGCAGACCCGCGACGTGCGGCAAAATTTCTCTGTGCGTTTGTTCTCCTTTTTCGGTTAAATAAATTTCCCAAATGCGCCCGTCCGTTTCCGAGCGGCGGCGTTCGAGCCAATTTTTCTTGACCATCAAATCCAAAATGCGCGAAAGGGTAGGGGGATTTTTGTAGGCGAGCGTCGCCAAATCGTTTTGCGACAGCCCGTCTTGCCGCGACAAAATATCCAACACGACCCACTGTTCCGTCGTAATATCCGAGCCGATTTCTCGGAAGGTCTTGAGATAATTTTGCTTAATCAGCCGAAAATTGCGGTCGATGAGCAGCCCGTAATTTTTTACGGCGGAGTCGGTAGTTTTTCGTTTTGCCATAGTTATGTGATGTACGATGTACGAATTACGATGTACGAGGGTTTGTGGTTGTTTGATTAGTTTTCGGAAGAATGCCGTCCTGTTTTTTCTTTCCAAATCAGGTTCAAAAAGATCATAGTCACACACAGCGGAAATCATAAAAAATCCTGACCAATCAGCGTAAAAAAATCATTCAGCCTCAATCCGATACCGCACCCCCGCATACACCTCACGCCCCCGCACCGGTCCCCACACCGAACTCGTATCAAAATACCGCCCAAACGGATTTTCATAACCCAAAATCGGTCGCAATTGCCGAAAATCAAAAATATTCTCACAGCCGGCATACAACTCGAAACGCTTAAAATTATAAGCAAACTGCCCGTTCACCACCGCATAAGCCTTAGAAAAATCGGGACGCTGAAACTCGACCGGATTTGTCGCCGTCGAAGGCAGCCGCTGCTTGCCGTAATAGTGTACGGTCACATCCGCGCGCCATTTTTCCGATTCCGGAGAATAGCCTGCAACCAACAGCGCCTGATGCCGTGAGTTGAAAGGCAAGAGGACTTTTTCCTCATTCGTCATGCGATACACGTCGAGAAAGTTATAGCCCGCTTTCAGTTCCAATTTCTTGTTGACGGTCACAAAAACCTCCGCCGAGGCGGCGTTGCTGACGCTTTCGCCGGTAAAATTTTTGATAATCGCCTGCGTCGGGTCACTGTCGTAATCGGGGAAAATTTGGTTGCTGAAATCTGTGCGGTAATAGTCCGCCGTGAAGTAGCCCGTGAGTTTTTCCGTGTCGAATTTTTGGGTAAAATTGATACCGTAATTTAACGCCCGTTCCGGCAGCAGTTCCTCCGCAAAAATTACATCGCGCGAGCTGACGAGCAGATTGATATTTTCCGAAAAAAGATTGACCGTGCGCCACCCCGTGCCGAAGTTTGCGCGAACAGTCGCCCGCTCGTTGAGGTCGTATTTGAGCAAACTGCGCGGCGTCACCGTCCACCCGAATTGATTGTGATTGTCGGCGCGTACTCCGAGCATCCACGTCGCTCTGCCGTCCAAAAGGCTTAGATTATTTTCGGCAAAAACACCCGGTATCGTCTCGCGGCGGGCGTACTCACCGGCGTAGTTGCGACCGATTTCATTACTCGTAAAAGAAATGTTTTCTTCAATATCAAAGTAACGCAAACTCGCGCCCGCCTTCAGTTCGTTGCGCTCCGCGTAGTCGAATTCATACTGCAAATTCGCGTAAATACTCGTCTGCTCCGCGTCGTATTTTACCGTGCCGAAATAAGAATTTTGTTGCTGATGATAGCCCGACACAAAGACATTATAGCCGTGCGTATCATTGAAGCGATAGCCCGTTTTCGTGTAAATTTCGGGCTGACTCAAAGACACCGTTTGTCCGTAAACCGCATTGCTGCCCTTGTCGTTTTCGGGGTCGAAATTCAACTGCCCGCCCGTCCGATTTTCGTTCAAATAACGCAGCCCGATTTCGCTGCTCCAACCCCAATCTTCCGGGTTGCGCAACTTCCAGGTGTCCGAAACCATGTAGCGGGTCAACTGCGGCAAATCCAAAAAGTTATCACCGTCGCGGTCGGTTTTCCGCGCCGGGCGGGTGCCGTGTACGACTGCTAAATTTGACCAATCGCGCCCGACTTTGAACGCGTAATTGGCGTTGACCTGCGTTTCGCCGAAAGAGTTGCCGTAAAGATTTAAAAGCAATTTATCCGTCGTCGCCGGATTTTTGGTAATCACGTTAATTTGTCCGCTGATACTTTCGTAGCCCTGCAAGACCGAATTTGCCCCTTTCGCCACGAAAATCTGCTCTACCGCCGTGCCCGGCACGCTGCTGATTCCGTAAGTAAAACTCAAACCCTGTATCATCGGAAAGCCGTTGAGCAGCACTTGATTGTACACGCCGGACAGTCCGTTGATGCGCAGTTCTTTAGCATTTGTCACCACATTCGTCGTCTGCGGCGTGACCGAAAGTTGCGTATCGAAACAGCCCGCCAAATCACAGCAAGCCGCTTTTTTCAACTCGCCCTCACCGATAGCTTCGACTTTTATCGTGCTTAAATTCGAGAGCGAAATATCATCCCCTTTATCAGTCACGACGACTTCCTCCAAAAAGGAAGCCTCCTGCAAAATGAAAGTAATCGGCTGATTTTCAACAATTTGTAAAGTATCTGCCGCATAGCCGACGAAGGTTGCTACCAAATCTCCCGTTTCCGTTTGCAACGAAAAACTGCCGTCCGCTTCCGTCGTCGTTCCCGTATTCGAGTCTGCCCAAAAGACGGTTGCCCCGACGAGCGGTTCGTTGTCGGCGGAGAGGACTTTGCCCGTCGTTTGTGCGGAGAGACAGAGCGGAAAGAGGAAAATGAGGAGGAGAAATTTTTGCATAGAAAAGGGTGTTCGTTTTACTATCTGACGATAATTTAAAAGGTAGGCAAAATCGGTGTCAGACGCTCGCCTTTGCTTGAGTGTTTGGTAAAACTTGTATTTACCGACTTTTTTCAAGATCAGCGTCAGACACCTGCTTCGATAATCCTACAACTTCACCGAGTACCGACGTTCGTTCGGGTCTTCACAAGTACCCGTATTTTGCACCGCACTCATAATTTTTTCTGCGTCGGTTGCCTTTGCGTCGTAAGCCACTTCGAGGGTCGTCACCGCGCCGTGTTTCAGCACTTCGCAAGTCTGTACGCCTTCGGTCTTTTGTACATTTGCGACAATCATGCCGAGGTCGTTTTTACAGGTCGCGCCTTTTACTTTCAGCACGGTTTTAGTCAGTTCGGTCTGCTGCGCGGTTTCTTCGGCAGCGACGGTCGTTTGTGCGCTTGCGCAAGTGATGCCGGCGCAAAAGAAAGCCAATAAAACAAGGATATTTTTCATAATTTGATTTGAATTTTTTGTTTGAAATGTGCCGCAAAGATAAGGGGAAACGGGGATATTTATTGTGAATGAAATGATAAGGTTTATTTAGGAGAGAGGGGAGAGGGGAGAGAAAATAATCTTTTCGTGTTTCTTTCCGTAATTTGTCCCGGCGTGCAGTCAATGCCCGTTTACTGCGCTGTTTTTCGATAAATCGACGGAAGTTTTTCGGAATTTCAGTGTTCATTTTGACCGACGGATTGGTCACACCCGTTTATTGTCAAAAAGAAAGGTTTTGCCGACCGAATAACGAATGCTTTCTCTACTTTTGCTTTGTAATTTTCAGTATTCAAATACAAGTCAAAAATTATGGAAACTGCCTCCGAGTTTACGGTTCAGCAACCCGATTTCAAATTAATCATCGGTACCCTCGTTGCTTTTGGACTGTTGATTGCTCTTGTTGACGTCTTATTGCGCGAATTTAAAGACAGCAAACAGAAAATGTTTTGGCTGTCGGCTCTTGTCTTGACGGGCGGATTGACAGTGCCGTTTTACCTGTTGAAACGAAAAGACTTACTCGTAAAATGATAGGTACTTTCCCTACTTTTGCTTTTCTTTTGGTAATTATTCTCGTATCGGGTAATTTGAAGAAGAAAGTTATTGCTTGATTTGTGCTTCCGAAAATGCAATCAGCGAAAAAAAACCTTTAATCCTGCTTGTCTGTCAAGGTCAGTCTCTTAAAGTCCAAATAAAAATCATGAAAAAAATACTCATAGCCAATCGCGGCGAAATAGCCCTCCGCGTCATGCGCACCGCCCGCGACATGGGCATTAAAACCGTCGCCGTGTACAGCGACGCCGACCGCAACGCCCCGCACGTTCGCTTTGCCGATGAAGCCGTACACATCGGTGCTTCGCCCTCCGCCAAGTCCTATTTGGACATGGACAAAATCCTGCAAGCCGCCAAAGACACCGGCGCGGACGGCATACACCCGGGCTACGGATTTTTGAGCGAAAATGCGGATTTCTCCCAAAAAGTCACCGACGCCGGTCTTACCTTTATCGGTCCGCGCCCGCACGCTATTCGCATTATGGGTTCAAAATTGGCAGCCAAAGAAGCCGTAAAAGATTACGATATTCCGATGGTGCCGGGCATCGAAGAAGCGATTACCGATGTCGAATTGGCGCGTGAAATTGCCGACAGAATCGGTTACCCCATTCTCATCAAAGCCTCGGCGGGCGGCGGCGGCAAAGGGATGCGCGTCGTGCAAAATTCAAAAGAACTGCCCGAGCAAATGGAACGCGCCATCAGTGAGGCGGTTTCTGCTTTCGGCGACGGCTCGGTTTTTATCGAAAAATACGTTACCTCGCCGCGTCACATCGAGGTGCAGGTGTTGGCGGATACGCACGGCAATTGTGTGCACCTTTTCGAGCGCGAATGCAGCGTACAGCGTCGCCACCAAAAGGTAGTCGAAGAAGCGCCGAGCGTCGTATTGACCGAAAAACTGCGTAAAGAAATGGGCGAAGCCGCCGTCAAATGCGCCGAAGCCTGTGACTACATCGGCGCGGGCACGGTCGAGTTTTTGTTGGACGGCGACAAGAATTTTTACTTTTTGGAAATGAATACCCGGTTGCAGGTCGAACATCCGGTCACCGAGTTAATTTCCGGCGTTGATTTAGTCGAGCAGCAAATCAAAGTCGCACGCGGCGAAAAATTAGCCTTCACGCAAGACGACCTGCACATCACCGGTCACGCGCTCGAACTGCGCATCTACGCCGAAGACCCGCTCGATAATTTCCTGCCCAGCGTCGGCACGCTCACGACTTACGAAACGCCGACCGGCAAAAATATCCGCCTCGACGACGGCTACGAAGAGGGCATGGAAATTCCGATTTTCTACGACCCGATGCTCGCCAAGCTCATCACCTACGGCAAAGACCGCAACGCCGCCCTGCAAGCCATGCGCGATGCGCTGAAACAATATAAGGTGGAAGGCATTGCGACAACCATCCCCTTCGGCAAGTTCGTTTTCAACCACGAAGCCTTTATTTCGGGCGACTTCGACACGCATTTTGTTAAAAATTATTACTCGCCCGAAGAACTGAAAGCCGAACAGGAGGTCGAAAAGAAAATCGCGGCGGCGGTGGCTTTGCGTTTGTATTTGGAGAGTCGGGAGGAGTTGAAGGTCGCGGAGACGGAGGGGACGAATTGGGGGAATGCGGGGAGATTTTGAGGTTGGGAAGTGCTGCTTTTGTAAAAGGGGTGTAATTACACCCCTTTTACGAAAGCTGAATAGTTGAAAATTTTGTGCTGCAAAACCTATGATTTTGAGTTTTAATGTACTCACATCCGAGTAGATTAAAGTAGTACTGAAGACCCCCGACCCCGGAGCGGGGATAGTCTATCCTTGAAACTTAAATTCGATTTGGATTAAAATTCGCTTTCAAAAACGGATAAATCATAGTGCAATGATTTGTTAGTTTCCGACAGTTATATTGATTAAGAATTGGGAAGATTTTACGAAGTAAAATCCAAATCATAACCAATCATAAGAGTCATAATAATCAGGTTCAAAAAGAAAACTATCAAAATTTAATAAACCGTTGCAATAAGGTCTCGTTTTTAGCAAAATGAAAAAACCAAACAATTAAAGATTAAACCGTAAACTCGGGCGCGAAGAAAGTTCTCCGCTCCGGCCTGTCCCGATTTCAGTCGTGGAGGTTAGGGGCTGAAGACGCACGGCAATCCAATCCCCCCGAATTAGGGGTCTTTAAAAACTACACAAGTCAAACCCCCCGAATTAGGGGGGATTAAAAAACTGCTTAAAATGAGCAAAGAAATTACCATCGGAGCACATAAAATCGCTATCAAAGAAACGCCGAACGGTGATTTTTTGAGCCTGACCGATTTGGCAAAATTGGTGAATGAAGACACCTCCCGCGTCCTCAGCAAGTGGATTGAATTGTTGAGTACGCTCGATTTTTTGCACACTTGGGAAAAGGACAATAATCCCGATTATAATGAGTCCGGGTACAAATCCGTTCGCATAAAAGCGGGCGTTCCGAATTTCTACCTCAGCGTCGGAAAATGGATAAAAACCGTCAACGCCGTCGGCATCACCACCAAATCCGGTCGCTACGGCGGCACCTACGCCCATCATTTAATCGCCTTAGAATTTTGCTCCGCGATGGATGCCGAATTTCGCTACAAAGTCTTCAAAGAATACACCGCCATGAAACAAAACGAAGCCGAACGGTGGCTGAAAACCCACGAGTTCTTTTTGCGTAAAATCGAAGATAATGCCTTAGCCACCAATGAATTTGTCAAGTCGATTTTAGGCGAAGAAGAATAATTCCCAACCTCATAACCCCCCAACCTCTAAACAACAAAACATGCTCACCAACATCCTCAAGTCCTTCACCCAACCCGACCTCAACGCCGTTTCCGGTCTCGATGCCGCCTTTTTGTACGCCGAGTCGCCGACCTCGCCCATGCACATCGGCAGCGTTTTGATCATCGAAGGCGGCTTGGAATACGAGACCTTTCGCCGCCGCATTGCCGCGCGCATTCACCTGATACCCAAGCTGCGCAAGCGTTTGGTCTATGTGCCGATGAGCATCGACTATCCGTACTGGGCGGATGACCCGAACTTCGATTTAGACCTGCACATGCACCGCATCGCGCTGCCGAAACCGGGTAATTGGAAGGAACTCCGCCGCGTGACTTCACAGATATTCAGCGAGCCTTTAGACCAAACGCGCCCGCTGTGGTCGATGACTTTTGTGGAAGGTTTGGATAATATTCCGCAGGTGCCGAAAGGTTCGGTGGCTTTGGTTTCCAAGATTCACCACGTTGCCATCGACGGCATGGCGGGGGCGGGAATTTTGGGTTTGCTGTTCGATTTTTCGCCCGAAATACCCGAAGAACCGACGCCCGAACCGTGGAACCCCAAACCGCTGCCCAATGAGGTGTCGATGATTGTCAAAAGCACCTTGAGCTTCGCCGAAAATCCGCTGAAATTTCCTAAACTGCTGACGGAAACCCTCTCTGCTTCCTTCAAGGCCGGTATGGTCACGCGGGTGCAGCACGCCGATTTACCGACCTCTTCTTTTTCCGCGCCGCACACCCCGCTCAACGGTTTGCGCTCGGCGCGCCGTGTGTGGAACTCTGCGATTTTGTCTTTAGACCGCCTTAAAACCATCCGCAAAACCATGGGGACGACCCTCAACGATGTGATGCTCGCGGTCTGCGCGGGCGCACTGCGACGGTGGCTGGATGAGAAGGGACAACTGCCGATAAAACCGCTGGTGGCGATGGTGCCGATTTCGGTGCGCGACAGCGACGGCGACGATATGAATAACCAAATTTCGTCTATGCTCGTGCAAATCGCCACCAACGTGGATGACCCGATTGAACGCCTCGAAGTCATCCACGAAAACACGGTGCGCGGCAAAATTTACCAAAGTGCGATGGGCGCGAAGACTTTGGCGAAAATGGCGGAAATCGTTCCCTTCGGCGTAGCGAATCAGGCGGCGCGACTGTACTCCCGTTTTCAGTTGGCGGAAATGCACGCTCCGATTGCCAACTGCACGATAACGAATGTACCCGGTCCGCAGTTTCCTTTGTATTTGAGCGGTCACAAGTTACTGTCTATCATGGGATTAGCTCCGATTATCGACGGGATGGGTTTGATAATTACGATATTCAGCTACAACGGGTTGGTGACGATTACCTCGACTTCCGACGCCAAGACGATGCCCGACATCCGCGAATTTTCCGTTTACATCCGCGAGTCGGCGAATGAGTTGGAAGCACACGTTTTGAAACTCGGTAAGAAACGCAAACGCAAGGTCGCCAAAGCAACCGACAGCAAAAAAACGGACGCTTATTTTGAAAATTTGAAAAAGGCATTAAAGAAAAATCCGAAATTATTCACCGAAAAAGGCGTTTTAAATTTCGACATTTCGGGCGATGCGGCGGCACAATGGAAAATTGACACGACCAAAGCAAAAGCCGTCATCAGACGCGGTCACGCGGCAAAACCGGATGCGGTGATTCGGATTGCCGACGCACATATTCAGCGCATCGATGCGGGGGAGTTGGATTGGGAAACGGCAATGGTGCAGGGGCGCGTGAAAATCGAGGGCGATGCGGAGAAAGGAGAGCGGTTTTTGAGTTTTTGA
>JAHDCG010000143.1 GCA_020629965.1 Saprospiraceae bacterium | reverse complement strand
CCCTCTAATCTCCGCAAACCTCTAAAACACCCCGACCTGCCGCTGTTCAAACGCCTCGATTTCATCCTTTACACTTAGCAAATAGTCAATGTCGTCGTAGCCGTTCATCATGCACATCTTTTTGTACGAGTCGATTTCAAATTCAAAAACGGCATCCGTGTCTTCAATGGTAAAAGTTTGCGCCGCCAAATCTACGGTAAATTTCGCATTCGGATTTTTTTCCGCCGCCGTAAAGATTTGGTGCAGGAAATCCTCGCTGACTTGCACGGGCAGCAGACCGTTGTTCAAAGAATTTCCGCGAAAAATATCCGCAAAAAAACTACTGACAACGACACGAAATCCGTAATCGGTCAAAGCCCAAGCGGCGTGCTCCCGACTGCTGCCGCAACCGAAATTTCTGCCCGCTACCAAAATATCGCCTTGATAAACGGGATTGTTTAAGACAAAATCAGCTTTCGGCGTGCCGTCGGCATTGTACCGCCAATCGCGGAACAGATTATCGCCGAAACCCTCACGCGTCGTCGCTTTGAGGAAACGAGCAGGGATGATTTGGTCGGTATCTACGTCTTCAATCGGCAAAGGGACGGCGGTTGAAGTGAGTTTTTTGAATGCTTGCATTGAAAAAGGTTGTAAGGTTGAGAGGGTTGTAAAGGTTAGGAGAGGAGCGTTCTGACATCGGTAATTTCGCCGGTCAAGGCGGTCGCGGCTGCCATGAGCGGGCCGGCTAAAATGGTACGTGCGCCGGGGCCTTGTCTGCCTTCAAAATTGCGGTTGGAGGTCGAAACGCAGTATTCACCTTTCGGCACTTTGTCCGCATTCATACCGAGACAGGCGGAGCAGCCCGGCTCCCGAAAATCAAAACCCGCCGCCGTAAAAATCTTATCCAAACCCTCTTCCTGCGCCTGCAAGCGCACCTGCTGCGAACCGGGGACGACCATGACATTGACATTTTCGGCTTTCTTTTTTCCTTTGACAAACTCCGCGACCGCCCGCAAATCTTCGATACGCGAATTGGTACAACTGCCGATGAAAACGTAATTTACTTTCTTTCCCAACAAACTTTCGCCCTTTTCAAAACCCATGTAGGCCAACGATTTATCGAAGGAAGCAGCGTTATTTAAATCGGAGGGGAGTGGTACTTTTTCGGAAATTTTGATACCCATACCGGGGTTAGTGCCGTAGGTCAACATCGGTTCGATGTCGGCCGCGTCGAAAGTATATTCTTTGTCGAAAGTCGCATCCGCATCGGTCGGCAGCGTTTTCCAATATTCCACAGCTTTATCAAAATCGGCACCCTGCGGCGCAAATTTTCTGCCTTTGATGTAGTCAAAAGTCGTTTGGTCGGGAGCGATGAGACCGCCGCGCGCACCCATTTCGATGCTCATATTGCAAACGGTCATGCGTCCCTCCATACTCAACCCGCGAATGGCGGAACCGGCGTACTCCACGAAATAACCGGTACCGCCCGCCGCCGTCAGTTTGGCGATGATGTAAAGGATAATATCTTTCGCGCCGACGCCTTTGCCGAGTTCTCCGTCCACGGTAATGCGCATGGTTTTGGGGCGGCGCTGCAACACACATTGCGTCGCCAAAACCTGCTCGACTTGCGAGGTGCCGATACCGAAGGCAATCGCCCCGAATGCCCCGTGCGTAGAGGTGTGGCTGTCGCCGCAGACGAAGGTGCGCCCCGGCTGCGTGATGCCCAACTCCGGCCCGATAACGTGGACGATACCCTGATATTTGTGACCGAGACCGTACAAATCCAAATCGAAATCTGCGCAGTTTTGCGTCAGCGTATCGACCTGAATGCGCCCGAGCGGGTCGGCAATCGGCAGGTGCTGATTTTCGGTCGGCACGTTATGATCGGCGGTAGCGACGGTTTTGTTTTTACGAAAGACGGAAATACCGCGCTTAGTCAGTCCGTTAAAGGCCTGCGGACTCGTCACTTCGTGAATAAAGTGGCGGTCTATGTAAAGAACGTCGGTGCCGCCGTCAATTTGTTTGACGACATGGGCGTTCCATATTTTGTCGAAGAGTGTCATTTTGATGTACGATTTACGATGTACGATTTACGATTTACGAGGGGGCAGGTGTTTTAGCTATCGCCGGCGCGGGAACAGAATATGAGCGCAACTGTGAAGAAAATAAATTTTACATAATTTTATTTGGGAAGAAGGAGTTCGCTTTTCTGTTTTCCTTTCTCTTCACATTTTGATTGAACAAGAGAATCCGGCACATGTATCAACTCAACCCGAATGACATTTTGAATTTTAACAATTGTTTCCAAAGTCAAATTTTCTTTGCCCTTCAAAACCTTACTCATGTACTGCGGAGAAAAACCGAGTTGTCCCGCCAATTCCTTTTGAGTCATGCCTTCTTTTCGCAGAAAACGCAAAATCTTCAGCGCGATTTTGAAGGATATGTCTAACCATTCTTTATTCTCTCGTTTGTCCAAAGCCTCTTGTAACCAAGTATCGTCTTTGCGAGCATTCGCTCTTATTTTTTCTGATATTTTCATGCTTCATCTTTTACAAAAACAATTCAAAAATTTCGTGGCTGTCGTAATTTTCTTCGTTGAGCAAATATTTGCGTGCAACTTCTAACTTTTCCAATTCTTGCAGCAAATGTTCTTTTTCATTCATCGTCGCCGTTAATTTAATGCCACCGCCCGTGATGACGAATAAATTACTGTCAATGCGCACGGCATAAATTCTCAACCAACTTTTGCGGCTGTCACCCTTTACTTTGTTAAATTCAAACTCTTCTATTTTCGTTGTTTTGTCATGCAAAGGTTTGAAGAGGGAAGATAAAGTTGCGTACCTGTCTTGCCGCCCCGACTCTGCAACTTCAATGAGTTTTTCTTCAAGCAGTTCCGCTTCTCGCTTTGTTTTCAGCACCGCATTTTCTATGCTCATTCTTTCCCAAAATCCGCTGCGCAAATCTTCCTCATGCTTTGTGAAAAATTCTTCCAAGTAAGCGGCATCACTCCAATTTTCAAATATTCTTCTAAACTCATGCAAGGTTTCATTCTCAAACAGAAAGCTGTACAGGCATTCTTCCGTGACCACAAATATATCGACAATTTTCATAAAATCAACCTGTGAGTTTACTTTTAGTTCTAGAATGACGAACTTATTCACGCCGCCACCACCACATACTTCTCACACAGCACCCGCAAATCCGCGTCCTCCACCTCCTTCTTACTATCCGCCACCCGTAAAAATTCCTTGTAAATCACGTCCAACTCATCCTTGGTGATGTTAAACCCGATTTCTTTCGCACGATACGCCAATGCCGCGCGACCGCTGCGTGCCGTCAAAATGATGCTCGATTTATCGACACCGACTTCCAATGGGTCGATAATTTCGTAGGTATCGCGGCGTTTAATCACGCCGTCCTGATGAATGCCGCTGCTGTGGGCAAAAGCATTTGCGCCGACGATGGCTTTGTTCGGCTGCACGGGCACACCCATTTTTTCGCTGACAAGACGACTCATCGGGTTCAGCATTTTGGTATTGATGCGATTGGTCAGATTGAGGTACGGATGCTGACGCATAATCATCACGACCTCTTCGAGCGAAGTATTGCCCGCGCGCTCACCAATGCCGTTGATGGTGCATTCGATTTGGCGGGCACCGTTTTGTACGCCGGCGATACTGTTGGCTGTGGCTAAGCCGAGGTCGTTGTGGCAGTGCGTACTGATGGTCGCCTTGTGAATGTTCTTCACATTTTCTATGAGGTAGGCAATTTTTCTGCCGTATTCATCGGGCAGACAATAGCCCGTAGTGTCGGGAATATTGACGACCGTTGCGCCGGCGGCAATGACCGCTTCGATGACGCGGGCGAGGTATTCATTATCGGTGCGTCCGGCATCTTCGGCGTAAAATTCTACGTCTTCCACAAAACGCTTGGCGTATTTAGTACACCAAATCGCCTTTTCGAGAATTTTTTCGGGCGTGGAGCGCAATTTATGTTGAATGTGACTGTCCGAAGTTCCGATACCCGTGTGGATACGCGGACGCGCGGCACCTTTGAGAGCGGCGGCGGCACTGTCGATGTCAGCCTGCACGGCACGCGAAAGGGCGCACACCGTCGAGTCTTTAATCAAACGCGCGATTTTGTTGACCGCTTCAAAATCGCCGGGCGAAGAGACAGGAAAACCCGCTTCGATGACATCGACGCCCATGCGTTCGAGTTCGGCGGCGATTTCGAGTTTTTGACGGGTATTTAATTTGCAGCCGGGCACTTGTTCGCCGTCGCGCAGGGTGGTATCGAAAATTTGGACTTGATTACTCATATCATTGATTGTGTTGCAGTAAGGAAAATCTTCTTTAACAATGACTGCCGATTAAAATTTGGCTTGAAGCAAATATTTTCGCTTTTATTTTGCGAAGAGCATTTCATCGGAAATCTAATCAAAGGTAGGCGGCAAAAGACAGGTAAGAGAATCGAAAACGGGGCATTATTACGCCGTGAAATGATGCCTTAAAAAATGTAAATAATTGAAAATCAGAGAGTTGTAAATTTTTATTTACAACGGGGAAAGGGGATTATAAATTAAAATGCCGCTATTTCATTGCCAAAGACGACTCAAACCGTTCACAAACAATGTCAAATTACTCAAACCAAAATTTTCACTCCTCCCGCAACATCTCAATCCGCGTCCGCGTCCGCTTAATTCGCTTCTCCAAACGATTAAAAAACCAAGCCCGATTTTTTTCCGATTGATTACTGATAGGTGTAGATTTTTGTAGCGTCGAGGTCAGCCACTTGTCGGCGTAATCGCACATTTTTTTGTCGGTGGTCGAGAGGAAATTCGGGTTGCCGAAGGTGGTGTAGAGCATTTTGTTGACCGCCGTTTTCAGCAGAAAAGTGTTGTTGGTACTCACCAATTCGTTGTGGTAAAGGCGAAAGGGCGCGTTGATGCCCTCCGTCGGTTCGGTGCCGGGCGAAAACTTCATACCCTTTGCCGCCATGTCGCAGGTGTGGCGCATGATTTCGCTGACGGCATCGCAGAGGACGAGGGCGTCATCCGGATTTTCAAAGCCGTCGATGGTGGCGATGTACTCGATATGATTGAGGGTGTGGTCGGTGATGTTGAGGCTGTACAGTTCGGTGGTGGGCAGTTGGTTGTACAATTTTACGATGTGGTCGGTGACTTTAAAATTGTCGGGAGAAATGAGGTTGAAACTGAATTTTCTGCCTTCCAAAAAATCAAAACCAAGTGAAGTCAAACCCCAAACGTAGAGCTTAAAAGCCGTCAGTTGTTGACTGTAAAAATAATGAAAAACCGGAATTTCCATGCTCGCATAAAACAACTCGGTGCCGGGCATAGCGTGCGCCGCGTCGATGCTGTACCTGACCCCTTCGAGGTATTCTTTGAAATTTGTTACCTTCTTTGTGAAGGTATTAAAACTCCAAAAAACGGTGTCGGATTTGTCGTACAACAAAGAATCGACGGACAGTTTATACTTCACCGCAATGAGGTCGATTTCTGCCGGCGTCATCACGGACTCGCCGCGCATTCTGCGATAAACGGCATCTTTTCCGACGCCTAACAGCTCGGAAATCGCTCGAATAACCTCGGATTTTTTGCCGTAATACTGACTGACGGCGGCAAAAATTTTGTCTTGCAAACTCGGATTCATCGGAAGATTTTTTTGTGAAAATTTGGGTGTGTTCTGACGAATGGTTTAAATCTCCTGTGATTTTATCTTTAAAATAATCCTAAAGGTAAGCGAATTTTTGGGAAAAGAGAATCCGGGGGAGGGGATACCGGCGTTTTTTACATCGACAAAAAACAGTCTTTTGTGTTTGCAAGGTATTGATTCGTCGACTTATCGTGCAATCAATACTTTTTCCGTAGCATGGCTACCCGTCCCGTTTTGAACGGTTATCCAATAAATACCGACGGGAAGGTGCGATATGTCGATTGTTTTTTGGTTTTCGACCTCCGTAACCTTTACACCGAGTGTGTTTGCGATTGTGATTTTATTTATTGCAAAATCAGAGGAAATATTTACGGTTATTTCGTTGCTTGCGGGATTAGGAAATACCTTAAGAATCGGACTTTCTTCTGTCATGCTTATAGTTGAAGTGGTATCGGCGTAAATCGTATCACAAGGACTTCCGACGAGGCGACCGAGACGGTAGTTAGGGTGATTGGGTATGGTGCGATAATTATAAGTAGGTAGTAAAAGCCCTTTATACTCCGGATTACAATCTATACCTTGTAAATCAGGATTATTTACAACATGCATATATGTAGCAGAGCCGGAACCTGACATATATATTTTTCCATTTGGTGCTAATTGTAGATAGAACGGACTTGTAACAGTATCAGGATGGCTTTGTATTAAACTTAGTTGTATATCGTTTAAATTTAAGTCGATTTGGTATAGTTTATCGTTAGTAGATAGATAACAAAAGCGTGAATTAGGCGAAATTGCGATACCTCTCGGGCGTTCAGTATTATCACTCAAAGTAAGTCTTTCAAAATTGTATAGATTTCCCGTGCATCGGTCAAAATCGAAAAAATCTACGTGTGCGGGAAATTGAGTGTCCCATGAATTTACTAAAATATACTTCGAGCCGTCGGGAGAAAATACTGCTTGACCTACTCCGCTTGTATTATAAAGTTGGTCTGCCCCGACATACATCGCTTCTTTTTCTATCAAACCCGTGTTATCAAGCAAAAATCTGTAAAATTTATTTGTTCCGTATTGTTGCTGAATTATCCACCAATCGCGTCCGTTGGCATGTCGGGTAGCCGTTAACCTACCATAAACTAAAGTGTCTTGAATTATAGGAACATTTTTATCAATGACCTTTCCCAAATTGGTTACAGATGGATTACTATCATATTTTAAATCTATAACGGTTTTATATAATTTGAGATTGATAACAGGCGCTCCGTAGTATAATTCGGGAACAAATTTAACTTCATTGTGTAACAAAAAATAAGTGCTGTCATTAGCAGGAGAGGGTAAAGCTAAAACTGCTTGACCCGTTCTGTCTTGAATAGTAGGGTCAGGATTAAGATTGTGTCCGTTTTCCATAACCTCATTTAGCGCATTAAATACAGACAGATTATCGGTACTAAATATCAATTCTCCCTCACCGTTACAAAGTGTGGTATTGACAACATCAAAATTTTGTTGTCTAAATTCGTAGTATGTTTCAACTGTATCTACATTAAAATCAATTACAGTTCCTCCAAATTCTAACTGGTCTGAATTACTTGAATACCCTGTTAACCATATGTAGTCGTGTTTTAAATTATCATTTTGTGCGATTAAAATGCAAGGAACAACCAGTATAAAACTTAACAAAAACTTCATAATAAAATATAAAACGAGAGCCGCTGCGTGAGCGACTCCCGTAATTAAGAGTTAAAATTATCGTGTAATCAATACTTTTTCCGTAGCATAGTTGCCTGTTCCGTTTTGAACGGTTATCCAATAAATACCGACGGGAAGATTAGATATATCGACAGTAAAGTTATTATCGACTGTTTTTTGTAAAACAACCGTACCTAACGAATTATAAATCGCTAATTCGCCTATACCTGCTAAAGATGTCCAAGTTATTTTCAATTCATCTTGCGCCGGGTTAGGATTAACGCGCAGTATGTTGTCGTTCGTTTGTGTATTGACAGCCTGTGAAGAAGATAAATCTTCTAATGCGTTTTCCGGTTTTGCTTCCGTGTTCTCGTTGCCGTTTGTCTGATTTAACAGTATGCCGTTGGCATTACAAATATCGAAATCATTACCGAAGTCGGCATTTCTGTCAATCAAGCGGTAAAGACCGCGTGTTTTGAAAACCGATTTACCGCCCGACAAAGGACACTGCGTCGCTATCAGCCACAGTTGACTTGCTTGGGTAGCCGTAAAAACAAAATTTCCGCGCGCTACCGTACTCAGGTATATTTTGTTGACGGTTTTATCATTCAGTTCGTATTCGACGTTTGTATATATTCCCTCGTTTACCCCTTTGATGTTGTCAGCTTCGATTTCTTTTCCGCTGCGTACCGTTGCGTAGAGCGCGTTCAACTGATTTTCGGCAACTTCGATTTGATTGTAAAGCAGTTTCTGTGCTTGTTTCAAATCCGCCCACTCGCTGTCCGTCGGATTGTCGGAAAGACCTTCGTTCAGGGCGGTCAACTGAATGCGGTAGCCTTCCGTTAGATTCTTCAAAGACTCTATTTGACCTTTGATACTCGGGTCGATTTCGTGCAGATATTTACTGCTTTTATCCACTTCCACCAATTTGCCTAAGCTCTCACCGAACTTTTCGTTGTAAAAACTTTGTACGTCCGGGTCGCCGTTTATCAAAGAAGGGTCGTCCGACAGGCGGCGGTACAATTCTTTTTGCGCCGTCTTTAATATCTCAATCGGAAAAAGACATCGACCAAAGCGCTGTCTTTAGCAATGAACTTATCTAAATCGGTTATATCGTTGTCATTAGTAAAGCCGGGCAAACACAATCCCTGCGGTAGAGGTGAGCCGGGTAATTGTTGAAACCAATTATCAGCACCCGCACCATTATTGTTTTGAGGGTGATAAGGGTATTGTACCGCATCGGTACTTTCCGGTTGATGCACAATGAACTTAGAAAAATCAATCAATAAAGAGTTTGTCGTTTGGTGCTCCGCACCGACGTTAGAAAATTCACCAATCCACCGGTTGGCGTGGTGAACCTGTGCGTTTTCTTCCCCGGTACTCATACTGCCGAACATGGCAGAGGCCGTCATTTGCAGCCCCGTGGCATTGCTGTTAAAGGTCGAGGACTGCAGCATGGTTTGATTACAAGCACCGCTAAAGCGCATACCGACCTGTGATTGGTTAAAAGTATTATCTACAAAAATGTTATGGTCGGAGTGCAAAACGGAGAAACCGGTCTGATAAGAGGTTTGCGCTCCGTTCACTTCGTTACAGCTGAATCTGTTTTTGCTTCCGCCGTCTAAGGAAATTCCTGTATTGAAATTATTACTGCCGATATTGACCAAGTTATCGTAAATGTTGTGACCGACC
The DNA here is from genome assembly GCA_020629965.1 of Saprospiraceae bacterium. Classification (GTDB taxonomy): domain Bacteria; phylum Bacteroidota; class Bacteroidia; order Chitinophagales; family Saprospiraceae; genus JAHDCG01. The sequence goes on along the minus strand of JAHDCG010000143.1, from coordinate 6,099 downwards.
GCACCCATTATACTGATGCCTTTAGCAAATTGAGTATTTACGTTTATGGTATTGTTGTGGATGGTACTGTTGTTTTGTCCTAAACCCATTTCGCAAATATCGATACCCACCGGAGCAGAGGTGTAACCGATTAAATCGATGTCGTTTTCGTAAATACTGATGTGAACTGCTTGGTCGAATTGGTTAAGTTCAATTCCTTTCCCGGTAGTTTCAATGTCGTTGTCAAAAATTGTAACTGCGAGGTTAGCACCGCCTTCTCCTAAGATGCCCGTGCCGACGTTTAGCATTGTGTTGTATCTAATCCACAACATACTTTCTTTGCCGTGAATTGCAGTTTCACAGTTTATGAAAGAAGGTGAGGTGTCGAGATTGCCTCTTTGAATCAGCAGACTGTTTTGTCCGAAATTCGCTATTCCGTTTCCGCTGATTTCGTAATCCGGCACGGAGTAGATGTTCTCGTAAGTAATTCCGTAAGTTGCAGTCGTCGATGAGTGGCGAATTATTATACCGTTTGCCATATCGGACATATAATTATTTGCCGTCAAAGGCCAACTGTGTATGCTCGGTTGAGAACTTTCGATAACCATACCTGCATAAGAAACAGTACCTATTTCTCCGGGTTGTCCGGGATAAGGCGGTAAAAGGTTGGTATTCGTACAATTAAAATCGTTATTGTCGAAACCCATTAAACTGAATGCTCCCTGACCTTCGGGTTGTAATATTCCTATGAGATTTTTACGAAATGTATTGTTTCGCAAAGCTACGCTGTTGTTAGTCGTAATGTTAATTGCCGCACCGGCATCTTCAATAGTACAACCTAACAAATTAATATTACTGTCGTCGTTAAGAAAGACTCCTTGCCACATTTCATCGCAACCATGAAAATCAACACCGTTTGCTGACATAAAAACGGCATCGCTGACAACTATTGCGGCTCCCGAACCCAAGCAAACTTCACTGACATTACCGAAGTTGTAATTTTGGTCGATTGTAAAGGTTCCGTCTATGTACAAACTCTGTGAGCCGGAGGTCGGAATAAGACCGGCGGCTATTGCCTGCGTTAGTGTCATATCGCCGTTGATAGCTATCGAACCCGAAGGGCAACAACCCACGAAGGGGTTAAAACAATCATCCAAAGTAATCACCAAACTTTCCGTTACCTCATCCGTACAGCCGCTGACGGTATGCATAACCGTCCACGGGCCTGCGCTGTCGTAATTTACCGTCGGTTCGGCGAGTGTATTCTCGGCGGTTTGTCCGTTTCCGAAATCCCACAGGTGCGTAAAGTCGGGGTCGGTAATCGGGGAGGAGAATGTCACCGTTCCGTCCGTACAGTTTTCGGTATAAGTGAAGGTCGGACTCGGCTCGGTCGCGGTAATAGTAACTGTTTCAGACACCGCCGTAAATACTTCACAAGCGGTAACAAGACCGTGCTCTATCGTATAGCTGCCTACCGCCGGAAACTCGATAGTAAAGACAGACGAGGTTTCGCTCTGTTGCACTCCGTCGATAAACCACAGGTGTACCGCGTCGGCGGGGTCGGGGTCGGCTGCAAAAGAGGTCGTCAGGCAGTCTGTGGTGTAGCTGAACTCCGCCAAACCTCCTTCTCCGCCCGCAGTCACGGTAACGGGTTGAGTAATGCTGTAATCCTCGGTCACGCCGTCGCCGTAGTCGTGCGTCAGAATATGAGTGACATTATAGGTGCCGGGTGCAGTAAAGGTATGCTCGGGCTGTGCCGTGTTGTAAACGACTCCTTCGATAATCCACTCCGCTGCCGCAATACCGCAACCGTAGTCCGGAATAAAATCTACGGTAAGGCATTCGATTTCAGTGGTAAAGCCGGCATCGAGTACGCCGCAGATGCGCATTTCGCCTACTTCAGGCTCCGTAGGACTACCGCCTTGAGCAAAAGACCCCGACTGCGGCCATACACGTAAATAGCGTGCAGAAGTTGTTACTTCTGTCTGTAGATACACCCACATATCGAAGGTTTCCGTTACATAATGCGGGTCGAATAGGGGTATCCACTCGGAGTCTCCGCTGATTATTTCGTCTGTCGTATAATGGATTTGAAACTCATCGCTGCCGTTACCGTCGAACAGGTCGATTTGATTGATTTGAAAACAATCTTGTAAGTCTATATAAGCGGGTTGAATAACTCCGTATTGAGCACCGGGCGGAGTAAAATACGAAAAAACACCTCCGTTATATATTTCGCCGACGCTCGAATTATCACACCCGAATTGGTCTGTGGGATTATCTGCTATATCGAACAGAGCAGCCGGAAAAAGCGGATTAGGTAATTCTGTAATCGTAGCAAAATCACCGTTTTCGTAAGTATGATAATTTCCTTCTGCATCTACGGCATAGGTGAGCGTTATATCATCAGTGACTACTGCGGCAACAGGCAGACCGCAACCGCTGTATGTTTCATCCGCTGCATCTGTCGATTCTTGCGTACAGTTGCAATTCGGAAAGTTAGGAACACCGTTTTCTTCAATTCCTACTATCCAAATATCACACTGCGTATTAGGTGTTAAACCGTTAACGGTAATATATTGAATATCTTCCGTGTAATCTACACTTTGGTACACGAAGTTATCGCTGTCTAAAGGTTGGCAGCCTTCCATGGTACTTTCAGCGTAAAAAACAGCATATTCCGAAAATTCCTGACCGGAAGAATTAATTTGCATCGCTATCGAATTACAATTCGTTTCAATCATTTCCGATTCCGGAGCTACACAATCGCTGACAAAAGGGAGGTTGTTTTTGAAGATAAGTTTCGGGGTTTCATTAACCCAAATTTCTATGGTAACAGAATTATTATCGGGGTCTCCGTCGCAGTCTTCAGCTATTTGCAAATTTCCTCCCGTCGGGTGATTTGGCAATAACTCGATATAGCTTAAGCTTTATACGGGCACTTTGATTTTTACCGGAAAATCCTCTACGCGACAATTTGTCGGACTCCATACTACCATTATATCCTCCGTGTCATTATTCGGTGAGAATTTATTATCAAAGTTTAACAAAGCAACTTGCCCCGTTTCACAACTTGTACCGTTAACCGCATCCTCGAAGTTCGTAAATAAATACGGTTCATACAATCCGGTAGCAGGGTTTTGAATTTCAATCCCTTCGGCAGCAGTATTATAATCTACCTCGTGATTGGCAAGTCTTTGATTAAGAGTACGCGTATAAAAATACGATGTCTTTTTGGCATTTGCCTGTAAGTCGTCGAGGGTCAGTCCCGAATATTCAAAACGATAACAGCCGGGGTCGAGGTTACTGTCTCCAGGGTAAGGTCCGAAATCCGCAGCGCGGTCGCTTAAGAAAAATTGAAACGCTTTGTCCCAACCTGCCGCCGCCGCAATCAAATATCCGCGCGCCACCCAATCGGCTTGAGTTTCATTGACTATATCGTGAATAAGTTGACGTTCTCCCGTCGTACCGGCGCCGTCGGCTCCCCACCATTTTTTAAAAGTCAAAATATTGTCCGTATATTGTATGCCGTTGACAGTAAAAGTTATAGTAGAACTTGCATCCCGTAATGCCACCGGAGTACCGTCTAACTCTACCGTAAGGTCCGGTAAAGCAGAAATATCGGAAAAAGGATGAGAGTCATAACCGAATTCCGTTAACCACAATTCTTTATCAGAACCGATTTCTGCGTGTATTCTTTCTCTCGCATGTTTCATATCGGCGTACATGTTATCTTCTTCCGGACTGATACCGTGTATTCTTCTGCTGCCGATAGGATATTCACTAAAGCTGTAATGATGAAGATTTATTACATCGAAGACAAATTTATTATCCCCTCTGTTTGCTTCTAACCAACTCTTGACCTCTAAAATGTAGTCAATGTTAGCATCTTTGTAGTCAGTCATACCTGACATAACCATTTGAATATCAGGGTCGCTGTTTTTGATGCCGACCGGGTAAGAGTCACCCGATGCATTCAAAGCAGTAACCGCACCCTCATGACCGTCGTAATCCGCACTCGACATGGCGGCGTAAACTGACGGCAAAAACTGAGTACCGTCGGGATATCCGGGATATTCTTGCGGGCATTCCCAATACTTATTGTGTTCGTTGTAATTTTCGAAATATTGCACAAATCCTAAACCTACCGGTTCATTTGCGCCGGGTTCACCTATTTTTAAGTTTTCAGGCAAGGCTGCAACACCTCCGCCGTTTCCGTATTTGTTGACGTATTGCGTACAAAAATCCGCGTGCCAAGCATAACTTTCCGGTGAATTAGGGTCGGCGGTATCTTTTGGATAAATCGGCACACCGTCATCTTGATTTGGACAGGAACTATAGCCGACATCTAAAATAATTCCCTCTGCAGCAGGGTAATGAGCCGTACCGGATGCGCCGACTTGCGCGTAAAAAGCATCGAAGCTCGGTATGCTCGTTGCGTTTCCGCTCGAAGGATTAAAATAGTACTTATTTTGTCCTGTAGCAAAATCTCTTGCGCCTTCCTGACAGTCGAGACCGTTGATGCCTTCACTTTGCGGACTACACAATTCGACCACCCGCCAAGTATGATATTCTCGCGCAAATCCGACCGCATCCAAACAATGCACCGGGTCGTCTCGCAGGAAGTTCGTACCCATGAACTCCCCCATGCCGGTACTTTGAGAGATTAGAGGAAAAGAGAGAAAGAGAGAAAGAGAGAAAGAGAGAAAGAGCATAGAAGTTTGATTCTAAACATCATGGTAAAAGGTTTTGGTTAATTATGGAAAAGTATAAAACACTTCGATAAAAAATATCGAAGAAAACTAAAGCCGATGTCCTATCAAAAATCGAGGGATAATTAAACCAATATCAACCTTTTTCGGTAGGACAGAATAACTCGAAAAAATCTCTTTTGAGTTATTGTTTGTAAAAGTAATATAAAATTCGGACAAAATTGAAATCGGATAAATATTTAACTAAAATACATGCATATTTTCTCAATCTTTTGCTTGCTAAAAAAAACATAAGCAATCCCCGCCGCTTAACCGCCCGCAAACTTTCGCTTATCTTTGCACCATGACAAAAACGGACGTAAAAATAAATATTCGCGCTTTCGATTTGCCGGCTTTGCAGGAGGCTTTTTTAGCGATGGGCGAAAAGAAATTTCGGGCAAAACAAGTCCACGAGTGGCTGTGGCAAAAGGGCGTGCGCTCTTTTGACGAGATGCACAATTTGTCCAAAAAACTGCGGGAACTGCTTAAAGAAAAATTTGTCATCAACGGCATCACCGAAGACAAAGTGCAGCGCAGTGCGGACGGTACGATTAAATCCCGCTTTCGGCTGCACGACGGGCACCTCATCGAGTCGGTGCTGATACCCGTGCCGGGCGAAAAGCGGTTTACGGTCTGTGTGTCGTGTCAGGTGGGATGCAGTTTGACCTGCAAATTTTGCGCGACGGGTCGCATGAAGCGCGTGCGTAATTTGGATGCGGGCGAAATTTTCGACCAGGTCGTCATGGTCAATCAACAAGCTCTCGACACCTTCGGCTACCCGCTGACCAACATCGTTTATATGGGTATGGGCGAGCCGCTGTTGGCTTACAAAAATGTCATGGAAAGCATCGACCGCATCTCTTCGCCCGACGGGCTGAATATGTCGCCGCGACGCATCACGGTCAGCACGGCGGGCATCGCCAAGATGATTCGCAAACTCGCCGACGACGAAGTCCGCTTTAATCTCGCGCTCTCACTTCACGCCGCAGACGACGCAAAGCGCAACGAAATCATGCCGATTAACGAGCAAAACAGTCTCGATATTTTGATGGACTCTTTGGAATATTTTTACAAAAAGACCAAAAATCGCATCAGCTACGAGTACATCACTTTTCAGGATTACAACGACGGCATCGACGACGCGAAAAAGCTGCTGAAACTCTGCAAACGCTTTCCCGTCCGGGTCAATATCATCGAATACAATCCCATCGGCGGCGCGCCGTTTAAAAAATCTTCGGAGAAAAATATCGACAATTTTGCGGCATTCTTGATACGCCACGGTGTGATGTGTACGGTGCGCCGCAGTCGCGGAAAGGACATCGATGCAGCTTGCGGGCAACTTGCTAATAAGGAATAGACGGTGGACGGT
>JAHDCG010000142.1:13211-15238 GCA_020629965.1 Saprospiraceae bacterium | reverse complement strand
CGAATTACGAATTACGAATTACGAATTACGAAAAATACCTTTTTTACTGAACTGATTACTTTTGCAGCGTAAAAGATTATTCTTCTTTTTTCGACAAGCGAGTTTTATAAGTTAAATTTTTAACGAGACAAATATAGTTAAGTATTTGAGATTTCGGCTTGAAATCAAGATTATTTGCCGTTGATTTTTACCTTTGCGGCAGAGTATAAAACTACCAAACACTTTTCCATGTCCCAAACTCCGCGTCCCGCACGTCTTGTTTTTTTTCTTACCATCTTTATCGCCGGGCTGTGTTCCATCGTTTATGAGTTGCTGATTAGTACCACCTCGGGCTATTTCATGGGGGACAGCATCAAGCAGTTTTCTTTGGTTATCGGAGTGTATATGGCGGCGATGGGCGTGGGTTCTTACCTTTCGCAGTTTATCAATGATAATTTGGCGGAAAATTTTGTCAAAATCGAAATCCTTCTGGGGCTGACGGGCGGGGTTTCCGTGCCGCTGCTGTACTTCACTTTTACGCGAGTGACGGGCACGGAATATCAGTTTATCATGCTCGGACTGACGGCGGTTATCGGGGTGCTGACGGGCTTTGAGGTGCCGATATTGGTGCGTATTCTGAAGGAGCAATTTACGCTGAAATCGAACTTGGCTTACGTGTTGAGTTTGGATTACGTAGGCGCACTGTTAGCCTCGCTGCTGTTTCCGTTTTTGCTGTTGCCCTTTGTCGGCACGTTTAAAACTTCGTTAATTTTCGGTTTTGTCAATGTCGCTTTGGGCTTGTTCGTCTATTATTTTATGACGGGCAGGGCGGGCGAAAAACGCAAGAAAAGTATGATAATTTCCGCGCTGTCGGTGCTGCTGCTGTTTGTCGGCATGGGCGCGGGGGCGGACAGATTATTGACGGCATGGGAGCAGGATTTATACACTTCGCGCTTGGTTTTTTCGGAGCAAACACCGTATCAAAAATTGGTTTTGACCAAAAATAACGACGACCTGCGGCTGTACATCAATCGCATTATTCAGTTTTCGACCATCGATGAATACCGCTACCACGAGTCGCTCGCGCTGGTACCTATGGCGGCGGCGCGGCATAAAAAGAAGGTGCTGATACTCGGCGGCGGCGAAGGTTTACTGGCGCGTGAAGTGCTGAAAGACCCGGAGGTGGAGTCGGTGACGGTGGTCGATTTGGATGCAAAGGTTTTTGAAATTGCCCGCGAAAATGTCCACCTTTCCGAGGTCAATCAAGGGGCTTTGGACAATCCGAAGGTCACGACGGTAGCCGCCGACGCTGCTACTTTTTTGCAGGAAAGTTCGGAATATTACGACCTGATTTTTGCGGACTTGCCCGACCCGAGTAACGATGCGCTGTCGCGGCTGTACAGCACCTCATTTTACCGACTCGTACACCAAAGATTGGGTGCGGAAGGCATTTTTGTCACACAGGCAACGGGTACTTTTCATACCAAGAGCGCATTTTGGTGTATCTTTGAAACGGTAAAAGCGAGTGAGTTTGCGCACGTTTATCCGTATCACACTTATGTGCCCTCCTTCGGCGATTGGGGTTTTGTGGCAGCAGCAAAATATCCGCTCGATTTACAAAATTACAACGCGGACTATCCGGTAAAATATTTGGAACCGGACTTAGTCAAAAGTCTATTTTTCTTTGAAAAAGACATCGCTAATCCCGGCGACATTGAAGTCAATTATTTGGATCGACCGGTAATTTTGGGGTATTTTTTGGAGGACTGGGAGCGGTGGCGGAAGGATAAAAAATAGTTGATGGTTGGTGGTTGATAGTTGATGGACAGCGATTGCTTGGCGAGAGGAAAAGTTATTTGCTTTTGTGGTTTCGTTGTCGGTTGTCGGAGGGTGTTACCATAGTGTTAGTATAGATTATAAACATCTGACAATCAGCGTCTTCAGCCCCCTAACCCCCGGAGCGGGGGAACTTTCTTCGCGCTAAATATTGTGGTTTAACCTTTGAGTTTTCGGGTTCTTTCATTTTAATTAAACACGGAACTTCTATT
>JAHDCG010000142.1:0-13111 GCA_020629965.1 Saprospiraceae bacterium | reverse complement strand
TTTAACCTTTGAGTTTTCGGGTTCTTTCATTTTAATTAAACACGGAACTTCTATTGATTATAAACATCTGACAATCAGCGTCTTCAGCCCCCTAACCCCCGGAGCGGGGGAACTTTCTTCGCGCTAAATATTGTGGTTTAACCTTTGAGTTTTCGGGTTCTTTCATTTTAATTAAACACGGAACTTCTATTTATGACTTTTTAAAAACGAAACTATGTTCATTACAAGTTTTAATTTTGAAATTAGATACTCCCCCGCTCCGGGTCTGTCCCGACTTCAGTCGTGGAGGTCGGGGGGTCTTCAATACGGCTCTAATTCAGCGTAAATCTTAAAAAATCATAATAAATCAGCGTAAAAGAAAATCAGCGTAAAAAATAATCCTACTCAACAATGCATTTAGGCAAACAAGTCATACTGGAATTGTACGATTGCAATCCTTTGAAACTCAGCGACCCGCAGCTCATCGAAGCCGAAATGCGGCAGGCTGCCCGTGCCATGAATGCAACAATCGTGACCTCCGCTTTTCATCACTTTTCGCCCTTAGGGGTGTCGGGGGTCGTCGTCATTCAGGAAAGTCATCTGACCATTCATACCTGGCCCGAATACGGTTACGCCGCCGTCGATATTTTCACCTGCGGCAACATCGATAGGAGCGCGGGAACGAAACATTTAGCCGCTGCCCTGGAAGCCGAAAAACAAGAAGAAAAGACGCTGATCCGGGGCGAACGCATTCCCGCACGATTACCGAAAGGGCTCGAAAAATAACGTTAAAAGGAAGTGAAAAAGTCGGTAATGAGATTACGTCGGCTATCTTTGCTTTTTTTTACAGACTCAACCCAAGCAGCGCACCCGCAATTAGATTTTTTCAGCAAATCGCAAGAGAATATCCCGGCATACAACCATTACAACAACTACAACCGTTACAACCCTTTCTCATGGAAGAAGAAAAGCAAAGTAAATTTCAGAATTGGCTGGAAAAAGTCAAGCATCCTTACCGCCTCGTGGTGATGAACAACGACACCTTTGAAGAGGTCGGTTCGTATAAATTAACGTTGCTCAACATTTACATTATGTTGAGTACCATCGTGGTGCTGGTGGCGATTTGTGTGGTGGCTGCCATCGTTTTTACACCCGCTAAGCAGTACATTCCGGGCTACGGCGACGTGAGTGCGCAGGCGGAAATGCAGAAAATTTACGCCTCGCTCGACAGCATCGAATACTACGCCAATGCCACCGACGAATACACCAAAAGCGTGCAGCGCGTGCTCACCGGTAACGCCCAAGACGTGCCCGCCGATATACCCGCCGACCTGACCGACGATACGGAATACAGCATCGAGGTCAGCGAAGAAGAAATGGCACTGCGCGAAGAAATCGAGCTGGAAAAACTCAACGAAAAGAACCGCACGACGACCAATGTCAACACTTCGCCGAGCGACAAACCGCTGGAGCAACTCTACTTCACCTCTCCCCTTTCCGGCGAAATCAGCGACGGTTTTATGCCCGACAAAAAGCACTACGGTATCGACATCGTTGCCCCGAAAGGTACGCCGATTAAGTCGGTACTGGACGGCTTTGTCATCATGTCGGACTGGACGCGCGAAACGGGCAACACCATCGGCATTCAGCACGCTAACAATACCATTACATTTTACAAGCACAACTCGACGTTGCTCAAAAAGACGGGTGAATTGGTAAAAGCGGGCGAGGCCATCGCGGTCATCGGCAATACAGGCGATTTGACGGACGGGCCGCATTTGCATTTTGAGTTGTGGTATAAGGGGCAGCCGGTGGATCCGGGGGAGTATGTTAGGTTTTGAGTGTTAGTTAAACGGGTATAATTTTAAATCAAATTGGGTTAAGGTTTTACCTCGTACTCACAGTACCCCGCCTCTTGGCAGGATAGGTTGTAGTATTAAGCACAGCCTCGGGCTAATGGTATCAAGAAAAGTTTATAAAAAATTACGTGCACAGTTCAGCAAATAAACTTGCAATTTTGAGAGAATAATGTCAATCAGAAAAAAATATGAGCCTTATAATCACAATCATTGTAATTGCTCTATTATTTTATCTCATACCGGCATTCAACAGAAGAGTTGATGAGAAAATAGAAAAGGATATTTATCAGCATTTTACGAATAAGGGATTGAATATAGTTTCACTTGAAAAACTGACTACCGCAAGCCTGAAAAATGCTCCGTTTAAAATTCCTCGCTTTACTCCCTCTACAGGATTTGAGAAAAATTACTTTGCAGATAATTATTGGAAATTAACAATAGCCGATAAAGCAGATTTCAATAAAATTATATGGGTAAACTCAGGTCACCTCTTTTTGTGGAAAATGTATTTAATTGAAAAAAAGGAAACAGAAGGCTAATAGGGTGCAAACTGTTCTCCTCTCTTGCGGTCGGGCAATCAGTTACGCAAATCGGAAGCAGATTTGGATATAACTTTAAACATTACCGAACAAAAACGCGGAAGAGTTTATCGGTATAAAGCAAATCCGTCTCCGTAAAACCGGAATGAGCGTAAAAACACTTAGCTTTCTGCGAAAAAAAAACTCACATGAAACCCGCCAATATCCTTAAAATAGAATCTCTCGACGAAAATTGGTCTGACAAAGATATTATAATGTTGCATGCTTGTTTTCAATTACTCAAAAATTGCGTTGAGAAAGAAAACTTGCTTGCCGGTCATGTAGATTGGAGTAACTCTATGGCTACCAAAACCGAAATTGAAGAATTATACGATTGGTGGAAATCTACAATTGAAAAAGACCATGCTACTGACTCTTTGTTGACTAAAGATAAATACCAAGAAGAGTCTGATATGCTGATTCGGTTGATTAAAATTAGAAAATATCTCTGGACGTAATACTGCTCGAACAGCATCTTCTTCCCCGCTTGGCAGTTATGCAGGTCTCCCGAGTGATACTCTGACCGTCAACATCTATGAAGCAGGAGATAACAGCTATAAATTCATTTCCAAAATGCAAGGTGTCGATTTTTATATGGAAGGAGAAATTTTTAAAACAGAGTAAATCGGTCCCTAAAATTCAATCCCTAAAATACTTTATAACCCTCTTCATCGATTTAATCATCTAAAAATCCCAAAAAATCTACAACCCATCCTTCTTGCCGGTCTTTAAAACATTCGGTTAATTTTTTTAAATTCAGACAGTACAAACGGGATTTGACACCCGCAAACGATAAACCCATGTTTTGGAAAAAAAAGAAAAAATCCTCGCATACCTGCGTCGAGTGTGGTGAAGTACACGCCGGTTGGCCCGCCCTCACCTTCTCCTCACCCGATAAAACACCATTCCCGATTTTTTATCACCCGATGCACCTGCGAATAAATTGGATATATTGCGGGGTATAATCTGATGCTAAACGGTCGAAAACCTAAATAAAACAACCCGGTCTTCCCCTCAACCGCGCTCAACGATTTAACAACTCAACAATTCAACAAACCGCACCAATGCACAAAGAAACCTTCCGCCCCTACGCCGCCCCCGCCTACTCTCCCGCCGAGTCCGCCGCCCGCGCCGCTGACCTGTACGCCTATATGGACACCCGCCGCAGCGTGCGCGAGTACAGCGACCGACCCGTCAGCCGCGAAATCATCGAAAATCTGATAAAAACCGCCTCCTCCGCCCCCTCCGGTGCGCACAAACAACCGTGGACGTTTTGCGCCGTCAGCAGCCCCGAAATCAAAGCCGAAATCAGGGAAGCCGCCGAAAAAGAAGAGTACGAAAACTACCACGGGCGCATGTCCGACGACTGGTTGGAAGACTTAAAACCGTTCGGTACCGATTGGAAAAAGGAATTTTTGACCGTCGCGCCGTGGTTGATTATTGTCTTTAAAAAGGCTTATGATGTGGACGAAAACGGCGAGCGCAGCAAAAATTATTACGTCAACGAAAGCGTCGGTTTGGCGGCGGGTTTTCTTCTGGCGGCTATCCATAATGCGGGTTTGGTCAGCCTGACGCACACCCCGAGTCCGATGAATTTTCTGCAAAAAGTCCTCGACCGCCCCGCCAACGAACGCCCTTTTCTGCTCATCCCCGTCGGCTATCCGGCGGAAGATGCGCAAGTGCCGGTTTTGCAGCGCAAAGGATTGGAGGACATGGCGGTTTTTTATTGATCGAGACAGCAATCGTTTTTTTTCTGCGACCGGCTAAAGCCGGCGGTTGTTTAGTAACTGCGACTTTTAAGTCGTCTCATAAGAAAACGAAGTTTTTGTCTAAAAAGCAAATCTCCCAAGCAAAAAACAATCCTTGTCCTTCCTGCACGACCGGCTAAAGCCGGCGGTTACTTAACGCGCTCCGACAATATGAAATCTAAAAAATCGGCTAATCCTGTCCGACTCTCACAAACCCAAAATCCAAAATTCCCTCAAATTTATTCTTCCGAAATTTGTCTTTCCGAAATCTTTTTATAGCTTTATGCCGAATTAAATAACTTAGGAACGCGATATAAATAAATTCAGAAAAGCTGACCTAGTTATTTTTTTCGAGTTCGAGACGAAAAACGCAGGAAATGCAGGGTATTGGCGAGGCTTTTCAACGAAGAAATCGGAAAAAAGAACAAGTCAGAATTCTGAATTTATTTGTTTCGCGTTCCTTAGTCTAAACAACACCGCAATTTTTTCGTAAAAACATCCTGATTTCAAAAAAACCTAAATCCCGTCCCGATTTATAATCCCGTACACTTTTTCTTACCTGCTTTCATTATTTGCGTTTTTAATCAGGCTGCACTACCCGGAAAATTTTGGATTAACCGAAATTGTTTTATGAAAAACCAATTTACTCTTGCCGTCCGCACGGCACTCCTCTTCTGCTTTTTTATTTCTTTTTCCTTCTCACTTTCCGCCGCCGAATTTAAACGCGGCGACACCCTCACCGGCACCGATTATGTGCGCTACGGCAAAACCGGCGTTTACCCGGATTTTTTGCGCTTCGACCGGCACATTTTCATCGCCCCGCAGGAAGCACCGCTTTATCTGCAAAAACATTTAAAACTGCCCGCCGCCGTTGCTTTTGAATTTGTGCGCAACGAAACCGACAAAATCGGCATGACTCACACCCGCTACCAACAGACCATCAACGGGCATCCCGTAGTCGGCGGCGTCATTATCGCACACAGCCGCGCGGGCAGAGTCGAGTCGATTAACGGTAAAATTATCGAAACCCCGACCGTCTGCCCCGCAGGCAGCCTTGCGCCCGAGGCAGCGATTGCCGCCGCCCTTTGCACCGTTCCGGCGGAGCTTTTCGCCTTCGACCAAAAAATGAACGACGGCAGCACCTACGCCCCTTACCCCGCTGCCGAACTCACCTTCGCGCCCGTCGATTTAAACTTCGACCGCGCCGATTTTCGCTTGGCTTACAAAATCGACGTCTATGCTCTACAGCCGCTGTCCCGCAATTGGGTGTACGTCGATGCCCAAACCGGCGAAGTCATCGCGCAGGAGTCACGGATTTGCCACGCCGACGAACCCGGCACCGCCCACACCGCTTACTCGGGCACGCGCACCATTACCGCTTTCAACACCGGCAGCACTTACGAACTGCGCCAAGACGGTAAAAACATTCTTACCGTTGATGACAACACCGGTAATGTCTATACCGACAGCGATAACACCTGGAACAGCATACCCGGTACGGCGAGCGAATACGCGGGCGACTGCCACTTCGGCGCGGAGGTGTACCACGATGTTATGACGCATTTCGGGCGCAACAGTATGGACGATGCCGGACACATCCTGGAAAGCCGGATCTACTCGAATGCCTTTTTCAATAATGCTTTCTGGAACGGAGAATTTGCTACCTTCGGCGACGGTGACGGCGTCACTTTCACTAACTTTTGCTACCCCGATGTAGTCGGTCACGAGTTTCAGCACGGGACTACCGAGTTTTCCGCCGGGCTGATTTACAGCGGCGAGTCGGGCGCCCTCAATGAGTCTTACAGCGATATTTTGGGAAAATACACCGAAATCACGGCACACGGCTTCGCCAATATCGACTGGCTGATTGCCGGCAACATTACGCCCGACGGTCTCGGCATTCGCAGTATGGAAAATCCGAATTTACACGATAATCCGGACACTTACGACGGTGATTTTTGGTTCGACGGCAACGGCGTACACACCAACAGCGGCGTTCAAAATCACTGCTGGTACATCCTCTCGCAGGGCAAAACCGGCGTCAATGACCTCGGCAACAGTTACAGCGTGACAGGCATCGGATACGAAACGGCTACCGAAATTATGTTGCGCAGTCTGCTTTATTATCTCACCCCTTCTTCAAATTACGAAGACGCGGCATTTTACGGCGCACAATCCGCCGTTGACCTCTACGGTCAGTGCGGCACGGAGTACGAAAACATGGTCAATGCCTGGTACGCCGTCGGGGTCGGCACGGAGCAAATCGACGAATTCAGTGTAAATTTCACGGCACAAATCAACAGCTGCGAGCTGCCCGCCGTCGCTCAATTTCAGAACACGAGCGGCTTGGCGACCGATGCCGTGTGGGATTTCGGCGACGGCAATACGAGTACGGAATTTTCGCCGACACACGCCTACACCGCTTTCGGTACCTACGATGTCAAACTAACCGTGACGAGCTGTGAGGGCGAGACAGACAGTCTGCTCATACCCGGTTTTGCCGTCATCGACCCTGATAATCCGAGTTGCGATACCATCATTATGCAGACGACCGGCACGGAAACGATAACCGCTTGCGCCGGCGTTATATTAGACCCCGGCGGCTTGGAAAATTATCCGAACAGCGTCAATTCTACCCTCATCATCGACCCGCCGTCCGCCGCGAGCATCAGTTTAGCCTTTACCGAGTTTAATACCGAAGCGGGCTGGGATTTTCTCTCTGTTTATGAAGGTGCCGGCACCGGCGGAACACTAATCGGGATTTATGACGGTCTTGAATTAAACGGCTCAAACCTCACCGTGATGAGCGACGCGGCGACTTTGGTATTTACCAGTGACGGCATTATTAACGACCCGGGTTTTATTATCGACTACTCTACGGCAGGCGGTACGACTCTGCCGACGGCAGGTTTTACCGTAGAAAATGCCGTAGATATTCCGTTCAATTCTCCCGTTCAGTTTACCGATGCGAGCATAGGCGGCGGTGCTTATTTATATGATTTCGGCGACGGCAACATATCGACGGAAAGCAGCCCGGTGCACAGCTATTTACAGGAAGGCACTTTCAACATCACTCAAATCGTGAGTAACTGTGTCGGAATCGACACCACCGATTTAACGGTTACGGTACAATCACCCGGCGCGTTCGACATTACTCCGCCCGAGATGTGCGTCAGTATTTTAGCCGGCGAAACGCTGGACACTTTCGCCGTCATTACCAACGGCGGCGCGGGAGACTTGTACTACGGCACCGAAAATCCGATACAGAACAGCGAGCAAACGAGCGAGATTAGTTTCAGTAATCCGCCTGCGCTGAGTACCGTCCATAATTTTGCCGCCGCAGGCAATGTCAACGAACTCAACCTGACCGTGACTCTCAACGGCGACTTTGACAACACTTTTGAATTTGCTACCCTTTTTGTGGAAGGCGAAGAAATCGAAATGATTGACGACGGCGACGTTACAAACGGCAATGACATCATCGCAGAGTACACCTTCGACGACCCCGCACAGATAGCCGGATGGCTCGCCGACAATAATTTGGAAGTCACCGTCACCAACAGCTTGGATGTCGATCCGGGTCAGGGCGGAGACGAAACGCATACCGTCACGCTCGGTATCGAGGGCGTCTCCTTTTTAACCGTCAGCCCTCTGACCGACATTATCGCGCCCGCCGGTTCCGCTAACCTCGATTTTAATTTTCAAACGGCGGGAATGCTCGGCGGCGATTATTTTTACGACTTACCGATACAAACCGGCGACCCCGCGCAGCCGCTTGTCGATTACCCGGTCAAATTAACGGTCATCGGTCAACCGCTCATCAATGTGCTGCCCGCGCCCTTAGCTTTCGGAGAGCATTTTACCGGCTACCCGGCAACAGACTCGCTGTGCATTTATAATCCGGGAACGGACACCCTGCACGTCACAACGGTCGTCTCCGACAGTCCGGAATTTGTACTTGATGAACTCGCCTACAGCATTGCCCCTTTAGACAGTCTGAAAACTGCGGTATTTTTTCCCGCCGTCGCTGCGGGTGTTTTTACGGGCACCGTTACCCTGCAAAGCAACGCCGGCGATGTGGTCGTTAATGTCAGCGGTACGGTCATCGACCCGCCGATCAGTAACGTGACGCCGACGGATATTTGCGTGACTTTGGAAGAAGGAGAAACCTCTCTGCAAAACATCATTATTCAAAATACGGGTAACGGCGATTTGCTGTGGTCGATTAGTGAAAATTCCGGTTCGGGCAATCCGGTTGAAATACTGGCTTGGACTTACGGCGTGGACATCGACCAAGAATATCCGTCCACCATCGAAGCCCTCGACCTCGGCTTTCCGAATTACAATTTAAGCGAAACGGCGACGACTTTACCGCTGGTTTTGGCAGAAGAGCTGGAAGGAAAAGGACTGTTACTGCTGCCCGAGTCGGAATTTGGCTTGAACACGATTTTCATAAATTGCGCTTCGGTCATTCAGGAGTTTGTCGCCGAAGGCGGCGGCGTTATCTTTTTGTACGACGGCGCGGGCGAGTCTTATGAGTCAACGGGCTTTTTCGACTCTGCTTTCGATTTCGGTTTATCATTTGACAATATCACGGTAACGCCCGGCCACCCGCTGACCGAGGGCGTCGATCCCGTGTTTTCCGCCCCTTCCGCTACTCGCGGTCTCTCCCTGACCGACCCGGCGGTGACTTCGCTTGCGTCGGCCAACTTAGGCAGCGATGTATTGTCAGTAGCGGCGGTGCGTGATTACGGCGCGGGCAAAGCGGTTTATCTCGGTTTTGATTACCTCAACTACAACGACAACACCGTCGCCCTGCTCGGCAATGCGGTAACTTACGCCGGCAGCAGCGAACTGCCCGAATGGCTGACGACCGGAGCAACGGACGGAACGGTAACCGGCGGCGGCACGCAAAATGTACCGCTGACCCTCGACGCGACGGGGCTGCTCGCCGGTACCTACGAGTACATCGTGAGCATCGAAACCAACGAACCGACGGGCATCGTTCCGCAGGTGAGCGTAAAAATGATAGTCGTCGCTGCGCCGAATGCGATAATTTCCGTGGCGGAAGAAGTCAGTTGTGACGGCATCGTCGCCTTTACCGATGAATCGGAAAACGACCCGACGAGCTGGGAATGGGACTTCGGTGACGGCTCTACCTCCACGCAGCAAAATCCCGTACACAATTACACCGAAGACGGCGTGTACGACGTGACGCTGACCGCCTGTAACGATACGGGCTGCGATACGCAAACTTTCAACAACATCATTACCGTGACTTTGGGCGGTGATTTTTGTGAAGAATTGGTTTTTGAAACCTCGGGCAACACGACGCTGACTTCCTGCACCGGTACGCTCTACGATGACGGCGGCCCCGACGGCAACTATTCCAACTCCGTGGATTACACGGTCACTATCTCCCCGCCGAATGCGGAAACGGTGACTTTGGAGTTCGTCTCTTTCAGTTTGGAGTCTTGCTGCGATGACTTTTTGGTTTATGACGGTGCGACGACAGCGGCTCCGCTGCTCGGCAATTTTGCGGGCAATACGATTCCGCCGGATGTTACCTCGACCGGTTCGTCGATTACCGTGCGTTTCGATACGGACGGCAGCGTGACCTCCACGGGTTTCGAGGTGCGTTATCAATGTACCTCGGCGGCTCCCGTAGCGGGTTTCGTCAGTGAAGCGGTGGGCGAATGCGGCAATGCGATACAGTTTACCAACAACTCCGAAGCGGCATTCGATTACGAATGGAACTTCGGCGACGGCATGACTTCTACGGAATTTTCGCCGCTGCATTACTACGGCGAAACGGGAAATTTCACGGTAGTCTTGACCGCAGCCAACCAAACGGGCGACGACCAAGCCGTAGAGTTTATCGAAATCGAATCGCTTCCGTTCGGCATGAGTGTCGATGCGCCCGACCTCGCGGCCATCAATACGCCGGTCACTTTCAACTACGAAAGCTCCGTCGCTTTAGAAAATATCGAATGGGATTTGGGTCCCGGCGGCGTGACGTCTTTAGAGAGTCCGACCTACATTTTCCTGCAAACGGGCGATTTCGACATTACGCTCACGGGCACCGACGCGCAGGGCTGCGTGGTCACGGTAACGCATACGATTACCGTTGACATGAACATCGACACCGACAATCCGGATTACGTGACGGACTTTAATCTGTCACCCAATCCGAGTGCGGGTCTGCTGCAAATAGATTTGGAAATGCCGCGTCCTGCGCGGTTGCGTTACGTGGTCAGCAATGCCGTCGGGCAAACGGTGGCAGAGGCGGAATACGAGAATGCGAACGGACTGCAGGACCGTTTGGATTTAAGACATTTGCCGAGCGGCGTGTACATTTTCCGCCTGTTTGCGGATGAGGTTTTGGCGGCGCGGCGGAAGGTGATAGTGCAGTAAAGCGGCTTTATTTTCGGAAAATGAAAAACGCCCGAGGCTTGTGTGTCTCGGGCGTTTTTTTTTTGCGTTGCCGAAAGTGAAATGGGTTACTTATTACCGAGGCGGAAAAATAATAAACGGATTTTCCGTTTTATCAAGCAAGTTGTTTGCGTTCGGTCTGCATAAAACCGCTGTGATTTTTTAATTAACCTTAGTGCGTTTCTTTTTCCCCGTCATCCGCCCGAATGCCGTCGAGCCTTTTAGTGCTTCTTCCAGCGGACCGCGTTCCTGCACGATTTCGTGAAATTCTTTAGCGTATTTTTTAATATCATCGCGGCGGGACTTCATTTTTTCCAAAATTTCCTCTCCGTCGAGTTCATAAAATTGCGGCGGCCAGGTGCGCAGGGCATTTTCCATAACTTCGTCCGTCAGGTGTTCCTTGACAAAATCGGCCTGTTCTTCAAATAATTTTTTATCGACGCCGTAGAAAAAGTACGAGTCGAAGGGCTTCACGTAACCCGGCATGTGGTCGATTTTCTTATCAAAAGGACGCAGCAAAGGCTGTATCGACGGGCGATTGATGATAGACGGAATAATGCCGCCGATACCGTAAAAAACGTTGTCGCGGTCGCAGGCCATAACGGTGGCGAGGGTCGTTTCGCCCTCATCGGTGATTATCCAACCCCAGTTTTTGGCGTGACGATCCCAGTCGCCGACGATGAGGTCGAAGAGTCGGGCGCGCACCAGATTGGCGGTGTCCATGTGAAAATACGGGTCGCCGTGCGCCAGTTCCTGCATACCTTCGGTGCTTGTCACTTCGCAGATATTGGGCAGTTTTGTCCACTTGCCGGAGCCGCTCGTTTCGTATTCAAAGAAAAACATGCGGTCTTGAAATTCTTGATTGAAAGAGTCCAAAACCTCCGGCTGGGAAGGCACAAAAATCAGTTGCGGGTTGGAATGCCACAGCCCCAGAGCATCTGCCATCGGGCCGACCACCAAGCTGCCGTAAGGGTGCTGCGCCGAAATACCGTCGGTTACGATGCCCTCGATGTTCAGTTTTTCGGCGAAAGGGGGAATGAGCGATTCGGGGTTTTTATTGACCGAACGCAGCGTGTAATCGTTGCCGAGCGAGTCGTCGAGTTCCAAAGAAAGGGTCTGCTCTCCGCCGCCTTTATCTTTGGCGGTCAAGCCGCCGTACAGTGTATCGAGACAGACGACGGGCACGGCAATCGGCGTCTCCCAAGCCTTACGGTAGCCCTTGCCCTGCATCATTTTCTTCCACAGCCCGGCTTGATATTCCTTGGCGGCAATCACCGTCACCGAGTCGGCGGAGATGATTTTATCCGACTGATGAATTTTGACGACCTCACCTTTCGGGCGGTAACGAATGCCGTTGCAGCCGATTTGCGTGAAGCAAAAAATGCTTAAAAACAGGAGAGAAAAAAGTACGCGGACGGTCATATTTTTTGATTTTAAAAATGCTTGTTTTAAGGTCAAACCGTCTGCCGTAGTCCTTTGTTCTTTTTTATTTTTTGAAAAATGTGTGTTTAGCTTTTTCCGTAATTTTTCCTGCCTTTCCCCCCGCGCCCTTCTATCTTTGCACCTGTATGCAGAAAATTTTCAAAAAAATAAAAACCGTCGCGGTAACGGTCAGAGCTTGGTCGGGTTCCGACAGCGGAAAAAAGACTTTGCGTTATTTGCGCACTCTTCTGACCGTCGTCATTATCGGTTATTTGCTGTATCAAATCTACGACATCGGCGTGATCAACATTCTCCAATCTTTGCCGCGTATCCCCGCGTTTTATTTAATTTTCCTGCTGATTTACATGCTGCTGCCGCTGTCCGAATTGCTGATTTACCGCATCGTACTACCCATTCCCGCCGTGCAGGGATTTTTGGCATTTTTAAAAAAGAAAATCCTCAACACCGACGTCATCGGTTACTCGGGCGAGGCGTTTTTGTTTGTGTGGCTGCGCGAAAATACGGCGGCGGACAGCAAGAAAGTTTTTGAAGTCTTAAAGGATAATACCATAATTTCGTCAGTCGCTTCGACCTTCACGGCGATTGCCCTGATGACCGTTTTTGCGGGCACGGGCACGGTTGATTTCTTAGATTTTATCTCGCCGACGGTCGCTTTTTTGCTGTTGGGAATTTTGATTATCCTGCTTCTTTCGCTGATTTTCTTTCGTAAGAAGCTGATTTCCATGCAGTTGGGTACGGCCTGCAAAATTTACGGCATTCACCAAATTCGCTTGGTTATCGTGTACGGTTTGGAAGTTTTTAACTGGTCGCTCGTCGTGCCCGAGGTGCCGTGGAGTGTGTGGTTTACCTTTTTGGCACTGAAGATTATCGCGACGCGCATCCCGTTTTTGCCGAGTCAAGATGTGCTTTTTGTCGCCGTCGGCATGGAATTCTCCAAACACATTACGAGCAGTGCGGCGGCGGTGAGCGGGGTACTTTTGGCGGGCAATGTATTGTCGAAGTTAATTAGTTTGGTGTTTTTTGGAGTGACGGGGGTGGCGGGGTTGAAGAAGAAGGTTTGAGTGGTTTGAGT
>JAHDCG010000141.1 GCA_020629965.1 Saprospiraceae bacterium | reverse complement strand
AGACTTTAGACTTTAGACTTTAGACTTTAGACTTTAGACTTTAGACTTTAGACTTGCTAAACGCGGGGACTTTTGCGAGGTTGCGTCTAACGGCATTGATTACTTAAATACCGCGCATAAAAAACAAATTATCGCCGATTTCCATGCTGCTGACTTGTCGATTTGCGTTTAGGTAGAGAAAAATCGGGACGTCTTTTTTGTTGGAAAATTCTATTTGAAACTTCTCTTCGTCGCCCGTCGCCTCGTCGTCGCTGCGCTCTTTGACGCCGGATATTTCGTGTCTTTCCGTCTCGATTTTCTCGGTGCCGTCGTCGTAGCGTACTAAGGATTTCAGCTCGACAAAGTAGGTTTTAGTGATTTTTATTTTCACTTCCGGTTCGGCTGATTCTTCCGTAACTTCCTCGCCTTCAAGGTCTTCCGGGTTTTTCTTTTTTGACTTTTTGGCTTTCTTTACCTTTTCTTCGGTCGTGATGACTTCGATAAAACTGACTGTCGTGCTGTCGTAATCCTGCAAGCGTTGTTGCACACCGGGTTCGAGGTAGATGCGCAGGAACGGCTTGATTTCCGTACCCCAAAGACTGTCCGCATTTTCGACGGTCATTTCGCGCAGGTCGGTGAAATATTCTTTTTCGGCGGCTGCCAAATCTTCATTCATTTGCGGCAGCGTAAAAATAATTTCGGGGTCTTTTTGTGAGCGGCGGAAAATCAGTGCAGTCACCTGACGGCGCTTGTTAAGGATAATCTTCAAATGACCTTGTATGCGCGCATCACGGGCGTTCATGGTGTTGACTTTGAAGCCGTATTC
The DNA here is from genome assembly GCA_020629965.1 of Saprospiraceae bacterium. Classification (GTDB taxonomy): domain Bacteria; phylum Bacteroidota; class Bacteroidia; order Chitinophagales; family Saprospiraceae; genus JAHDCG01. Next base: position 14,510 of record JAHDCG010000141.1, on the reverse strand, counting down.
TTCGGGCGCAATGTTATTGATGGTGTAAACGCCGCGAATATCTTCGCCCTCGACGTACAAGTTGTTGGGCGTTATACCGAATGAATATTCGCCCGGGTCGATTTCGTTTTGTGACTCGTTGGGTATTTCCATGACCGCCGGCTTAAAGTCGTAGCCGAGAAAACTTTCGATGTCGGGGAAAATGCGGTCGCTGACGTAGCTGTATTCTTGGGCGGAGGCCGCGCCGGCAGTCAGTAAAAAAGTAAGGAGAAGAACGGTGTTTTTTATCATGGTGATTTTAAGTTTGCTTGTCGTTGCGGTATTCGTACCGCTTTGTGATGATATTTTTTAATGCGGGAAATTCGGGTTCTGACTTCTCGATTCCGTGTGCTTCGGCGCGGCACAACCATTCGTAAGCCTTGACGATACAGCCGTTATTATGATACGTCTCGGCAATGAAGTAACACATATTTGCATCGTTCGGGTCATGGCTCACAGCTTTTTGAAACCATTCCTCCGCTTCCGTCGGGTCGGTTTTATTGAAACGTAACAGACCGATATACAGGTAAGTTTCATCGTTTGCGCCGCCGATTTTCATTACTTTTTTGAAGACGTGTTCGGCGGCGGTTTTGTTGTTTGCGGCGTAGTAAATTATCCCGGTTTTGTTCAAAGCTGCCGTATTCATCGGTTGAGCGTACATCACTTTTTCACAGCAACTCAAAGCATTTTCGTACTTACCGAGTTGCAAATAAGCTGTCGCCAAATCCATGTACCGGTCGGGTTTCAATCGTTCGGGGCGGCCGTCGATGTAGTTATCCGTCAACACTAACAACAATTCATACCTTTTTGCTTCGAGACAAACGCGGCGGGCAAAGTCGTACAAAGCCAAACGAATTTTGTTACCTTTTTCCCAATACATCAAAAAATCGGCGGTCTTCTTTAAGTCGCCGCGCGCGTAAAGTTCGTGTGCTTTTTTGAGACCTTCGTCGCCGTATTGAACTTGAAACAACTTGCACAGTAAATAACCATCCGTACCTGCGGTTTTTCCGCCCGGTAAACGGAAAGTACTCGGGTAAAGATTATTCACAAATTGCCACGCAGACAAAGCGAGAAAAAAGTAAGCACTGAATTTCCAAAAATCGGAAGGTGAATTATTGAAAACAAGCAATGCAAAAACTATGGCAGTAGTCAAAGTGAAAGAAACGCCCCCGACCAAAATAATGAAGTTTTGATAAAACTTATCGACCTTACCGTGCATACACAGACCTGCATTTACGGGAGAAAACAGCGGTATGAAATACAATTTTAAACGCCCCAAATTTATTTTGAACTTTGCCTCCTCGGTGTTATCCGCACCTACCAATACCTTTACTTCGCCGTCGGTAAACATCAAAGCCGGCAGAGCATGACCCAATTCGTGAATTAAAACGGTGGCAAAATTCCAAAACCCGAAAAACAGAAATGCTCCGGCTCCTACGAGAAACAGAGACCATAATCCATCGAGTAAAGCAACCAAAAATAAAGGCGGAAACGGGTATGCAGCCGACATAAAATGAGGTTTTAGAAGGTTTGCGATACGATTTCGTCGATGTCAAAAAAGGCAGCCGTTTCTGCAATCGCCGTTTCGGCAGCAAAATCTTTACAAGTGTAAATAATCACCGACATAAATTTTTCCGACGACCACACATACAGCGAAATGCCCGAATCAATCAACGGCACAAAGGCATCGTAACCCGCGTTTTCGTCTTTGCCTATCCCCGTCGCGGGCGCAAAAATTATCGGCTCGCCGTACACCCGCAAATCGAGCTTTTGCGTCAAATGCGTGAAATAAGCGCGAATGAAATCCTCATCGACGGCGGCGGTGTAAAAACCTTCGATGAGCAGACGTTGACGCGTGATGTGCGGTGCGAGGTTTTTCATGTGTGATTTTGTTAGGTTGAAAGTTGTCGGACAAAGGTACGTTTTGCGGGCAGAAACAAGAACCCGGTTTTGCCTCTGAAAAAACAAAAAAGGCAACCCCTTCGCAGAGATTGCCTTAATTTTTGGTGGAGATGGCGGGATTCGAACCCGCGTCCGGAGAAAGCGTCCAACAGCTTTCTACACGCTTAGTGACAAATTAAATTTTCGAGCGCGGGTTCGGTTTCGTCACCGACCTTATCCGCACCTTATCTTCATAAATCTCGTGTCGGGAGCGAAGCCTCTCCTTTCACCAGCTCAAGGGTTGGTTGATTTGCGACACGCTGTGTATTGAGCATCAAGCGTGCGGCAAAATGGCGTCTAAGATCTAATCTTAGGCTGCCATGGCGTAACGAGTACTGCCATATAAAAAAGGTTTCCTTATTATTTTTTAACCGAGTAAAAAAGGTTGCTCGGACGTGCTTACGGCTCGACATACTATCCCGTCGATTCCGATACATCCCCGTTTTGAAAGTTGATTTTCTTTGCTTTCCGACGACTCTTTTGCCGCCTGTATTCACGCCGAAAATCGAACGCAAGTATATAACCGGTAAGGGGTGGGGAAAGTTTCCTTTGGGTTGTATTTTTTTTTAAGATAAATCCTTGCTCTTAGAAATGTACGAATTACGATGTACGATGTACGAGGGGGCAGGCGGGGTTTGCATCGGATTTTGTGGGTTGCCGTTATTTTTCAGCCCTCTCTCCTCTCCCCTAAACTCACCGCACCAACAAAACATCCCCCGTAAAAAACTCTGTCGCACCGTCGATAAAAATTACTTCCGCTACCCAAGCATAAACGTCTTGTTCTAAAATATTCCCGCGAAAGCGACCGTCGAAACCCTCGCCGGCGTCATTCGGCAAAAAATCGGTTTGCGTAAAAACGAGATTGCCCCATCTATTGTAAATTTCAAATCTTTCTACGCGCAGCACATCGTTTCCGCTTTGTAAAAAAAGCAAGTCGTTGATGCCGTCGTTGTCGGGTGAAAAAGCGTTGGCGACGTAGATTTTACGCCGCTTATCGACGTTGATATAGAGCGTATCAAAAGCCGTGCAGCCGTTTTCGTCGTTGACTTCCAAAAAATAATAAGCGGACTCAAAAGGCAAAAGCGCCGGATTTTCACAATCCGTACACGCTAATGAGTCGGCGGAAGTCGTCCATGTGTAATTCAAATTATTTACACTCGTCAGCGGGCGCAGAGTCACGCTGTCGCCTAAAAACAAGTCCAAATCATCGCCTAAATCTACGATGATTTCGGGGATTTCTTCCACCGTCAGCAGCGTATCGAGCGTGCAACCGACGGCATCTCGGACTTGCAAAAAATAATCTCCGGGAGCCAAATTTTCGTAGCGCATTGTTGCCGTAAAAACCGAGTCGTCGAGTGCATACAGGAATTCAGGATTGCCGCCCGTAATGCTGTCGATGCGCAAAACACCGACCGTCTCATCCGCACAGACATCCAAAACCGTGGTATGAATAATCTCGGGCCGTGCCGGATTTTCGGACACCGTCACCTGCGCAACGGAGACACAACCGTTATCGGGATTAGCGACGGTCAGTTCGTAAATTCCCGTTTCGCTCGTCGTAAAAATCAGGTCTGCGGCAAGCGGAAATGCCGTCGTTTGCCCCGTCGGTGTAAACGTCCAATCAATCGTATAATCGTCCTGCAATGCCGAACCTGTCGCGTCGATAATGACACTTTCGTTGACGCAATTTAATTCCTCCGGCGCATCTATCAGCGCAATCGGAAAGTCGATAATCGAAGTCACCGTCACGGTTTCGGTCAGTCCGCAATTTCCGTCGGCATCGACCGCCGTGACCGTATATTCGCCCGGCAAAGTCACCGGCACGACAGCCTCTTCTCCCACCGTTTCGCCGTCGGCATTCGTCCAAATAAAAGTCCACGCGTCATTGCTGTTTACCGTCGCGGTCAGGTCAACGCTTTGGTTATCTTCACAATCAATTTGTGCCGGCTGCGGTACGGTCAGGAAAAAACCGTCGTTGAGCATGACGGCAACCGTGTCCGTAGCGGTGCAGTTCTGTACGGCGTCGATGACCGACAGCACATACATTCCCGGCGCATCGACGGTCGGGTTTAGTGTATTCTGCCCGCTGATTATCGAGCCGTCATCCGTTTCCCACGTAAAGGTCGTCGCTGCGGCGTTGTTGGTACTTGTACCGTTCAGCACAAGCGCATCACCGGGGCAGATACTTGTATTTTCGCCGGCATCTGCCCACTCGGGCGTAGCCGTCATGCCTTGCAGCAGATTAAAAAAGAAGGTGCAAACATTGCCGCCCTTCCCGTCGAGCATGATGTGATAATTTTCACCGATAATCAGATTTTCCGCCAACAACACAAAACTGCCCGTGCCGCCATCCACACAGTTGGAAACCGCCACGGTATTATCACAGTTGCTCGCATCGAAAATAATACCCTGCATACCCGCCGGCGTATTGCAATCGAACATATTGACTTCCAATTCCAACACGGTGCTGCCGGCGGTAAAGGCAAACCACACATCATTCTCTACGATACCGCAAAAATCGGCGGGCGTACCGTTACCGGCGGCGTCGTTGCGGGTGCAATAATTATCCAAATCACAAATGAAAGGGGCGGACTCGCAGTCCTCACCGGAGGGTTCAAATTCGGTACAGTCTTGGGCGGCGATACCGTGGCAAAGCAGGTAAAAGAGACAGGTCAGTATGGTTGATTTCATTTTATTCGGTGAACGGATTTACGGTGGACGGTGGACGGAAGCGCGATGACTCACTACTGAACCCAAACAATTTTTCTTACCTATATGATTTTATTTCTTGACGATTAAAATGCCGTTTATTTTACTTTTTCTACCGCAACAACATCACCTCCCCCGAAAAAACCTCCGTGGTACCGTCGATAAATTCCGCCTCAACGACATACACGTAAACATCACGGTGCAGTATTTGCCCTTTAAATCTGCCGTCAAAACCCGCCGCCGGGTCATTCGCCGCGAAGTCTGTTTGCCGAAAAACACGGCTGCCCCAACGGTCGTAAATTTCCATTTTCGTAATTCTCAAAACCGACGCGCCGCCGTACACCGTAAAGCGGTCGTTGATGCCGTCGTTATCGGGAGAAAAGGCGTTGGGAATGTAAACGCTGCGGCTGCGATTGACGGTGACTTGTATAGTATCGCTCGCCGTGCAGCCGTTTTCATCGGTGATTTCTAAAAAATAAAAACCGGTTTCCGTGGGCATGATGACGGGGTTGGGGCAGGTTTGACAGGAGAGGAAATTGTTGTCGGCAGACCAAAAGTAAGTGAGAGAATCGGCGTTGGTGACGGGTTGCAGAGTGAGGCTTTCGCCTAAATTTAAATTGATGTTTTGTCCTAAATCCAACAGCGGCGGTGAAATGCCGGGGATTTGGATGAGGGTGTCTAAAGTGCAACTGTTCGAGTCGATGACGGTCAAAGGATAAGTACCGGCGGCTAAATCTTCGTACAAAGTCAGGTCGGAAAAATTGCTGTTGTCGAAAGAAAACAGTAAATCTCCTTCTCCGCCCGCTACGCTGTCGACTTGTAAAATACTACCCGTTTCGCAAAAATCGGTGAGGGTGTAGAAGACGGAGTCGGGGGCGGAAGTCGAGAGGGTAATGACTTCTATGCCTACGTCTGAAGTACAACCCGTGACCGGATTAGTAATTTCGAGAAAGTAAAGACCGGGTTCGTTAACGGGCAATTGCATCAGAGGGTCAAGGTTGGTAAAAGTAAGAGTTGACCACGAAAAAACTTCCCAAGTCAATATGTATTCTTCCGGAAAAACGGAAGCGGAAGCGTCTAAAATAACGGTTTCGTTGGCACAGGTTATGGTATCGACGGGTAAAATTACGGCTTCGGGTTCGTCGGTAAAAGCGTTGATTTCTACGGTTTCCGTCAACACGCAATCGAGACCGGGCAGCGTTGCCGTTACGGTGTAAATGCCTGCGGATGAAACCGGAAACGCCGCTGCTTCGGATACAATATTTCCTAAAGAATCTGTCCAAACGTAATTCCAATCCAACTCACCGTTGACCTCGGCGGAGATAAAAACCGACCCGACCAAACAGGTGATATCGTCACCGCCCTCTACCGTTAATTCATAGTTTTCACCGCCCGAAAAAAAGACTGTATCACTGTGCACACACCCCTGCAACTCATCCGAAATCGTCAAAACGTAACTGCCCGCACCGCTGACCGTCGGGTTCAGAGTCTCCGCGCCGCTCAAAATTTCCCCGTCGTCGGTTGTCCATAAAATTTGTTCGCCCGGCGTGTTGTTATAGCCGGTTCCGTCCAAAATCGCCGTTTCTCCTTCGCAAACGGGCACATCTTCACCTGCATTCGCCCAAGCCGGGTCGCCGATTTCGCTGCCGTCGATATTTAGTGCGTAAGTACAAAGTGCACCGTTTTCGCCGTCAATCATAATGAAGTAATTTTCACCGACGGTCAAATTTTCCGCTGTCAAAACAAAAGTTCCCGCCTCGCCGTCCACGCATTCCGAAACGCCCGTAAACGACTCACAATCAGCAGAATAAAAAATCATGCCCTGCAATCCCAATCCCGTACAATCCAACGGCACGACCTCTACGGACACCGTTTCGGCGGCAGCCGTAAAACCTACCCACAGGTCGTTTTCGACGGCGCCGCAAAACAGGGTCGGCGTTAAAAACTCATCGGGACCGGCGGCGGTATTATCGGTACAATAATTCGTAAAATCACAGAGAAACGGCGCAGTCGCACAACTTTCGCCCGCAGGTCGCGGCACATCACAGTCTTGCGCTGAGAGAAAGGCAGAAAAATTTAACAAAAACAACAGCAGAAGCGGTTTTTTCATGGGAGTCGGGTTTTAATACACGTAAAAAGTCAAAAACAAATATAATACTTTTTTAGCAAACAATTAACATGCACCTCCGTATCTTTGCGGCCGGTAACACACAGCACTCCGTTCTCATAATTTTTCACCATATCATACAAGCTAATGACCAAAATTTACTTGTCTTTTACACTCCTGTTTTTACCTCTGTTTTTAGCAGCGCAAAATGTCGTCGGTACGGTCGTCGATGCCGAAACGAATCAGCCTGTCTCGGGTGTGCTCGTCAACGCGACCGCCGATAAGACCTCCGCACTGACGGAAGAAGACGGTAAATTTTCCTTGAAAATTACTAAAGCGGGTGAAATCACTCTGGATGCGGAAGATTACAAAACCGCGACTTTTGATATTTCGGAAGCGCAAATCGCCGCCGGAGGCACCATAAATGTCGGTAAAATCAGTCTGATAACCGGCGCCTTGGACGAAAATCCGGAAGACCTCATTCCGACCATCGTCATCGCCGACATCGAAAGCGACGCGGACGATGACGCCGCTCTTTCCGATAACATTTCGGGATTGCTGACAGCTTCGCGCGATCCTTTTCTCTCCGAGGCATCTTTTAATCTGGGGCAATATCGCTTCCGGGTACGCGGTTACGACAGCGAGCACGGTACGATTATGATGAACGGCGTAAACTTCAACGAACTCGAAAACGGGCGCATTTACTGGAATATTTGGGGTGGTCTGAACGATGTATTCCGCAACCGCGACCTCGATATCGGATTGGCACCGACGGATTTGTCTTTCGGCGGCGTCAACGGTAACATCAACATCGACACGCGGGCAAGCTCGCAGCGCAAGCAAACGCGCGTTTCTTACGCCAACAGCAACCGCTCTTACCGCCACCGCGTTATGGCGACGCACTCGACGGGTTTGCAGGAAAACGGTTGGGCTTTCTCCTTTTCCGCTTCCAAACGTTGGGCGGATGAGGGCTACGTGGAAGGCACGGTGTACGACGGCTACTCTTATTTTGCCTCCGTCGATAAAAAATTTAACGATCAACATCTGTTGAACCTAACGGTATTCGGCGCACCGACCAAGCGCGGTCGCATCGGCGTCACGACGCAGGAAGCCAACGACCTCGCGGGCAGCAATTACTACAATCCGCTGTGGGGTTTCCAAAACGGCGAAAAGCGCAACTCGCGTATTCAGGACTCACACCAACCCGTCGCCATTTTGCGCCACGATTGGACTATCAACGAAAAATCGGTGCTGACCACCGCCGCTTCTTACCAAACGGGCAAGAACGGACAGACCCGCCTCGACTGGTTTAACCGCGCCGACCCGCGTCCGGAGTATTACCGCTACCTGCCGTCCTTCCTCGCTTTCGGCGAAGATGCGTCGCAGGAAGTCGTCGATGCCCGCGCGGAATATTTGCGCCAAAATCCGGAATTATTGCAACTGAACTGGGATCAACTTTACGACGAAAACCGCAATTTTGTCACCACGGTCGAAGATGCGGACGGTATCGAAGGCAACGACGTGACGGGCAGATGGTCACGCACCATCGTCGAAGAGCAACGCTTCGACAGCGACGAATTTAATCTGAATACCAACTTCCGCACCAACCTGAGCGACGAATGGACTTTGCACCTCGGCGCGCGCTATCAGTCTTACGTCGGGCATACTTTCCGCGTCTTGGACGATTTGCTCGGGGGTGATTTTACCGTAGATATCGACCGTTTTGCCGACCGCGAAACGGGTGTGGACATCAATACTTTTCAGCAAAGCGATTTGAACAACCCGAACCGACTGGTGCGCGAGGGCGAAAAATTCGGTTGGAATTACGACCTCAATATCCGTCGCGGCGGCGAGTGGGCGCAGATTGTTTACGAAGGCAATCGTTGGGATTTTTTCGTGGCGGGTGAGTTCGAGCAAACCGAAATTTGGCGCGAAGGCTTCTATCGTAACGGCCGCTTTCCGAACAGCAGCGAGGGCGAAAGTGACCGCATCTTATTCAATACCGGCGGCGTAAAAGCGGGTGCGACTTACAAAATCAACGGTCGCCACTATCTCTACGCGAATGCTGCCCGCATCAACAAAGCCCCCTTTGCCCGTCATGCTTTTGTATCGCCGCGCACCCGTAATCAAGTCACGCCCGACCTCGAATCGGAAAAAATATTGAGTTACGAAGCGGGTTACAACTGGCGTTCGCCCGTGGTCAAAGCCCGCGTTACGGCTTACTATACGCGCTTTGAAGACCAAACCGACCGCATCGGTTTTTACGATGATGCGCGTCGTACTTTCGGTAACTTAATTTTGCAAAATATCGACCGCACCCACGCGGGTATCGAAGCGGGCGCGGAGGTCAATTTTAACCGTCGTTGGTCGGTGAATGCCGTGGCTGCCCTCAGTCAAAACATCTACACCTCACGTCAGCGCGCTACCGTATTTTTGGATAATGCGGAGACGTTCAATACCATTTTTGCGGACAACGGTTTTGAAGTTTATTCCAATAACTTTTTTGTGCCGAACGGTCCGCAGGAGGCATTCTCTTTCAAACTCAACTACCGCAGCCCGGACTACTGGTTTGCAAGTTTGAATGCGAATTATTTCCGCAAAATCTACCTCGATTTCAGTCCCGTCCGTCGTACCGAAACGGCGGTTTTCGGCTTGGAAGATAACCCGGCTTTGTACAACGAAGTAGTCAATCAAATACAGGCGCCCGACCAATTCACCCTCGACTTTTTCGGCGGTAAATCCTGGAGATTCGGCGACCGTTTTATCTATCTGAATGTCGGGGTCTCGAATATTTTGGATAATCAGGAGTTCATCACGGGCGGCTTCGAGTCTCTGCGTTTTAACTACGAAACGAAAGACCCGAACGACTTCGACCCGAGTATTTTTTATGCTTTCGGGCGTACTTACTTTGCGAGTTTGGCGTACCGATTCTGATGTTGAATTGTTGAGTTGTTGAATCGTTGAGCGCACGGAATTTTGAAACTATGCGGTTATACGATATTCTCAACGGTCTAACGATGTGACTTACTTCCGAAATGTCGAACCGCTGAGCATACCGAGGCATTAGCTGTGTTAGCTCATCGATTCAACGATTCAACTATCAATCAACGATTCAACACTTCATCAATTCAACACAATAGATTTTTCTTTTCTTTCCGCTACGACATCACTACGCAAAGTCCTTTTGCGTCCTTTTTCCCGTTAATCATTGCTTACCTTCGTCGCTCACAAATTTTACTCATCAAAATCGACGAAGCGGAATTTTTGGTTTTCGTCGGTTTCCAATCGACCGTGGTATGCGCGTTTTTACCTTTTTGACTCTTCTGCTTTTTTCAATTTCCGTCAATGCCCAAAGTCTGCCCATAGACTTCGAAGGCGACTTGACAACGGAAGATTTCACCGATTTTGACGGCGGCGTCGGAACCGTTATTTCTAACCCGCAAATGAACGACGACAACCCGAGCGCGACCGTCGGGCAAATCGTGCGCGACGGCGGGGCGGTCTTTGCGGGCAGCAAAATTATTTTGGATGATAATTTAAATTGGTCGGAAACGAACGGTATTTCCATGCAGATTTATAGCATAGCGCCCGTAGGTACGACGGTGAAATTTAAACTCGAAGGCGGCGGCGGGGCAACGGAGCGCGACCGACAGACGACGGTTTCGGGTGCTTGGGAAACTTTGACTTGGGATTTCAGCGGCACACCGGCGACTTTTAACGAGGTCGTATTTATGTTCGATTTCGGTAATGTCGGCGACGGCTCGGCGGCTTCGACTTTCCTGTTTGACAATGTGCAACAATTCGACGCAGGCGCGCAAATCGACTACCCCGTTACCTTTGAAGACACGAATGTCAACTACACGCTGACTGATTTTGAAGGCAACAGTTCGCAACTCGTCGCCGACCCCGAAAATCCCGATAACACGGTCGCCCGGGCGTTTAAAACCGAAGACGCCTCCCCTTCCGCCGGCACCACTATCGGCACCCCGGCGGGTTTTGCGACGGATATTCCGCTCACTTTAAATGACTCCAAAATGTACGTCCGTGTGTGGTCTCCGGCGGCGGACATTCCCGTCCGTTTGAAAGTAGAAAACCGCAATGACCCGACGCAAACCTGCGAAACGGAGGTCAATACGACGACGGCGGGCTGGCAGGATATGGAGTTTGATTTTACGAATGAAGCACCGGGCACGGCGGCTTTAGAGTTTGGTTTGAACAACGGTTGGACTTACGGCAAAGCGTCGATTTTCTTTAACTTCGGCGTCGGCGGCGCACAGGATGAGGGACAGTTTTACTATTTCGACAATGTGAATTTCGGCAGTCCGATTAGCGGTACGAAGTTTTTAGCGGCGACGGAATTTTCGGTTTTTCCCAATCCGACGGCGGGAAATTGGGTGATTGCACACGCGGATTATTTGCTGCAAGAAGTGCGTATTTTTGACGCGACGGGGAAGTTGATTTCCGTACAGCAAGTCAATGACTATACGGCACAGGTGAATGCGACAGCGTTGGCGGCGGGCATTTATTTTGCGCAAATCAAAACGGAAAGCGGTCGGGCTTGGTTGAAACTGATTAAAAAGTAAAGGCGACTTTCAAGTCGACTAAAAGCGAAGCTTTTAAACAGAAAAAGCGACTGTTGCGTAATTGCAGCAGTCGCTTCTTTTTTTTACGACCGGCTAAAGCCGGCCGTTACTTCTCACTCTTCGGTATCACCTCCGTTTTCTCCCCGAAATACTGCGTAAATCGCTGCATATCATTCGCCATATCGCCGTTTTTGGTGGCGCGATAATAGGTGTCCGCCATTGCCCGAAAGGTCTGATAAAAGAAGCGGTCCATTTCCGAAACCTGCATATCTTTTGTCCACAAGTCGATTTTGAGTGTGTCCATGTGTTCGCGGTCGAAAAGCGACAGCAGCATGCCTTTACAGTCGGCGGGCTTGACGTGCGAGGGGTTATCGGTTGCCTCCCACATAATTTGCACGGGCATGTTTTCTTCGTTGAGACCGATGCTGATTTTTACATCGGATTTTTTTACTATTTCTTCCATTTTTTTCGTTGTCGGTTGTTAGTTGTCGGTTGTCAGTTGCCCGTTGACCGATTGCTCCAACCTTTAGTGAGTTTTAGATAGTTGCAGTTAATGCTCCGGTTAGAGTCGTACATCGTAAATCGTAAATCGTACATCATTTACTGCCGTCTAACCGTATGCGATGCGACTGATGCACTTCCACTCCGCCTTCCATATTCTGCGCTGCCAAGACCATCGCACGTGCGACATTTTCCGCTTCTACGGGTTGGTAAAGGTCAAACAAATCGGTGGTAAATTTATTAAGGAACTTACCGACGGCCTGCCCGATGGCCTCTGCGGGACGGCTTTCGTCGCGGTCGCCGATTAAAAGCGAAGGCTGAAAAATATGCAGCGACCAAAAAGGTAATTTCTTGACCGCTTCCTCGATTTGACCTTTGACACGACTGTAAAAAGTGCCGCTGTTGACATCCGCACCGGCAGAGGAAATGAGCAGCAGTTGGTTGACGCCGTTTTCGGCGGCAATTTGCGCAGCGCGATAAACATATTCAAAATCTACGCGGCGAAAAGCCGCCTGACTGCCCGCTTTTTTGATGGTCGTGCCGAGGCATACAAATAAATCGTCGCCTTTTATCTCCTCGCCGTAATCCTCTAAACGGTCGAAGTCGATGACAATTTCTTCGACTTTCGGGTATTTCAAACCGACCTTCCGCCGCCCGAAAGTTTTGACGGTTTCGTAGTTGTCGTGCATCGCCAACTCGCGCACCAAATGCTCGCCGACCAAACCCGTACCGCCGAAAACGAGGGCGGTTTTGTTGTTTTTGGTAACGGTAACTTTGGTGTTTCCGCTTTGTAATTCTTGATTATTCATGTCCGAAAAACGTGTGAACTGCACTGATTGTTTGTCATAAAACAACAGCCAAAACTTACCGACCTCGAAATATTTTACTCAATCGGGCTATTATCAGAATTTGAGAATGCCTCACTTACTAAACGATTAAACGCCTAAACAATTAAACACCCCTAACCTACCACCAACCCGAAGATTTCTTTCTGCGCCCCGTCGATTTAATCCCCAAAACGCCTAACAGACCGCGTGTCAATTCCCGCGCCACCGTGCGACCGATTTGCCGCGTCGTAGTGTTGTTGACAACTTTTTCAAAGGTAGATTTTTCGGCTCTGCCGCGACGCGTAGTCGTTTTTTCGGCTTCTTCCTGCTCTTTTTTCAGCTTCTCCTGCGTCTCCGCTTCTTGCGCTTTTTCAATTTTTTCACCCAATATTTCGTAAGCACTTTCGCGGTCGATGACCTCGTTGTACTTTTCGATAATGTCCGATTTTTTCAGAATTTTTTTAATCTCCGCCTCCGTCAAAACGTCCATGCGGGACTGCGGTGCACGCAACATCGTGTGCGCCAAAGGGGTCGGAATACCCTTCTCGTTCAGTGCCGTGACGAGTGCCTCACCGATACCCAATTCGGTCAGCAGTTGCGCCGTATCGTAATGCTCGGTGACGGGATAGTTTTGCGCCGCTAACTTAATGGCTTTACGGTCTTTGGCGGTAAAGGCACGAAGCGCGTGCTGAATTTTCAAACCCAACTGACCCAAGACTTCCTCGGGAATATCGTCGGGATTTTGGGTGACGAAAAAGATACCGACACCCTTAGAGCGGATGAGTTTGACGGTCGCTTCGATTTGGTCTAAAAGTACATCCGAGGCTTCGTCAAAAACCAAATGCGCCTCGTCGATAAAGACGGCGAGGGCGGGTTTGTCCGCATCGCCCTGTTCGGGTAAAGTTTGGTAAATTTCCGCCAACATTTGCAGCACGAAGGTCGAAAACAGCTTCGGGCGGTCTTGAATATCGGTCAGGCGAATGATGGAAACCATGCCTTTACCGGCGCCGTCGCTGCGCAATAAATCTTCGACCTCAAAAGACCGCTCCCCGAAAAAAGCCTCCGCGCCCTGCTGCTCCAACTCGACGATTTTGCGCATAATCGCTCCCACGGAAGCGGAGGACACGGTGCCGTATTCGGCTTTTAATTCTTCCTTGCCCTCGCCCGTAAAATACTGCAAAGTTTTTCTGAAATCCTTCAAATCCAAGAGCTTGATACCGCGGTCGTCACAGTATTTAAAAGCCAAAGCGACAATACCGCTTTGCGTATCGTTCAGTCCCAAAATTTTGGAAAAAAGCACGGGCCCGAACTCCGTCACCGTCGCCCGCAGTCGCGCCCCCGGTTCATCGCTCAACGACAAAAACTCCACGGGACTGCTGCCCGCCTCAAAAGGAAAGCCGATAACCGCGTGCCGCTCGTCGATTTTCGGATGCCCGCCCGAAGGTACGGCGATGCCCGACAAGTCGCCTTTGATATCCATCAATAACACGGGCACGCCCTGCGCCGACAGTTGCTCCGCAATAATTTGCAGCGTTTTCGTTTTACCCGAACCCGTCGCGCCGGCTATCAATCCGTGCCGGTTCAGAGTACTCATCGGAATGCGAACGATGCTGCCGGTCTGCGTTTCTTTATCATACATCGCACCGCCGAGGTCGATGGCAGGCCCTGTAAAAGTATAGCCATTTTCTATTTCCTGAATGAAGTTTTCTTTTGACATTGTTTTGTTTTTGAGTTAAATGCTGTGCGGCTTCAGCCCCCTAACCCCCGATTCGGGGGAACTTTCTGCACGTCTGAGTTTAAGGGTTAATTTTTGATTTTTTTGGT
>JAHDCG010000017.1 GCA_020629965.1 Saprospiraceae bacterium | reverse complement strand
TTCGACACTTTGACGACCTCCATCAGTGAGGGTCTGCCGCGAGAGATAGAATTGCGGGAGAAGCAGTATGTGTATTATCGGGATATGCTGTTAAACTTTCCAAAAAACAAAATAGACGAATAAAATGGGACAGTCACTTAACGAAATAGCACAATCACTAAAAGACACCAACAAAAAAGTACAATTAATTTACGCCTTTAACGGCACAGGCAAAACCCGTCTTTCGCGTGAATTCAAAAATCTAATCTCTCCGAAAGATACAGAAAACGAAGAAGAGTCAGAATCAAACATAAAGGTCTTGTATTACAATGCCTTTACCGAGGATTTATTTTCTTGGGATAATGATTTAGAATTCGATACCGCGCGAAAAATCGATATAAAACCTAACGGTTTCACAAATTTCTTGAGAGACCAAGGGCAGGACGGAAATATTGTTAAAAATTTTCAACGCTATACAAGTGATGCAATTACCCCTTTAATCAATTCTGATTTTTCGGAAGTAACCTTCAATATAGCACGTGGTAATGATGATAATTTACCCAATATAAAAATTTCCAAAGGCGAAGAAAGTAATTTTATTTGGTGTTTTTTTTACAGTTTATTGGAGTCAATTGTGGAGATACTAAACACGGCAGAAGCTGAAGAGCGTGAAACGAACAAGTTTGATGACTTACAATACATTTTTATAGATGACCCCGTGAGTTCTTTGGATGAAAGTCATTTGATAGAGTTGGCAGTCAATATTGCTGAAATAATAAAATCAAGTGAAGCAGAACAACTCAAATTCATTATCACAACTCACAATCCGTTGTTTTACAATGTGCTTTTTAACGAGTTCAATAGTGCTAACCCACAATCCGGCTACAAAAGAAAACACTCTATCAGAAAACGATTGGAAAAATTTGATGACGGTACTTTCGAAGTCAAGGAACAGCCCAACGACTCTCCCTTTGCATATCACCTTTTTTTATTAGCGGAACTTGATAAGGCTATCGAAACACAAAATATACAAAAGTTTCATTTCAATTTTTTGCGTAATATTTTAGAAAAATTGTCTACATTTCTTGGATACGCAAAATGGATAAATCTTCTTCCAAATGAAACGGAAGGCGCACGTCTAAACTATTATAATCGAATTATTAATTTATCAAGTCATAGTAAACATTCAGGAGAAGAGGTATCCGTAATTAGAGATGCTGATAAAAGAGTATTGGAATATCTCGTAAGATTTATAAAGGAAAACTACCACTTTTATTCACCAAACAACAACGATTAAATCAGCCAATATGTCCACCTATAAAACCATCGCCGAAGCCAACAACTTCATTATTTTAGAAGAATACATCAAGCACAAAATCTTGGGCGAGCAGCCGCAAACCTACCAAACCGAGGCGGGGCTGGAGCGTGAATTTATCGAAGACCTCGTCAATCAGGGCTACGAATATGTGCCCGACCTCACCACGCCCGCCGCCATGCTCGCCAACGTGCGCGTACAACTGCAGCGGCTGAACAACATGACCTTCACCGATGCCGAGTGGTCGCGCTTTTGTGAGGAGTATTTGGATAAGGCGAGCGACAATATGGTCGATAAAACCCGCAAAATTCACGATAATCATATCTACGATTTTGTGTTTGACGACGGTCACATCCAAAACATTTACCTCGTCGATAAAAAGCAAATCGTACGCAACAAACTGCAGGTTATTTCGCAGTTCGAGCAAAGGGGCACACACGCCAATCGCTACGATGTGACTATCCTCGTGAACGGGCTGCCGCTGGTACAGGTCGAGTTGAAAAAGCGCGGCGTGGCAATCCGCGAGGCGTTTAATCAAGTGCACCGCTACACCAAGGAGAGTTTTAACAGCGAAAATTCTTTGTTTAAATATCTGCAACTGTTTGTCATCAGCAACGGCACGGACAGCCGCTATTTTGCGAACACCACGGAGCGCAATAAGAACAGCTACGACTTTACGATGAACTGGGCGAAGGCAGACAACAAAACCATTAAAGACCTCAAGGATTTTACGGCGACTTTTTTTCAGAAAAACACGCTGCTGCAGGTCTTGCTGCATTACTCGGTTTTTGACGTCAACAATACGCTGCTGGTCATGCGCCCCTATCAGATAGCGGCAACGGAGCGCATTTTGTGGAAAATTAACGGTGCTTTTCAAAACAAAAAATGGGCGAGCACCGAGGCGGGCGGCTATATCTGGCACACGACCGGCTCGGGCAAGACGCTGACGAGTTTTAAAGCGGCACGGTTGGCGACGCAGCTCGATTTTGTCGATAAGGTGTTTTTTGTGGTGGACAGAAAGGACTTGGATTATCAGACGATGAAAGAGTATCAGCGTTTTTCGCCCGACAGCGTCAACGGCAGCGACAGCACGGCGGGTCTGAAACGCAACCTGGCGAAGACGGACAATAAAATTATCGTTACGACCATCCAAAAGCTGAACAACTTGATGAAAAGTGAAAAAGACCTGCCGGTGTATAAGCAGCAGGTGGTTTTTATTTTTGACGAGGCGCACCGTTCGCAATTCGGCGAGGCACAAAAAAATCTGCAAAAGAAGTTTAAGAAATACTATCAGTTCGGTTTTACGGGCACGCCGATTTTTCCGCAAAATGCCCTCGGCGCAGAGACGACGGCGAGCGTATTCGGGACCGAGTTGCACAGCTACGTCATTACGGATGCGATACGCGATGAAAAGGTGCTGAAATTTAAGGTCGATTATAATGATGTTCGACCTCAATTCAAAAGCCTCGAAACGGAACAGGATTTGAAAAAACTGACGGCGGCGGAAAACAAAAAGGCGCTGCTGCACCCGGTACGCATCGAGGAAATATCTGCGTACATACTGAAGCACTTTCGGCAAAAAACGGGGCGCACCCGAGGTAATAATGCAGGATTTAACGCCATGTTTGCCGTGAGCAGCGTAGATGCCGCCAAAATGTATTACGAAACGCTGAACGGCTTGCAGGCGGAGAGCGAAAAACCGCTGACGATTGCGACAATTTTTTCTTATGCGCCCAACGAAGAGCAGGATGCTATCGGCGAAATCCGGGATGAAAACTTTGAACCCGGGGCTTTGGACTTGAGCGCGAAGGAGTTTTTGACTAACGCAATAGATGACTACAACGCGCACTTTGGCAGCAGTTTCGGCACGGACAGCAAGTCTTTTCAAAACTATTACCGCGACCTTGCCAAAAAGGTAAAAAGCAAAGAAGTGGATTTGGTTATTGTGGTCGGTATGTTTTTGACGGGTTTCGATGCGCCGACGCTCAACACTTTATTTGTGGATAAAAATTTGCGCTACCACGGTTTGATACAGGCTTTTTCGCGCACCAATCGCATCTACGACTCTACGAAGACCTTCGGCAATATTGTGACGTTTCGCAATTTGGAGAAAGCGACCGTCGATGCCATTACGCTTTTCGGCGACAGCAATACCAAAAATGTGGTGCTCGAAAAGAGCTACGAAGAATATTTGCAGGGCTTTACGGACATCGTGACGGGGCAGGCGCGGCGCGGTTTTGTCGAGGTGGTACAGGAATTGAATACGCGCTTTCCCGACCCCGACGAAATCGAGCGCGAAAGTGATAAAAAAGACTTTGTAAAACTTTTCGGCGAATACCTGCGCGTGGAAAATATATTGCAGAACTACGACGAGTTTACGCATCTGAAAGCCTTGCAAAAAATCGACCCCGACGATGCGGAAGCAGTTGCGGCATTCAAAGAGGAGCATTTTTTGACGGACGAAAAAATAGCCGAGTTGCAAAAAATCGAAGTGTTGCCCGAACGCACGGTACAAGATTATCGCTCGACCTACAACGACATCCGCGACTGGCTGCGTCGCGAGCGCACGGGCAAAGCGGCGGATGAGTCTGATATTGACTGGGACGATGTGGTTTTTGAGGTGGATTTGTTAAAGTCACAGGAAATCAATTTGGACTACATTCTGGAGTTGATTTTTGAAAAAAATAAAAAGAACAAGGATAAAGCAACACTGATTGAGGAGATACGCCGCATCATTCGGGGGAGCATCGGCAACCGTGCCAAAGAGCGTTTGATTGTTGACTTTATCAACAACACCGACCTTGATGCCATATCTGATAAAAGCGGCATTATCGACGCCTTCTTTGCCTACGCACAGGAGCAACAGAAAGTCGAAGCGGCGGTGCTGATAGAAGAAGAAAACCTGAAGCCCGAGGCAGCTCGTCGCTATATTACCGCCTCGCTCAAGCGCAGCTATGCGAGCGAAAACGGCACGGAATTGAACTCGATTTTACCTAAAATGAGTCCTTTAAATCCGAAATATTTGACCAAAAAGCAAAGTGTCTTTCAGCGGATTGCGGCTTTTACGGAGAAGTTCAAAGGCGTAGGCGGGAAAATATGAGCATTTCGGATGCCGCAATTCTCAACAAGGAAAATGACCCGAAATTTTCGGCACAGTTTTAAAAAATAACCGAAACCGAAGTGTTTAAAATATCAAACCCACAGCTACCCCTCAACAAACAAAAAACTTAACAGTCTGACAATCAGTATTTTAAAACACGAAAATCATATTTCACACTCAACAAACCCAAGAATATGACGGGGCGCGGCGGCAAGTGTCGCTTTAAATTTGCGGTATCATAATTAATAACTCACGGCGGTCGCAGCAAAATACCGCATGAGTTTTTCTTCACACCCAAATTTTTTATCCCATGCATAAATTGATTACATTTTCGGTTCTTTTCCTTTTTTCTCTCTGCCTGAGCGCACAAAATTCTGTCTCCGGGCAGCTCTTTTTACACGATGACTCGCCGATGACCTCGGGCGCGAATGTCATGATTGAAGGCTCCGATTTGCCGTCCGTCGTGTCGGATGCGCAGGGCAATTACAGTTTCACTTCCGCCGACCCGATTGCGGGCAGTTTGTCTTTGCAAAAGACGGCGGATTACTCTTTCGGTCTCGATATTCTCGATATGATTGCCGTGCGGGCGCACGTTTTAGGCATCGACATTTTGGATTTCAGAGAACAAATCGCGGCGGATGTCAACGGCAGCGGAGGGGTAACGACAGCGGATATTGTTTTCATTCGTCAAGTTGTCACAGGTGCTGCGGGCGGTTTTGCAACACAACCGGATTGGACTTTTTTGCCGGAAAATTTTACGCCCGACAATCAAATCGCCTACCCGGTAACTGTCAGCACGGATAACTCTGCGGTGACGGAAAATTTTTATGCTGTTAAAAAAGGCGACGTAATTTTGGAGAGTCAAACGATACTCGACGAGACTTACCGACCGACGTTCAGTATGGAAAAAATCGGCTGCGGCTCGGAAATCGAGGTCGTGATGCGCGTGGAAAATTACGAGAATTTGCTCGGTTTTCAGTTCGGTCTCGCTTGGGATGCGGATAAATTAGAGTTGACAAGTACGGAGTCGAATATTTCCGATTTGAATGCGTCAAATTTGTATTCACCCGCCCCCGGTCGTTTGACTGTCGCTTACCTCGATACGCAGGTGACGGGCGAAACTTTCGCCGACGGCACGGAGATTTTTCGCATGACGTTTACCGCGAGCGCGGACGCGGAAGGCTCGGAAATCAGCTTTGATAACAATGCAATTCCCGTAGTTGCGGCTACTGCGGAGTTCAATTATGCGGACGTGCAATTTGAAAATTTGACGATTGATAATTCTTCGGGTTTGTCGGTCGCGGTGAGTTTTGAAAACAGCAAACTGAAGGTCGATGAAGTCCTCGGCGGCGCGGCACCTTACACCTACCTGTGGTCGAACGGCACGACGACACCGCTCATTTCCAACCCCGAAAGCGGCGAGTATTTTGTGACGGTCACAGACGCGAACGGCTGCACGGGTACGGCGACTTTTACAATAGTCGGCACCCCGACGCAGGATATTGTGCGCGATAATTCCGTGCGTTTATTACAAAACCCGGTGACACCCGGCGGGGCGGTGACGCTTGTTTTTGCGGAAAACGAAACGGCGATTTCGGAAGTACAAATCGTGACTGCGGCGGGGCGTTCGGTCGCCGGTTTTGATGCAAACGAGGGCATTTTTGCACCGCTGACGGCAGGGCATTACCGGGTGACGGTGCGGACGGCAGCGGGGCGGGTTGTGTTGCCTTTGGTGGTTTTGTAAAGTGGTTTTTGAATTGGTGTGACGGTGTCACACCAATTCAAATTACTCCTCTTCTCCCACAATCAACTCAAGCTCCCTCCGCAATTCTTCCTCATCCGGCAAGTGCAGTTTATACTTTGAAATAAATAACTGCGTCGAAATTCCGTGCATCGCGTACTTTATCAATAATTCATCTTTTTCTCTTGCGAGTACGATGCCAATCGGCGGGTTATCGCCCACCGTATTTTCCTCGCTTTCAAAATAACCGAGATACATATTCATTTGTCCGATGTCTTGATAACCGGCTTCTTCTCTTTTCAAATCAATCAACACAAAGCATTTTAAAATACGGTGGTAAAAAACCAAATCTACGAAGTGATGACGATTGCCGAGAGTAATACGGTATTGACTGCCGATGAAAGCAAAACCCTTTCCTAATTCTAAAAGAAAATTTTGAAGATGTTGAATTATTCTTTTTTCTAATTCAGCTTCAGTCAGCTGATAAGCTGCGGGAATTTTTAAAAAATCAAAAATGTAAGGGTCACGAATAATATCGATAGGCTTTTCAACTCTTCTGCCTTCCTTGGCTAATTTTACTATTCTTTTTTTATCCGTCGAAGCAGCAACACGCAAATATAGTGATGCTTTTTTCTGTCTTCTTAATTCTCTGATACTCCAGCCTTCCAAAATACTTTGCTTCTCATAAAATCCGCGTTCTAAGTCATCAGAAATCTTCAGTAGCTCATAGTAATGAGACCAGCTCAATTGGTGTGACAGTGTCACACCAATTGGGTATTTTAGATAAAACAAGCGCATATAGACCAAATTACTCTTGCTGAAACCCGCGCCGTGTTTAGCTTTTAAGTCTTCCGACAGCTTATCTAAAAGCAAAGAACCAAACTCTGATTTCTCGTTTCCTCCCTGTTCAAATTCTACAATGTACTTTCCGGTTTGCCAATGCGCATTGACTAACCCCGATTTGATTGCTTGTATAGCTTTACTCCTTTCGGACTGATAAGTTTCCGTGATATTTTTTATCAAAATATCATAATCTTTAATTTCCGGTAGGTTTTTCATGATAAAACTGATTGTTAGATTTTGGTCAAAGATAAACCGATTTTTATAAACTTTCCATTTGGTGTGACAGTGTCACACCAAATTCCATAACAGAAATAAAAATATATAAACTCCTAAAAAACATACTGATTAACGAAATCAATCACGTTAAAAACCACAAACATAAAAAAACACCCCAATAAAACAATTCCTACCCCAACCCGAAAAACAATAAATAAATTGTTTTAAATTCGCGAAAATGTTGTATCTTTATGCTCTAAAAAAGAACAGCATGAACGATAAGATACAGCAAAAATTAGAAATACTCAGCGACGCGGCGAAGTACGACGTTTCCTGTGCATCGAGCGGCAGCAAGCGTAAGAATACGCCGGGCGGACTCGGAAACAGCAACGGCATGGGTATTTGTCACAGTTACACCGAAGACGGTCGCTGTGTTTCTCTCCTCAAAATTTTACTTACCAATCACTGCATTTTCGACTGTGCTTACTGCGTTAGTCGTAAGAGTAACGACGTGAAACGCGCGGCTTTTACGGTCAAAGAAGTGGTCGATTTGACGATTAACTTTTACCGCCGCAATTACATCGAAGGGCTGTTTTTGAGTTCGGGCATTTTTAAAGATGCCGATTATACCATGGAACGCCTCGTGCGCATTGCGAAGGAGTTGCGGACTATCCATAAATTTAACGGCTACATTCACCTCAAAGCGATACCGGGCGCGAGTGACGAGCTGATACACGAAGCGGGGCTGTACGCCGACCGCTTGAGCGTGAACTTGGAAATTCCGTCGGAAATGAGTCTGAAAAAGGTCGCACCGGAGAAAAATTACGCGGATGTTTATAAGCCGATGAACTACTTGCAGGGTGCGATTAAAGGCTATAAAGAGGAGAAAAAAGTCATTCGTGCCACACCCGAATTTGCGCCCGCCGGACAAAGCACGCAAATGGTTATCGGTGCGACGCCCGAAAATGATTTGCACATTTTGAACCTCGCTAACGACCTCTACGACAAGCAAAATCTGAAGCGGGTTTACTACTCGGGCTACGTGCCGATTAGTGAAGACAACCGCTTGCCGGTGCTGAAACAACCGCCCCTCGTACGCGAAAATCGACTGTATCAGGCGGATTGGCTGCTGCGTTTTTACGGTTTTAAAGTCGATGAAATCGTGAACGCCGAAAACCCCGACCTCGACCCGGAACTCGACCCGAAGACGGGTTACGCGCTGCGCAATCCGCACCTTTTCCCCGTCGATATCAACACTGCGCCCTACGAGATGATACTCCGCATCCCCGGTATCGGCGTGAAGTCGGCGCGCAAAATCGTGGCCGCTCGCCGGCACGGCAGACTGCGCATCGACAATCTGAAAAAAATCGGTGTCGTACTCAAACGCGCCCGTTATTTTCTGACGACGGCGGACAAAGATTTCCGTTACCTCGGTTTTAATCCGGACGCGGTGCGCGGCTTTTTGACGCAGCCTTCGGGCAAAAAAGCCGCCTACAATCAACTCAATCTTTTCGCATGACCTTTACTTTCGACGGCACCTTCGAGGGTCTGCTGACGGCGATATTTGAGACCTACCGCTTGAAAGCAAATCCGCAGCGCATCATCGCGGAGGCGGATTGGCAGGACAGTCTTTTCGAGCAGCCGATTTTCTGTGCGACCGACCACAGCTACGCCGAGCGCGTGCTGACGGGCATCGAGAAAAAATGCGGCAAAGCGGCGGTGACTTTGCTGCACCGCTGCTACCTTTCGGAGTTGCCCGAGATACCGATGTTGATTTACGATTTTGTCAAAAAAGCAATGGCGAGTTCGCGCTCGATTTTGGATAATTACGGCGATGATACGGTTTTGGCATTACACAAAATCAATAAGAAAATCGGGCGGGAGGTACACCGGATGCACGCTTTCGTCCGTTTTCAGCGCACCAAAGACGACATCTACTACTCGGTCGTCGAGCCGGATTTTAATGTGCTGCCGCTGCTGCCCGACCACTTCGAGCGTCGCTACCCCGCGCAGTCGTGGCTGATATACGACAGCCGCCGCCGCTACGGCATTTCTTACGACCAAAAAAAGACGGAATTTATCACCTTTGAAGACGACCACCGTCTGCACTTGCGGCAGCTCAACAAGGACGTACTCGACGAGTCGGAAGGCGATTATCAGGTGCTGTGGAAGAGTTATTTCGACAGTGTGAACATCCCGGAGCGGCGTAACATGAAGATACATTTGCAGCATGTGCCGGTTAGGTATTGGAAGTATTTGTCGGAGAAGCGGGTGCAGGGGGGGTTGCGGTAGGTTTTGTGTTGGGTTGCCCGATATTTTGCTTTGTGCTAAATCGGGCTGCAGACTCAAAAACCTATAGTAACCGCCGGCTTTAGCCGGTCGTAAGAAAAGTCCGTTCAGGATAAGTTACAACAGCCTTTTCAGCAAAAAACTTCGTTTTTAGACGACTTGAAAGTCGCTGTTACTAATCCGACCTCGCAGCAAATTTACGCGCTCATATAACGGTTTTTTATGTTGAGCAAATACTACTCCCTCCGCCACCCCAAATACGGAATCGCAATCAATTCATATAGTTCCGGTTTTCGAGTTTTTAAATAGGTGAGTTTTCCACTCAATTTTTCAATGTCAATCGCACCCGTAAACAGGTAGTATTCGCGTTTTAAAATACCCTCTTTTTCGAAAGTTTCATTGTCATTATCGGCAAACAGATATTCCGAGTAAGAGCGATTTATTTTCCTGAACACAGATTGCAACTGTATGAAAGAAAGGTTTTTGACATATGGATGCTCTCCCTGCACATACCAACGGTTGTATTTGCTGTCAAAATATAAAATCAGCAAATTAGTTGCCGCTTCCTTATTTTCTACAAAAACATTAAATCTGACAAAACTGATACTATCTTGATTACTTTCGGGTGAGTAGGTAAACTTGAAGTCTATTTCAACATCATATATGTGCCCGACTCCGAATTTTTTCTCATTTGAAAAAGGTAGCGGAGAATTGAATAGAACTGTAGCTCCATAAGGTTTATATTCCGGGTGCATGACGGCACGCTGTTTTTCTTTATCATTACCGGCAGCAATGAAGTGTTCGATTATGCTTTCGGGAGAACTTATACTTTGCGGTTCCGCTTCCGTGTTTTTGATAATGTTGTTTTTACAAAACACAAAATGAGATTGGTTTTCGTCCCTATATGCGTAATCTTGCTGCGCCGCCGGAAAGGACGGAAAAAAGAACAGGATGTACCAAACGGTAAAAACAGGCTTCATGGCTTAGTTTTGTATTTTGAAAACGGAGAGTTCTTCAGTGTCGTTATTGTTTGACCACTCTTTATATTTCAATACCAATTTTGTCAAATTCAAACGGTCTAATCCGCCTTTTTTGTTGTGTGAAAACAAATCCTGTTGCATCCTTAAAATGAGATTTATTCGGTCTTGTTCAAACGACTTTACTAAAGACTCTTTTCGTTTGCTTTTCAGCAAAGACAAAGTTCTGATATCAATTTTCGATAAGGTTTCTGTAAGTTCCTTTACTTCCGGTCTCAAATTGACATTAGTGGAGTCATCTATGAAAGAAAGTACCTGCAGGCTGTTCCAATCCTTACCCCTTAACACTACATTTACTTTTTCCTCTTCACGCAGCGATGTCATAAAATTGCCTTCGACGTAGACGTATTTTTCTTCTGAAAACCGAAACTGACACATCCTGTCATCCGAAATTCCGTGTCCGCAAAGTTCAGTGCGTTATTAAATCCCACAAGTTCGTTGTTTTAAATTTTGAAAAAATACGGACTGAAATCATCACCCGTTTTCAGGTTCATCAAAGATTGAATAACGTACCTCGCCGCACTTTCGCCGTTGTCAAGATTCTGTGAGTTCTGCCTCTCGACTCGCCGACGAATTCGGTAAAACTCACGCGTTTCGGACTCCGCAGACGGAGCAGAAATTTTCGTACTGTTATAGCTTGAAGTGCCGTTTCTTATGAAAAGTTTAGGGCTGACCGTTTCACATTCCGGTAATTTTTCAACTTGCGCTATACTATAGCAACTGTTTGAAAAAATCGATAGAGTAATGAACAGCAATAGTAGTCCGTAAGGCATACTGAATTATGTTATTTCTGTGACTTCGGAAGGGAATTATGCTTTATTTCTGCCGAGAGAGAGAGAGTTAAATAAGAGTATCAAACGGAACGCTTTTTTGAAAATCACAGACAGTGTCTGTGATTTTCAGACTTCCCCTTCTAATCCCGAAAACTCCACCGCCGTCAAAACATCCTCCCGCCCCAACTCCGGAAAATCCTCCAAAATCTCCTCCACCGACATATCTGCCGCCAACATCCGCAAAATATCGTCCGTCGTGATGCGCATATTGCGAATGCAGGGCTTGCCGGAGCGTTTGCCCGGCTCGATTGTGATGATGTTTTTGTAGATGAACATTGGCAGTTTTTTTCTCCAAAAAGATGAATACCTTACTCCCCAAACTCCCGCAAAATCTCCTCTGTTTCCGCTACCGTCAAATCAGTTAATTTCGCAATCGCTTCTACCGAAAATCCCGCTTTGAAACCCCGCAAAACCGTTTCCGTCTTTTCCTTACTTTGTCCCTTTTTTTCCGCCAAAGACAGGCGTCCGCGCTCGTCTTGCTCCGCAATAGAAGAGTTGTCGTAAGCAATCCATGCTTCTTTAGCTATATCGTTCTTAATATCGACAAACCTTACTTTATGGTGCATAGTTTTATTTTTTTTTCCAAAAATACGAAAAATCCGGATAACATCGGAAAGTTGTAAAAGCATCATTTCCCGAAAACTCCACCGCAATCAAAACCTCCTCCTCCGACATCTCCGCAGCCAACATCCGCAAAATATCATCCGTCGTGATGCGCATATTGCGAATGCAGGGCTTGCCGGAGCGTTTGCCCGGTTCGATTGTGATGATGTTTTTGTAGATGAACATTGGTTTGATTTTCTTAAAAAATATAAAAAAATTCGGCGCGTACACAAGGTCATTTTGAAAATCACAGACAGTGCCTGTGATTTTCAAAGCTCACAATTTTAATCCCAAAAACTGTGCACTTTCCTCAACTCAAACTCCTCAAATATTTCACAAGTCGGTCTGCCTCGGAAAATGTGCCGCACAGCAACTCCAAATCAAGAAGTCCTATCAATCGCGGGCCGTGCTTCGTTTTTCCGTACCTGACATTTACCTGCTTTTTTCTTCTCGCTTCGTACTTTTTAAAATACCGGGTGCAAATAGTATTCAAAGCGGTATCGGCGTTTTTAATATTTTCCGGATGTGCGACTTTGAGCAGATTACTGTCTGCTACCGCGACCGTATCGGGATATTTTTTATCCCTCTGCCAATTTTCTTCTCGTGCTAATTCGTCTATTATCCAAGGTTGGGACAATATCCAACTTTCCATTTTTTGTACCATGAAAAATACGATGTCGGCGGCGGGTTCATTTTGGAAATTATCAGCTAAGCGGCGCGGAATTTCGACGGCGCGGTCGTCTAAATCTATCAAGAATACGGCGGAAGTTCCTTCGGCTTTTACCCGCGCATACTCTGCTTTGACGGCAGAAATCGGCCCTTTGCTTTCTACAATCAGACTGATTTCGGAAGTGTCTAAAGCCTGCGTCAGCAAACTTTCAAATTCTTCCCGATATACCGACACATTAGATGAGGCGAGTGCGTCTGCATTCAACTCATTTGGATTTGTACCGCCCTCCAAATATACCGTAACCGTTACCATCGGGTACCTCCCAATTTGCCTTGTATCCACATTTGTCCGGCTAAAAACTCCCCCTGCCAATCTCCGAAATCTTCTTCGGATTTATAAGTAACACGAGTTTGATTTTCCTTACTTTTTTCAAAAATTAAAATCTCGTCTAAGTCGAAATGATTGAGCAGAAGCGGGGAATGAGTGGCGATGATGACTTGCTGAAACGGCTTTTTTCTTGTTCTCAGAATTTTAGCGACCGAATTTATCATATCGGGATGCAGCCCTGTTTCCGGTTCGTCAAGGTACAATAGCCCTATATCGTGATGTGGATTGAAAAATATTGCCATCAGTATGAGAAAAAGTAAGGTGCCGTCAGATATGGCTTCGATACTAACGGGCTTATCTATACCGTCTTCGTTCAAACTCATCAGCAACCTACCTCCGAACTCCATAAACTCAATGTCATTGAACTTGGGGTTAATTTTCCTTAATGTCGATTTTATTTGCGTGTATTCTTTGTTTTTATGAGAACTTTTGATGTGCATCAAAACGTTTGCAACATTCGACCCGTCGGTCATTACTTTTAAATCATCTCTTTTAAAAGGCAAAGCACGTACCTTTCCGCGTAGATTAGTATCGAAATTTATGAAAACCGAAAACTGCTCAATGCCTTCTTTTAATGCTTGCAGAGGCTCATACCTTTCAGGGTCGCTTATTTGGCTCAAAAAAAGTTCGGCAGAGTCGAAAGCGGTTTTAGTATCATTATGTCCGGAGCCGTTAGCCTTAATGTATCTGACAAAATATTTTCCGTTACTGTCCGGAGCAAGATTTTTTTCAAGTACAGAGCCGCGATTATTCTCGATATCTAAAAACACGGACTCTTCCCCTGTTTTGCTGATACAGTAGATTTTTTCCTTCAGCGTATAAGAGTTATTTTTTATTTCTTTTGAGACAATCTGAATTTCATAAATTACATTGTTTTTAAATTCATAAGCGTCTTCAAATACTGAGAAAGCAACATTTCCTTTTTGAAATTCATAAGTGATTTTAATCGGCGATTTCCACGAAGAATAAGCTACACCTTCAAAACCTCCCCAAGAATTAACAAAAGTATTTTGAAAGCCACGACCTGCCACTCCCTCATACAACAACCGTATCGCCTTCAAAAAATTAGACTTCCCGCTGCCGTTTATGCCGACCAAAACGTTGACTTTCGGATGCAGCACTATCTCGGTTTTTTCGCCGAAACTGAAAAAGTTTTCTAAAGTTACTTTTGCTAACATAATTGATATTTGTGTGTCGCTTTCCGGTTTTCCGCCAAAACAAAATGCCTCGCCTGAAGCAAAGTTACATCTTGTTCCGCTTACTTTTTCACTTTATATCCGAATAATGATAAAATACTGTCACTCATTGAAGTAGGCTTATTTTAAGAAGTCAAACGCGCTTCTTAAAAATCACAGACACCGTCCGGGATTTTCAAACCTCCACCTAACCCTTCCCCCACCTGCCCCCGTCTGACTTAAAAACCCAATCGCTAAACAAAACCCCGAAAACTTCATTAAAACCGAAAAGCAACGCAAAATGAAAAATACAATCATCTTCCTCGCTCTCTTTCTCCTCCTCGTTTCTTGCAAAGAAGACGAAGAAATGCCCGCACCAATCGACTATCTCGCCCCGCCGCCGAATGCACTCGCCATTCCCGAAAACGAAAATGCACCGGGCGACCCGGATGCCGGACGGGACTATCTTTTTACCGGCGATTTTGAGGAAAGCGGCATTCCTTTCGACCTCTACACGCAGATTTCCGCCGGCAGCCCGAATTTGCTGAACCGCACCGGCGACAATGCCCTCGTGCCTTACAACACCAACGTCGTACTCGCCCCCAACGGCGTCAAGGTCGTCGCGCCCAACTGCTTTACCTGCCACGCACAGGAACTCAACGGCGAACTTATCGTCGGCTTGGGCAACTCGCTGTCGGACTACACCGAAGACCAAACCGGAAATATCAATCAGGTAAACGCCGCCCTGACCGTTTTTTACGGCGCGGACAGCCCCGAATACGAAGCTTTTCAGCCCTTGCGCCGGGCGACTTTGGCATCGGCAGAGCAGTTGGTCGTTCCGTTCAAAGGGCCGAACTCGGCGAGTAAGCTGACAGCGGTATTAGGTGCGCACCGCGACCCGGTCACCTTAGAGTGGCGCGACGAACCCGCTTTCCCGATTAACGCCGACAACCTGCCCTCGGACGTACCGGCCTGGTGGATTTTAAAGAAGAAAAACGCCATGTTTAACGATGCCTCGGCGCGCGGTGATTTTCGGAAATATACCATGGCATCTTCGTTGCTGACCTTGGAAGACGTGAATAAAGCGGAGGAAGTGTACGAAAATTTTGACGATGTGGTGGCTTATTTGAATTCAATGGAAGCACCCGTTTATCCCGGCGTTATCAACGAAGAGTTGCACAGCAAAGGCGCGGAATTATTCTACCAAAACTGTGCAAAATGCCACGGCACTTACGGCGACGAAGAGAGCTACCCCAATCTGCTCATTCCCGCCGCAGAAGTCGGCACCGACCCTTTCTACACGCTGCGCAACGGCGCGGAAACCGACTTTTTGACTTGGTGGGATGAAGGTTGGTTCGGCACTTCGCACGAGCCGGCGTACTTTGATTTTAACGCGGGCTACTACGCGCCGCCTTTGGACGGTGTATGGGCAACTGCGCCTTATCTGCACAACGGCAGCGTTCCCGATTTGGCGACACTGCTCGACAGCGAGAAGCGACCGACGTATTGGAAACGCAATTTTAATAACCCGCAATACAACGCCGACAACACGGGTTGGACTTACGAAGTCGCAGACGCCGCCGACGGCAATCCGAACATTTACGACACGACGATACCGGGCTACGGCAAGGAAGGTCATTATTACGCCGACAGCTTTTCGGAAGAGGAGCGGGCGGCGGTGATTGAGTATTTGAAGGGGTTGTAAAGGAATTTTGCCGGCGGAAAATGTACGGTTGGCGCGAGGGTGCCCCTCGTGCCCGCTGCCTCCCGTCTCCGGTGGAATTAAAAAACGAAATCCGAATTTCTTCACAATCTCGCCGATTTTGAGAGAGCGTTTCTTATTCTGATAACGAAAATCGCTCCCCTTCCCTTACAAACTTATACGCCTTCATGATGCCCTGATGCGTTCCGCGAATTATTAGTACCTCAATTTTCCCTTCGCCTCCCTCCATGCCCGAGATTTCAAGATATTCCCCGTTTTTGACAGAAGTCGGAAAGATACCTGCGGCAAACCGCGTGCGCAGATTACGTTTTTTCACATCGCTGCCGAAACGCAAATCCGAGACTTTAACATTAGCCTCTATGCCCGCTATTTCGATGTCAATTTGCGACCGCAGTTGCAATTTAAACCCGAAATCATTCACAAAAGAAGTACTGTTATCGACAATCACAAACGGCACGGAAGAGTCGATATGCTGCTCCTGCAAAAAGGCATCGCGCTTTTGAGTTTGTTCCCGCTGCACCATAAAATAAATGAAAAACCCAACAGGAATCAAAAGCGACCAATACTGCGATTTGATAAAAAACAGGTCGTGTCTTTCGCCGCTTTGATTTAACAGCCAACCGACTATCCAATTGATAATACCCGCAATGACAAGTCCGACGCCGATTAACAGATACTCTTCTCTGCCCAATGAAATTCCGTAAAATTTTATCAGAAAACATTGAAAAATCCACAAAGTAACGAGGTAAATCGGGATGGTAATGCAGCCTAAGCCGCGCCAAATGAGCATAGAATTATTTTTACAAGTGAAAGTTGTGTTTTGCTTCCCTGCGAAAGCGTTCGCGTGTAATTATTTTTCAAAAATACAAAAAACCGGGAAAGTAAAGTTGTACCGCTTCATCTCAACGACTCTTGTAAAAACAGACTTCCTCTCGATTAAACCAATCATCCGTCTGCCTTATCGCATCGTATTTCCCCGCTATTCTGACCGGTTTGCCTTTGCGACTTCCCTTACCTTGCCGCAAAATCTTTTCGTATGCAAGAAAAAATAAACCACACCCTGCGCCTCACCGCCGAACACATCAACGCCGGGCGCGACGAACTGCTGCGTCTCAACGCCCTCGATGTCAAAAACTGCGACCGCTCCGATGTTGCCCTCTTCGACCGGCTGCACCTCGACCAAAACAAAATCGACGGCATGATAGACAGCCTGCGACAGGTCGAAGCCAAACCCTACCCCGTCGGGCAGACGCTCTATGCCTTTACGCACGACAACGGGATGCGCGTCGAAAATAAAACCGTTCCTTTCGGTACAATCCTGATTGTGTACGAATCGCGCCCCGACGTGACCATCGAGGCGACGGCTACCGCTCTCAAATCGGGCAACCGCATCGTTTTAAAAGGCGGCAAAGAAGCCAAAAACAGCAATCTTTTTCTGCATAAGTGTTGGACGACGGCACTGCAAGAGGCGGGACTCGACGCCGACCGCGTCCGCTATTTGAACATGCAACGTACTGATTTTCAATCCTTTTTAAAAAATCCCGATACGCCTTTGGATTTGATAATTCCGCGCGGCGGCGAAAAATTGATTGCTTACGTGCGCAGCGTGGCGACCTGCCCGGTCTTGGTCAGCGGACGCGGCAATAACTTTATGTACATCGCGCCTTCGGCCGACCCGACGATGGCTTTGAACTTGATTGTCGAGTCTAAAATTTCCAAAATATCGGCTTGCAATGCTTTGGATAAGGTTTTGTTTCACCGCGATATTTCTGCCGATTTTTATGAAAAAGTAAAAGCGGCATTGGCGGAAAACGAGGTCGAAATTATCGAAAATCCGCAGGAAGAAGCGGTATGGTCGGAAGAATTTTTAGACAAAAAAATCGTCTTGGCGCGCACGGAAAGTCTGACGGCGGCAGCGAAAAAAATCAACAAATATTCGGGTAAACACACCGCCGTTATCGTCACCGCAGACCCGACGGAAGCCGCAAAATTTACGAAAATCACGGACTGCGCCGCCGTCGGTCATAATGTCAGTACCCGCTTTACCGACGGTTTTCAGTTCGGTTTGGGAGCGGAAATGGCTATCAGCACCGACAAACTGCACCATCGCGGGCCGCTCGGCATCGAACACTTAGTCACTAACAAATGGTACATCACCGGTCATGGACAAACAAGATAAACCCTTGCTGCTGCTCAAACTCGGCACCGCTACTCTCACCAAAGGCGGCGCTCGCATTTCGCGCGCAAAGTTAGAAGACATCGCCGCGCAAGTGGTCGAAATCCGAACGGACTACGACGTGGTTTTGGTCTGCTCGGGTGCCATTGCCGCCGCCAAGCAGTTTACTAAGTTAGAAAAATTCGGCGACGGCATCACGGAAAAACAAGCCCTCGCCGCCGTAGGACAGCCTTTCTTGATGCGCTTGATTTATGAGTCTTTTCGGGATTTCGGGCTGCCCGTGGGTCAGTGCCTGCTCTCCTACCCCGACTTTCACAGCCCGACTTCGCGCGCCAACATCCGCAATACGATACGCGAACTGCTGAAAAACAACGTGCTCCCCGTCATCAACGAAAACGATACCACGGCGACGGAAGAGATTAAATTCGGCGATAACGACAAACTGTCCGCACTGACGGCCTGTCTGCTCGAAGCCCGACTGTTAATCATTGCGAGCAATACTTATGGAATCTACGACAAGGAAGGCAATACCATCGCCCAAATCACCGACCCGGACAGCGTGCGGCATTTTGTCCGTGACGACAAATCGGCTCAAGGCACGGGCGGCATGCACTCTAAATTGGATGCCGTAGCGATTGCGCACGCAGCGGGCATTGAGTGCCGCATCGTGAACGGTCACGAGGATAATTTTTTGGTGCGGGTGCTGCGGGGGGAGGTGGTTTGTTCGCGGTTTTTGGGGAGGTAGCGGTAGCGGGTTCAACAAGTTGGCGTGAGGGTAACCTTCGTACCTACTGACTCCCGCCTCCGACGGATTTGAGAAATAACGTCCGGATTTTTCACAGTCTCGCTCAACCTTAAGAGACAAACAAAATTTATAAATTCTATTCGAAACCGCATAGACGACGTGAGTAGGTTTTGGAAAACCTACTAAGCACGAGGAAGGCAGAATACTCTGTCCGAGCGGGTATCACCCTTTTCAATTTACGTGGTTGGCAACATTTATTTACTTTCAGTAAACAGTCTCTTAACCCTCTTCCAACCCCCGATACCAATCATTTATCTCTCCCGGCGTAGTGAACCAAACCAACCCGTCCGCTTGCTCCCGCAGTTGCGTCAGCGCGCGCTTCAGCGCCGTAAAACGGTGTGCCTGCCCCATCAGATACGGGTGCAGCGCAATGCAAAATACCCGTGACTGCGCCTGTGCGTCTCGGTGCAGTGTCACATAGGCATCCGTTATCATGTCGGCAAATTGCCGCCCCGTGCGGTTGCGCCCGATGAGTTGTGGAATGTCATTGATTTCCTGCGCGTAAGGCACCGACAGCATTTGGCCGGCGTCGGTATCGAGCCACACGGGTTGGTCGTCCATAGCGAAGTCGAGTTGATACTCAAATCCCAATTCGTACAGCAGACGCGGCGTGTCTTTTGAGACGGAAATGTGCGTTGCTAAATACCCTTTCGGTGCGTTGCCTTCTTCTTTTTTGAATGCATCCCGCATCTGCGTCAGCAGCTCCCGCTCCTTTCCGACGGACATAGAACCGGGCTTTTCCGCATTGGTGCGACCGTGTGCCGTCAGCTCGTCTCCGCGCTTACGAAAGGCTTCCAAAACACGCGGCGCGGCGTGGTACAAATCGGTATTGAACAGTGCCGCCGCCGGTAATTCCAAATCATCAAACAATTCTAACATTCGCCATACCCCTACCCTGTTGCCGTACTCGCGCTAAGTGTAGTTCATGATGGCGGTTACTTGTTTCTTGTTATGTAAGCTAATAGCTCTTCTCTCTTTCTCTGTAAACTTTTTGGAAAATCAAGACTTTTCACGTTTTTCAGATTTTCATATTCTATTTCTTCAAACAGAAAATATTTTAGGCTTTTGCCTTTTCGCATGTAATGTTTTTGGTACACTTGTTCTTCGGTAACATCGAAGTAATTTTCTCTGTATTTATTCCAAGCGTGAGAAAACGGCGTTGCGGTATTTCCTTCAACTATCAGCAATATCCCAAGTATTACTTTTACGTCACGGTTATTTTTAGATACATAGTACGAATTTGGATAGCAATTTCCTTTTTCTATCTTGATTGAGTCTAACGAAATATGAGAGGGAATTGTAGATATTTTAACTTCTGTATTTAAAAATGCTTTGGTGTCCATTCGTTAGATTTTTATTTAATGAATTTTCCTTTTCACATACGGAAAATATTAACCCGTTGATACACACTATTCGACAAGATATTTGCAATATCCGATTATTCGCTATCTTCACATTTTTACGAAAAAACTACTCTAACGTCTGCTCCCCGCCGCCGTTCACAAACAACGTCTGCCCGCTCATCCACTCCGATACCGGTGATGCGAAATACAACATCGCACCCGCAATGTCATCCGCTTCGCCCAAACGTTTTATCGGTGTGTGCGCCAACATCTTTTTTTCGATTTCAGGAGTCAGCACGCTCTCCAAAGCCGCCGTGCGCGTCGCTCCCGGACCCACGGCATTAATGCGTACTTCCGGACCGAAGTCGAGCGCCAAATTCGCCGCCATGTGGTTGACCGCCGCCTTCGATGCAGCGTAGCCGCTCATGTTCGGACTCTTATTTACGCTCGACATTGAGGTTGTAATTACAATGGAGCCGTAGCCGGCTTGCTTCATGTGCGGCACACAAAGCTGACTCAATCGCCACGCGCTGAAGACGTTCAAATCAAAATCCCGCTTGAAATCTTCCACCGAAATCTTAAACGGATTTTCGCGCCCGCCGCCGCCGCCACCCGCGTTGTTTATCAGAATGTGAATGCCGCCCAACTCTTTTACGGTCGTATCTACTAAATTTACCAAGTCATCATCTTTGAGAATATTGCAGGGCACCACAAGCGCCTTTCTGCCTAATGCCCGAATTTCTTCCGCTACTTTTTCCGCATCATCGGGTTTAAAATCACCGATGGAAATGTCTGCGCCCGCCTCCGCGAGTCGCAGCGCGGTCGCTCTGCCGATGCCGTTTGCACCGCCGGTAACGGTGGCGATTTTTCCTGTCAAGTCGAATAATTTATTGAATTTCACTGTTTTATTTTTTTGGTTAAAAATCACTTTACGGTCTGAATGAGATACAATCCGACTTCCTTACATTTTAAAAACCGTCTCCCCGTCCTTAATCGTCTCCGCCACTTGTATATATTTGATTTTATCCGGCGCAACGGTCATTGGATTTTCGTTCAGAATGACGAAGTCCGCCGTTTTGCCCGCTTCCAAGGTGCCTTTGCTGTCTTCTTCAACAAATTCGTAAGCGGCGTAAGACGTCACAGCTTTGAGTGCCTGATAAGGCGTTGCCCGCTGCGCTTCACCGATAATTGCCCCCGAGCGTGAAGTGCGATTTACCGCCGACCAAACCGTAAACAACGGACTGACGGGCGTCACCGTCGCGTCGGAGTGATTGGTGTATTTCAAACCCAAGCTATCCGCCGAGGCAATCGGGCTGAGGAAAAAAGCGCGCTCTTCGCCCAAATTTTCGACGTGTACATCTCCCCAAAAATAAGCGTGATTTGTAAAGAAGGAAGGCTGCATTTTGTACCGCGCAAAGGTTTCGAGTTGCTCCGGACGCACAAACTGCGAGTGGATGACAATGGTGCGGCGGTCTTTATCGACCGCCTGATTGTTCTCTGCACAAGCATACTCGTGAGCGGCAATGACCATATCAATGGCGGCGTCGCCGTTGCTGTGGATGAAGAGTTGATTGTCATTGGCGTAAGCCAAAGTAAACAAATCGTTCATCGCCTCTTGATTCAGACTCGGCAGTCCGCGACAATCGTGGTGACAACCCGGCACCTCCGTGTGAAACGGCTTGCTGAAATACGCCGTCTTGCCCTGCGGCGAACCGTCAGCAATAATTTTCGTGCCCTGCGATTTAAAACCGTTGCTGTAAGTCTTGAATGACATATCCGAGTCCGCTAAGTTCTTCTCCAAACCGCTGAAACCCG
This sequence comes from Saprospiraceae bacterium, assembly GCA_020629965.1. Taxonomy (GTDB): domain Bacteria; phylum Bacteroidota; class Bacteroidia; order Chitinophagales; family Saprospiraceae; genus JAHDCG01. Next base: position 47,186 of record JAHDCG010000017.1, on the reverse strand, counting down.
ACAGGGCAATCAGGTCGATTTTGAGTTTGCCGGCATCGGCTTGCTTTTGAAAAAAGGCGACAGCGTTGCGGTCGGTCATGGCGTCCTGCGCCGTGGTAATGCCGTTTTCCGTGTAGTAATCTTGGGTGCTGTCAAAAAACTCCGCCTGTTTGGCGTTGAGGATTTGCAGCATATTTCCGACAAAAGGATACATCGCCGTTTCCTGCACCAAGCCGTTCGGCTCTTTGCTGCCGGGCATTCGCGCGATGCTGCCGCCCTCGGGGTCGGGTGAGTCTGCCGTTATATTCATCATCTTCAGTGCCGCCGAGTTTGCCACGCCCATGTGCCCGCTCGTGTGTTGCAGATACACCGGATTATCGGGCAGCACGGCGTCGATTTCCGTCTTTATCGGGTGTCGCTTTTCCGCCAACTGTCCGTCGTCGTAGCCCCAACCGAATATCTACTCGCCGTCCGCAATGTTGTTTTCGGCTTTGTACATTTTAATCTTTTCCATAGCATCCTCGATGCTCAACACATCACCCACCGGCGGCGGATTCAAATCTACCTGCCCCATGGAGTTGGATACCATGCCGAAGTGACTGTGCGGGTCGATGAAGCCCGGCAACAGGGTTTTGCGCTGCAAATCAATTTGCTTGGCGGCGGGGTATTTCGCCGTTGCATCCGCTTTGCTGCCAACGAAAACAATTTTACCGTCTTGCTCTACGAGCGTTTCGGCGTACTCGGGCGTCGTTTCCGACTGCATCGTCAGGATGTTGCCGTTGTGGTAAAGTCGCGCGCGGGCGGTATTTTCGGCGGTATTCGCTGCGGTATTTTCCGTTTGTCCGCAGCCGTAAAACAGGGCGAAAGCAAAAAATAAAAAGAGGATGTTTTTCATGATTTTGTCAGTTGGTTTGGTAAATTGTTTAGATAGGTTATAGGGATTTTTTGGAATTTTTCAAGAGTTCATCCATTCCGGATTCAGCTACATAATGTACTCCCCGTTTACGCTTGTCACGGGTGCGGGAATATCGGTTTCACCTAAGGTCTCCAGCATATTAATTTCAATGGTACGGGTAATTTGGTTTAAAGCAATGCCTGTATGAATGTCGTCAAAAGGATTGAGCAGCGACTGTCCGATTTTTTGAGTAGTCAAAAAAACGTAGCCCGTCAGCGCGCCCGCCAAGACTGACCACGCGCCGATACTTTGCGCGGTCACTAAGGTGAAAAATACAATAAATGTCCAGATGAAAATGCGCGTATAGTAATTGTAAGTCGTCGGAAAAACGGTGTTGGCGATGCGTTCGGATTTACCCGTTTCGTCGGTAAAGTTGATGAGCATTTTATTCAATTCCGCAAAACGAAAACCCTCGATGATGTCATCGCAGTACATTTCGTGTAGTGCCTTACTTTGCAAATTGAGAATGGCGTTGGCTTTGTTAGATTGTGTTTCCAAATAAGTCGTATCCGTTTCAGAGAGAAAACGGCGGTAATCGTTGGTCGAGGTGCCGCGCAGATTTTGTTTTAGAGCGTACAGAAAAGCGAGGTGCCGATATACGGCGGTTTTTATCAGCAAATGTACGTTTTCGGGGTTCGCGGTTCGGTCGGGATATTGCACGATTTGTCGCGCCCACGTTCTCGAATCGTTGACTATCGCGCCCCATATTTTGCGCGCCTCCCACCACCGGTCGTAAGCTTGATTGTTATTAAAACCGATAAAAAAAGCCAAAGCCGTACCCAATACGGAGGGCAGCAGACCGGGTATTTCCGTATCGATGTCAAAATAAGCCACCGTTGCCCATGCCGCCGCGCAGGTTAAGATAACGGCGAGAAACTGCCGCCAAGTGCTTGTCAAAACGCGGTGAATGCTCACTTTATTCGATATAATCATAGCGGGTTATTCTCTTTTTTTATATTTAATTTTTAACCGATGTTATTACCTTTCCGTAATGTGTTTGTGATTTTATAACGCCGGTTCTGACTTTTGATTCACTGTGTTACGAACTAAAAATAAATCAAGGCAGCGTATTCGTTTTCTCCCTGCTTTCACACCGACTATCAACTTCAAAAAAATACAGCAAAGAAAAAACAGTAAACAAATAAGTTTACCTGACCGACTTACTGTTACAGTAAGTCGGAAATAGCGCACGCTAATCTTAGATTGATACAGAATACTTCAAACCGCTCGCTTCACAACAACGGCGCAATCAACCGCACAAATTTTTCCCAAATACGCAGGTGCTTCGGGCGATTCAGCCACACGGCGGCGTCGATTTCTTTGGCTCCTTTCAGGTCTTCGGTGAAGGCGGCTTTGAGTTTGCCGGCGGTCGTTTTGCCGTAGAGCATGGCGTTGACTTCAAAGTTGAGGTCGAAACTCCGGTAGTCCATATTTGCCGAGCCGACGACTGCCAGGTTATCATCCACGACCATGGTTTTGGCGTGTACGAAACCTTTGTTGTAGCGGAAAATGCGCACGCCGTTTTGCAGCAGTACGGTGTAATACGAACGCGCCGCCGCATCCACGATTTTGGAGTCAGAGACGCCGGGTATCAGCAGCTTGACTTCTGTGCCGCTTTGTGCCGCGATAATCAGGGCATTCATCAGACTTTCGCCGGGTATGAAGTAGGAACTCGTTATCCAAATCGACTTTTTTGCCAAGCTGATTGCCTGCAACAGCGAGTAAAAAATCACGGGCAAAACCGAGTCGGGACCCGAGGGCGCAATCTGTACCAAATCTCCGCCGGGAGCGTCACTGATTTGCTGTGCGGGGAAATACGTTTCGCCGAAAACCAGTTTGTTTTTGCTGCAAAAATTCCAGTCGCAGAGGAAGAGGTATTGCAGGTAAAGCGTCGCCGCGCCCTTTAGCATCAGGTGCATATCGCGCCAGTACAGTCCGTCGGGGGCTTTGGTGTCGTTGCGGTATTTGTCGGTGATGTTGATGCCGCCGACGAAGGAAGTTTTGCCGTCGATGACGATGATTTTACGGTGATTGCGGTAATTAAGACGATTGGCGAGCGCGTACCGGGTCACCTTGTAAAACGGTGCGGTTTGTGCGCCCGCCTCTTCCGGTCTTTTGATAAACGGCTTGCTCAATCCGCGACTGCCGAAGTCATCGTACATAAAGCGCACTTCTACGCCTTCCCGTGCTTTTTGTACCAATACATCCGCAATTTCGCCGCCCGTAGCGTCGTCTTTATAGATGTAGTATTCTACGTGAATGTGTGACTTTGCGGATTTGAGCGCTTGCAGCAACGCGGGAAATTTTTCCTCTCCGTTCAGCAGCAGCTCTGCTTCGTTGTCGGCGGTGAGCGGGCTGTCGCTCGTGTTAAAAATGAAGCGCGACAGGTTTCTGTGTCCGTCGGTCAGATTGCCCGCCGCCTCGATTTGCTGCGAGTAGGTGTGCAGCCGCTCGGCGATTTCCTCGCTCAGCTTTTCGTCCTCAACAATCTTTTTGCTGTACATTTTTCGCTTGCGATAATTCACCCCAAACGAAAAATAGAATACCATCCCCCCTATCGGCACCAGGATGATAAAGAGAATGTACGCCAACGCCTTCGCCGCGCTACGGGTGTCGTACAGCACGCGCAAAATGACGAGGATCAAGACGACGATGTAGATGATTTCGGCTAAAAGTATCCAAGTTATAAGGGGGGTATTTTGAAAAAATCGATTGTTTTATTTTACGCCGTTTTTACGGTACGAGAGCCGACGGGTCGGTACGACTTTGGCGGTCGGTTGTCGGGTTTTTCATCCTGAATCAGATAAATGCCCGCCAAAATCATCAAGCCGCTCACCACGTACCAAATCGTAAACTGCTCCCCGTCGGCAACGCCCCACAGCACGGCGATAATCGGCAGCAAATAGCTGACCGTACTCGCAAAAACGGGAGTCGTATTTTGAATCAATTTGTAGTAAAGCAGCATAGCGATTGCCGTTCCGAAAACGGTCAAAAAGCCGAGGTAGCCCAGTGCTTCCACAGCTTCGGGCGTAGCCTCGAAACGCTGCACAAATCCCGTAAAATACAGAATGACGAAGGAAGGAATCATCCACACGGTAAAGACCGCCGCCGTCAGTTTTATCGAGGACAAACCGGACACTTTTTCTTTAATCAGCAGCGCGTTGATGCCGTAAGACATTGCCGCCAGCACAATCAGCAGCGCATAGCCTATCTGCGAACCCTGCCCGCCCGACTCCGAAAAGTAAATCAGACTGCCCGCTCCCAGCAAACCGATAACCGCACCCGCAATCTGTGACAGACGGCTGCGCTCACCGAAAAACAGGAAGCCGAACGCCAGGACGAAAACGGGTACCAGAGAGTCCGGCATACCCGCCAGAGAACTGCTCACCTGCGTCTGCGCCATAGGGAAAAGGTACAGCGGGAAGAAGTTGCCGAAAAAACCGGCAACGACGACCCAAAACAGGGTGCGCTTCGGCATTTTGAGCAGCGCGGGAATACCGGCGGCGGACATCAATAAGCCCGCCACACCGACCCGAACGGCACCTATTTCGTAGGGTGTAAAAACCACCAGACTTTTCTTAATCAGAATGAACGAACTGCCCCAAGTCAGGGCAATGACCGTCAATAAGAACCATCTGTTTTCTAAGATTTGTCGCATTTCCATCGGGATTTAATCAGGATGTAAATAGACAAGAACAGACGGCTCTTTGCTTTAGTTCGTTATGTTGTGAACTAAATGTGTATTTGTTAAAATGTTTAACCTTTGCGGTGCGGATGCAGACTACTGTTTCAATACCGAAAAAGCAAAGAAATTCAGCATTTTCTCCACCTCGTCGTAGTTCTCTTCACTTACGCTGATGTCTGTCAGGCGCGGCAAATGATTGGCGAAGTAGATGTTATCGTTCACCATTTCAAAGAGGCTGCTCGCCAAAGTATTCGGGTAAGGAAAATCGGGTGCCACCTCTCTGATGACCGCCGATATTTTTGCCGTCAGATTTTTATAATCCAGGAAAAAGCCCTGTTTGTTTTGACTGTCCACGCGCTCGCTGCGGTAGGCTTTTACGCCCTGATAAATGACCACGCGGTGCAGGATTTTTGCATCCACGTAATCTACCGAGATGTTGCTGCGCGACGGATAGACCAAGGTGTTGATGACGATTTTCAGTTTTTCCTGCGGGTCGCTTACGTTGTGCGAATTGATGTCAATCAGGTAAGATACAAACTCCTGATGCCACGACACCAGATAGATAAGCAGCACATTTTTGTTCGCAAAATAGCGGTACACCGACGCCTCCGTCGATTGCATTCTTTTGGCTAATTCTTTAAAATTGAAACGCTCGAAACCCACTTCGTCGAATAATAAAATGCTTTGCCGAATCAGGTTTTGCCCCAAATCGGTTGCCTGCGGGTCGCGCAGGTAGAGGTTTTCGTTGAGACTGATTTTTATTTTTACTGCCATGGTTGAAAATGAGTTTTATTATCAAAACAAATTACTCCGTTCGCTTTCCTTCCGTTACAAAAGAAAGACCCTGCCCGCCCCGCATCGAAATCATCACGGCCTCAAAAAAAGGTTCGTTGACACCCGCCTCCGTCGTCCAATCAAATAAAAAATTGGCACCGCTGCCGCCCGTTCGGTCGCTTTCCTCGATGATGATTTCGATTGTTTCGAGCGGTGCCAAAATGACTGTGCAGTCGATGTAAGAGCGCAGCAAGTCGCCGGAGGTAGCGTAGTATTCTATGCCGGTCAGGTAGATGGTGTCTGCGCGGTTGGTGTTGCGCATACTAATCGTCACCGTCAAGTCTTGCAACTGATGACTTTTGTAACTGTAAATTTGAGAGTACACGGACAGGTACGTCGTGCCGCTTGTCAAAGAATCGAAGGCGGGTACTTCCTGTGCGCGCTGCTGCCAATTTATCGGCTCGGGAGTCGTGTCCTGCTTCGACTCCGAGCAGGACGCAAACAGACCGGCAAAAACCGCTGAAAAGAAAAAAAGGGAACCGATATTTTTCATATTTTTGGGTTTTAAAATAAAACAGAATGCGATTATTCAGGCTTCATTAACTCGCTGTATTTATCTCTGTAAACGTACAGCATAAATACGTTGAGCAACAAAAGTGCAAGCGCGCCGTAAATTTTTGCCGGGTCTAAAGTAATGTGAAACAGCACCGCATTGACGGCTACACTCATCAGTATCAGAGCCGTTAGTGCGCCGTATTTGTTAAACAGAAAAGCCAAAGCCGCCGTGATTTCCACAATTCCTACCAATTGCATGGCTCCGGTAGAAAGCAGCCCGGCAAAGTAAGCATTAGCTTCCGGCGCCATTTCGGGAAAGGGAATGTAATCAAAAAAATGGTCGAGTCCGAAAAAAAGTAAAAAGATGCCGAAGAAAATGCGAACGGCTAAAATTAGTTTGGTATTCATTGTTATTGTTTAGAAAAGACCGAGCATTCAGCCTTTCTGAAATAAAAACAAAACGAATACAGTTTAAGTTCGTAACGAAATGAACTAAAATTAAATACAGATGTTTAAATGATAAATATAAAATTATGACCGGCATCAAAATTTCTAAGAAAAAAGAAAAACTCATCGAAGAACTCGGGCTGAACATGGAGGAACAACTCAAAGTTGCCCCCCTCGCCGCTCGTATCTATGCACTGTTAGTTTTATCGCCGCAGGACGGATTGACTTTTGACGAGATAAAAGAGATTATTCAGGCGAGCAAAAGCTCCGTTTCCGTTAATCTCAAAGTGCTGACACAACTCAAATATGTCGAGTACTATACCAAACCCGGTATCAGAAAAAGGTATTTCAAAATAGCGAAATACTTTCAGTTACTTTCTTTGGAACAGGAAGTAGAATCGCTGCATAAACAAATGTTGATGATTCAAAAAATCAACACCTTCAATAAAGAACACTACCCGGAAAAACAAATCGACAACCAATCTTTGGGCGGCATCATGGAAAATTATTTACAAAGTTACCAAGACCTTGTAAAAAAAACAGTTGCCGAAATTAAGGCTTATCAATGGCGTGAGGAAAGCTGAATAAACTGTCTGCAACCGGTTTTTATGCTTTCTTTAACTCGTTTGGTTCGTATTGTTACGAACCAAATTGAAAATAAAAACGTTCTATCGACGTACTCTAATCAAAAAAATAATTGAATAATTTTATCATGCAAACACGAATTTTCAGTTTCTTAGTTATCGCCCTCTTGGCGGCAAGTTGCAACAGCAGTAAAAAAGCAGGTCAACCCTATATGAATAACAATGACATTACCGGCGTGACTTGGACGTTGACCACTCTCGGAGGTCAAGCCGTAACCGCTGACTCGGAGCAAGACCAAAGCATTCATTTTGTTCTGCAACCGGACGGAAAAGTGACCGGCTACACGGGCTGCAACAACTTCAACGGTACTTATACCCTTGAAGACGGAATGCGCATTCGCTTCGGGAAATTAGCCTCTACCCGCATGGCCTGTCCCGACGCACCGGTTAAAGAATTCGACTTTTTGCAGGTCTTTGAATTGACGGACAACTACACCGTCAACGGTAACTCGCTGATGCTCAACGTCGGTCGCCGCGCACCTTTGGCGGTATTTACCAAAAATAAAACGAACGAGTCCGACATCACCGAAAAGTATTGGAAACTGAAAACCCTCGAAGGTCAGCCGGTAACTATGGCGGACAATCAGCAAAGAGAAGCCTATTTTATGTTGAAATCCGACGGCAGCGTCAAAGGCTTTGCGGGTTGTAATACTTTTAACGGCTCCTATGACTTGGAAGACGGAAATCGTATTCGCTTCAGTCAAATGTTGGCTACGCTGCGCGCCTGCCCGGATGTAGAGGTAAACGAGTCCGAATTTTTACAAGTCTTCAATCAGGCAGACAATTACACGATAAACGGCGATATGCTCATGCTCAACGTCGGTCGCCGCGCACCTTTGGCGGTGTTTGAGGCGGTTTATTTCTAAGAATTTATTGCCCGAAAAACATATACCTAAAACCTATCCGACGAAAGGGTGACCGGCGGGCTTTCGGTTTGCGGTCGCCCTTTTTTTAATATTCTGAAGTTCCAATGTTAATTTAATGTAAACAAATGTCTCTTTCATGCCGTTTGCATAAGAAATCATCTTCTTTAAAACTATAAACATGGCAAAAGCAAAATTCAAAGAAAAACAGCAATTTAACAACAAACCGGTTTTAGTCATTTTGACCGTGATTGGTTTGGTTGTAATATGGCGCGGCGCACAGTTTCTGTTGCAACCGCAGCCCGACTATACAGCCGCCTTGTTTCTGTCCTTAGTTCTCGCGGCTGTCGGCGGCATTATTTGGTGGTTGATTAAAGTCGAATTAAAAGTCACCGTCAACGAAAAAGGCATCAAATTTAAAATGTCACCCAATCACGCTACCAAACGCTTTATTGCTTGGGATGAAATAGAAAGCTGCGACCTCGTCAAGACCTCGGAATTGGCACAATGGAGCGGCGGCAACATCACTTTCAACCACGAACGCAGAGTCTCGCTGAGCGGCAGAAACGGTTTGGCAATTAAGACCAAAGCCGGTAAATATTACTTCATCGGCAGTAAAGACATCGACCGCTTGGAAGAGACTTTGGCAAAAATTAAGCGATTTAAAAACTAAAATTTCCCACCGTGAATAACCCGCAACCCGTCTTCCACATCAAACTCTACGGCACGCGCGGCTCGACGCCCGTCTGTGAGCCCGGCTTTCAAAAGTTCGGAGGTAATACCACCTGCATCTATGCCGACCTGCTGACTAATGACCGCAGCAAACTCATTGTTATTTTCGATGCCGGTACGGGTATTCGTAAGCTCGGTCAGGATATTCTCGCGGGCAAATTACCCGATACCGAGAACATCCTGCTCGTGTTTTCGCACTTTCACTTAGACCACATTCAGGGTTTACCTTTTTTTGACCCGGCTTATAATCCCGCTAAAAAAATCGGCATTTTTTCGCCGCACCGGGAATTGAAAAAATCGGATTTGCACAACATCTTTGCCACCCAAATGCAGAAGGAGTACTTTCCGGTGCAGTTCGACAAAATGGGTGCACACATCGATTTTTATACGGTCGAAGATTATCATGCCGCGCTCAATGCGGACAGTCAAGTCGCTATCACCTATCAACTGCACAATCACCCCGGTGGCGCGTACAGCTACCGCATGGAGTCGCAAGGGAAATCGGTCGTCATCTGCACGGATTTGGAACACGGTCGGCAAATCGACCCGCAAACCGTAGAGTTTTGCCGCGATGCCGACTTGCTCATTCACGACGCGCAGTACACCGCCGCCGAGTTGGAAAAGCATCGGGGTTGGGGGCACAGCAGCTACGCCCAAGCTATGGAAACCGCCGAACGCGCCGGCGTCAAACAGTTGGTATTCACGCACCACGACCCCGCGCATGATGATGACTTTTTGCTTAAAAAGGAGCGATATTGCCGGGAAAAATTTCCGAATTGTATCATGGGAAAAGACGGCGCGGAATTTTTTATATAACGAAAAAAGTACTTGTTCCTACCCTCGAAAAACCTGTGAACAGATTTTTTGACCCGTTAAATATTTACGCTTATGTTCGGCAAACTCAATTGGTTACTCGGTGTCGTCCTGATTTTTCTGATGATTTTTTTCACCAACTTTATCGACCGAGATAACTTTCGAGAAATTCAAGCCTCGATTAACACCATTTACGAAGACAGACTTGTAGTGAGTAATTTAGTCTTTGAACTTTCTCGCGCCGTGCAGCAAAAGGAGTTGGCAAACGCAACCTCCGATGCGGATTTTTACGGTGCGAAAAATATTGCGGTCAACAAAGAGATAAATCGGCTGCTGACCGAATTTCGCGCAACTAAATTGACTCCGGAAGAACAAAGAACGCTCGATGAATTACAGACCAATCTCGACCGTCTCATCGCCTTAGAGAAAAATACCGCCCCGGAACAAAAGGAAAACATCGCCGGTCAGCTCAATAAAATCAACGCCAATCTGTCAAAACTCTCGGAAATTCAAGTCACCGAAGGCAAGCGGCAAATGAAAGAAAGCGAGTACGCATTGAAGGCTTCGGAGTTGTTTACGACTATTGAAACTTACTTTTTGGTAGGTATGGGCGTAGTCGTTTTGGCTTTTATTTTCTATACGCTCGAAAGAAATAACGAGAAAAAACGTGAGCGACTGCTCGCTGCTAAAGAGAATCGAAAAGCTACGAATAATTGACCCGGACGATTGCTTGTCGTATCTGAAAATTTGTTTTACATGAAAAAAATCCTTGTTCCCGTTTCCTTTTCCAAAGCCTCGAAAAACTCTTTGCGGCACGCCGCCGCGCTGTACGACAAGGCGCGTATTACACTGCTGCACTCGTATCCGACTAAAAATTACAACAAAAAATACGAATTCGGTAAACAGGATTATGCAGCGGGAGTACGAGATAAACTATGGGAATTTTACCTGCGCCACGTCAATAATCCAAAACACAAAATACCGCTGATGACGCAAGCGGGAACGATATCCGGAATCGTCGGCAAAGTCAGCGACCGCTACGACCTGATAGTCATGAGCCGAAAGGCGCACCCGTCTAAAAAGCACGGGCATTTCAGCGAGAAAAAACTCTCGGTCACGACCCGCGCCCGCTGCCCGGTTTTGATTATGCCTGATACCGATATGCCGTTCAATTTTACCGATTGCGAACACGTATGGCATATCGAACGCAGAGCAAGCGAGTCGCCCGTAGTCGAAAAATACAGCAAAAAACTCGACATCAATCCCGCAAAAGCGGAAGTAAAAACCTTACGGCAAACCGGTTTTTTATCCGCTTTTTGGAAGAATATCATGGCTTACGAAAAGAGTCACGACGAGCGACTTATCAAAAAAATCGATAAAGCCCACGAGCGTGAACCTATTGACTTGCTCATTTTGGTCGATACCGAACAATCGGTTTTCTCCGAATTTTTCCGAAGCGATACCGTGCGTCTGTTTTGCAAATACAATATTCCGATTTTGGTTTTGCCGGCGAGCTGACCTCGCCCGAAAAAATAAAAAGTACATTTCAACACAAATCCCGTCACGGGGGGAAAACAGTGATTGCGTTCCGACGCGGTATGCTACTCCTGTGCCGTTTCTTAAATTTTTAAAAAATTCTAATCATGAAAAATTCATTTTTTATAGCTCTGCTCATCGGCTTAATGAGCGCATTTGCCTTTACAAGTTGCGACATGAGCGACGACATCGTTTTAGACAACACACCCGATGAAATACAGGCGTATGTTAATCAACACTTCCCCGGCAACAGCGTCCGCAAAGTAGTAAAGGACATCGACCACGATACCGATACGGTGACTTTCGAGGTCAGCCTGACGGAAGATAATACCGAACTCGAATTTAACGCTGCCAAAGAAATCATCGAAATCGAGTCCGATGTACAACTGCCCGACAGCGTTATTCCGGACGGTATTCGGACTTATGTACAGGCGGAATATCCCGCAAATTTCATCACCGATTGGGAACTTGAAAACGGTGAACAACACGTCGGTCTCGATAACGATACAGACTTGGTATTCAACGCAAACGGCGATTTTTTACGCCTTGAGAACTAAGAGTTTATCAGTTTTGACCATGTAAATTTCGCAGTCGACTTTTTGTGAGTCGGCTGCCTTTTATCTCGTTAATTTTTTCAAAAACAGATTACCATGAATTATATCACAAAACCACTGCTCGTTACTTTAACCATACTGCTCATCGGGGTCTTTTTCTCTTACACCTTCATCCAAAATTTTCAGCAGGAAGAAATCACCCTCGGCGGCGAAGTCGGCTACGACCTCACCAAACCGACCCGCAGCACCGAGCTGCCCGACATTCTTTTGGAAGTCTCCGGACTCACCGACCTCGACGACCGCACCGTGGCCGCCGTGCAGGATGAGGACGGCGTCATTTTTATTTTTGATTTAGAATCCGAAAAGATAATCCGCGAAATAAAATTCGATAAAGACGGCGACTACGAAGGCATCACCCGCGCCGGCAACGACTTGTACGTACTGCGCAGCGACGGCAAGCTCTTCGAGATTTTAAACTATACCGACGACGACCCCGAGGTCGAAGAATACGACACCGACGTTCCCGTCAAAAATAACGAAGGTTTGGCTTATGATGCCAAAAATAACCGCCTTCTGCTCGCCGGCAAAAGCGAACCCAAAGGCAAAAAACACGAAGACGAAAGAACGGTGTACGCTTTCGATTTAAAAGACAAAAAAACGAGTAAAAAGCCCGTTTTTACTTTTAAAAAAAAGGACGTCGAAAAATTTATCGAAGAAAACAAACCCGAAAAATCGAATTTTAAAGTAAAACTCAACCCCTCGGCCATTGCTGTGCACCCGACGACCGACCGCCTGTACGTTCTGTCTTCCCGCGATAATTTGCTGTACATTTTTAACCGCGACAGCAAACCCGAAAGCATTTTTCACTTAGACAAAAAACTGTTTAAACAAGCCGAAGGCATCACCTTTTTAGACAACGGCGACATGCTCATATCTAATGAGGGCGGCAAAGGAAAACCCAACCTGCTGCGCTTTAAGGGCGTCCGGTAACCGCTGTTTTTTTTAACAATCGCACCCGACTCGGCAACCGACAAAAAACATTTATGAAACGTATTCTTTCCTTTTCCGTTCCGCTGCTGCTGATTGCCGCTTACTTCTTATGGCCCGGGTTTCAGACGGAAGTCAACGAAGCCTACCAAATCTTCACGAGCAACGACCGCGCTGCCGTCACCGAGTACGTGCGTCAATTCGGGATATGGGGACCGGTGGTCTTCATTCTCGTGATGATTGTACAAATGTTTCTGATTGTCGTACCGTCTTGGTTGCTGATGATTATCGCCGTTTTGGCTTACGGAAAAGTGTGGGGAGTCGTCCTGTCGGTAGTTGCTGTTTTTGTTGCTTCCTCCGTCGGTTGGGTCATCGGCGAGGTCTTGGGAGAGGCGACGATTACACGCATGGTCGGCGAGAAAACCGAGAAAAAATTAGAAAACGTCCTCGAAAAATACGGCCCCGGGGCGGTCGTCATTTTTCGTTTGGCTCCTTTTCTTTCCAACGATGCAATCAGCTTTATCGCCGGTATGCTAAAGATGAAATACACGCGCTTCATCGCCGCTACTTTGGTCGGTATCGTGCCGCTCACCGTACTGATTGCCCTGTTTAGCGACAATACCGAAACGCTGAAATCCGGCTTGGTGTGGGTCGGCGGCGTGAGTTTGCTGCTGTACGGAGGGTATGTAATTTGGGATGTTTGGGGGAGGGAGGAGAAAGGTGAATGATTTTAGCATCTTATCGAGTTTTCCGATTGGCGCACAGGCGTTTCTTATACCCGCTGACTCCAACAAACTTAAATAAATAAAACCCGCTCCCTCAGTTATCTCCTTCCACCTCCACCGTCCCCCGCCTTCCCCTATCTACCACCAACCGCATCAAATCCGGGCGCGCGTAATGCCCCGCCGGGTCGAAGTTATGTCGCTCCCGCAAAACCTCCCGGTGCGATAGCTCGGCAATCAGCAATTTTTCCTTACCCGTTACCGGCGCAATTAACCAACTGCCGTCCGGACGCGCGATGCACGAGCCGCCGTCCGCCGGCATTTTCGGGCAGTTTTTGTAAATGAGGTCGTAGTGCGGGATGTCTTTCGGAATGTCTTTGCGGCGAAAAATGCCGGAAACCGACACGGCGTAAGAGCGACCCTCGCGCGCCTGAAAGCGGGTCGAAATTTCGGTGTTGCGCCGATTGCCGGGCCACAGGGCAATGTGCAAATCTTCACCCAAACCGTACAAAGCCGCGCGGGGTAAGGGCATCCAATTTTCCCAACAGTTGAGCGCGCCGACGGTGAAGGCACCGAGTTTTTGCGTGCGCAGTCCGTGTCCGTCGCCCTGTGCCCACACGAGTCTTTCTTCGTAAGTCGGCATTAGTTTGCGATGCAGGTTTTTAATTTTGCCTTTGGTATTGATATAGACCAAAGCACAGTAAACGCTGTGTCCGCCCCGGTCTGTCGCCCGCTCGATAATGCCCGCGACGACTGCGATTTTATGTTTTTTCGCCGCCGCGCACAGGTCGTCGAGATTGCCGCCCGCCACATCGACCGCCTGCCGGACGTAGTGTGCGTACAGGTCTTTTTGCACCTCGGAATTAAAGCGCGCCCCGTCCGTAAAGTCCACCCAAAAAGGATAGCCGGGCAGCAAAGCTTCACCGAAACAAACCAAGTCACAGCCCCGCTTTCCCGCTTTTTTGATGTAGCGCACCATTTTCTGCATCGTCTTTTTGCGATCGAGCCACACGGGGGCAATTTGGGCGAGGGCAACGGTGAGCTTGTCGGTCATTTGCGGTTGTTTTTGCGAGGTGCGTAAAGAAGTTTTTCAATCGGACAAATATCGGATATTTTTTTGTTTAGGCGTTTAAAAGTTTAGGCGTTTAGAGCCGCTGCCGCCCCTAAACGCCTAAACAGGGCAAAGCCCCTAAACCCTTAAACACCCCACTCAATTCCCCACCGCCGTCTCCGCCGGCACACAAACCTCCGGCGGACAATCTACCCGCAGCAGATAATCCTCCACCTCCCCGTCGGCAGCACAATCCGCCCCGCCGCAGGGCGACCCGGAGCCGGCAGCGTCCGTACTGATACGCAACCGCAAAGCAAGCGGTTGATTTTGCGGTACGCTCACCGGCACCGTTGTCGGCAAGTGAATAAGTTGTGCATTCATCATCGAAGGCACATTGACATCCGCGATTTGCTCGCCGCTGTCGTCAAAATCACCGTCGCTGTTCCAATCGACCCACGCCCGCAGAAAACCCGGATTGCCCGTGTTGTTAAATGCCGTGACCGGAATGCGCAGACCGCCGCCCGGCGCGAGGTCGGTAAAGATGCCGATAGCCGCTCCGTCGTCGTTATCGCTGTCCGCCGTCGTATTACCGTTCGGACTCATCTCGCTGCTCACGCCCGAACCCAAATAAATTTCGCTGCCCGTAAAGTGACAAGGCTGCGTCGGGCAGGGATTGAATATAGGAGTATAATCGGGAAAATCACGCGGGCGAAAACATTCGGTGTAAGGTAAATTTACGGTGCGGTCTCTGAAGCAGCCCGCCGCATTGAAAAAGCGTACCGTATAATTTTGTCCGCTCGTCGCAGGATTGAGCAGGTCGTCGGCAAGCACGCCGCCCGCCGGTATATCGGTCGCGCCCGCTGCGTAGGTCGCCGTGCCCGTGTAGGTCGCTCCGGCAGTAAAATCAAACCTCTCGCCGGCGGTAAAATCGGCGGCGGTCAACATCCCGTTTTCGTCCGAGTCGTCGCCCGTGCAGGTCACGGCGGTTGCCGTCACCGTTGCCGTCGGATTGGGAGCGATATCGAGATTGACAAATGCTTCGGCGAGGCAGTTGTTGTTTTCCGTACTCACCGCCTCTACGCGGTAAGTGTAGGCACCCGCAGCGGTCGGCAGTGCGGTCAGGGTCGCCGTATTTTGACCGCTCAGGGCATTCGTGCCCGGATTGTCGATACCGGCGGCATCGTACCATTGGTAGCTGACACTGACGCCGTTAGTGACGCTCGTCGTGACGTTGGCGGAATTAAAATTTTCGCCCTCACAAATCGACTCGTCGGTCAGCGGGGTCAACGTCGGAGCGGTGCAGGCACACAGCACCCCGAGGTCGTATTTGTGGTCTCCGCGCCCGGTTTGGCTCGTCGTCAAAGTGATGAAAGGCAAGCCGTCGGGGCGCGCACCGAGACTGCCTGCGGTCAGATTATTCGCATCTACATCAGAGTCGATATTGTCATTATTGCCCGCGTCGGCGGTCGCAATGCCGAAAGTTTCGCTGCCGTTGTCAAATTCGCCCGCCGCATACTGCCCTTCCCCGAAAACGAGGTGATAAGTC
The DNA here is from genome assembly GCA_020629965.1 of Saprospiraceae bacterium. Lineage (GTDB taxonomy): Bacteria > Bacteroidota > Bacteroidia > Chitinophagales > Saprospiraceae > JAHDCG01. The sequence continues at coordinate 31,343 of JAHDCG010000017.1, read as the reverse complement.
GCGCCGTAGTCGAGTCCGGTGTAGCCGACCGTCGGGCTGCCGTCCGCATTTACACCGTTGCGGTCGATGTTGTTTTGGTTGAAATAATATTGCCCCGCCGCCGAGCTTTCCGTCGTGCCGACGAGCAATCCCGTATCATCGTACAGTGAGACTTTAATGCCCCGCATCCCGCGCTCACAGGCATCCTGCACGCCGTTTTGTACCGAGTCGCACCAGATATAATTCCCGATTTCGAGCGGAGCGGCACCGCACATCAGCTCCAGGTCACCGAGTCCGCTGTTTTTTCCAAAGTCAAAATCATCATCGCCGTCGTAAAAAACATTACCCGTCAGCAGCGTACCCGTCATGTTGTCGTAGCCCGCCACGCCGCCCGAGGAAAACACACCCGTAAACGGATTGGTGGTCGAAGTCTGAATGATATTGCTGCCCGGCAACTGCGCCAAGCCGCCCAAAATTATCTCGGAGTGTGTGCCGTTACCGTCGCTGTAAAATTCTTTTCCGCCGGGTCCCGTGTTCAGGTTACCCGGGGCAATCGTGCCGGGATAAGAACCGGCCGAGGTATAAATACCCGTCACGCCGTTATTTTCCAAAGAGAAAGAGCCGTCCGCATTTTTGGCGGCACGCAGTATATCTCCCGCTGCCACCTGACTGTACAGGCGGTCGCTGTTCAGATCAAAAGGGCTGCCCGCATCGTCGCCGAACATATCGCCCGCCCGGTCGCGCACTCCGATGATGAGGTCGTCGCCGAAAAACTCGATATCCGAAAGCATCGGCATGGGTTCTATGGCATCCGCTTTTTTAGTACCCGAGCCGGAAGTTCGTAAATTGAAAGTCAGTTCGCTTTCGACATCCGACCACGGCTGCCACTCGGCGATGCAAGCGGTGTTACAAGCTCGAATTTCTCCGTTGCGCTCGTAGTCCAACCCGAAACTGAAAATCAAAGTAAAAGCCGTCGGATTAGTCGGGTCGAACTCATAAATCAATCCCGTCAAATCTGCGGTATTCTGCGTGCTTTCGGCGGAGCAAACCGCCCCGAGATACATTTTTCCGCCTTTTTTTCCCAAACCGAAAGGTCGCCAATCGGTAGCGTCGGCGCAGGTATTGTAGAGTGAAGAGAGGTCGAATTCCTGCGGTGCCCCCGCCGTCGGATTGCTCGGGTCGTTGCCGAGCGGCAATCTGATGAGGGTACGGTCATTGAGGTTAACGGTCATTAGATGCAAACCGTCGGGCGTCAGTTCCAAGTCACCGAGACTGATTTTTCCCGTTTGTCCGAAAGCGTCGATGTCGTGCAGCCAACAAGCGTTGTTACTGTTCCCGAATTTAAAAGAATTACAGACGTCGGACGGGTCGGGGTGCGGGTCGGCTCCCGTTCCCAAATTTTGTAAATCAGTAAAAAGGCTCACTACGGGATTGCCCGCGCCGTCCTGTGTGATGCGATAGATACCGCCGGTCGTCGTGCCGCCGTTACCGTCCGGACCGAATCCCGCCGTTTGTTTCATGTAAGAAGACACGAAAAGAGACTGCGAACGCGGCTGCCACGCCACCCCGTAGGTACTGCCCGTTGTATTGGACGGCGGTTTTAAAAATAAAGACGATTTATTGCTGCTGTTGGTATTAAAAGGAGCTGCCGCACCCATCGGTTCCGTTGCGTTTGTACCGTTTATCGGGTCGAGCGGCACGTAACAGGTGGTAAAATAGGCGGGATTTTCTTCGCAATAGTTTAAGTCGTTGCTGATGCTGAATGCGGTACAAGCCGGCGCGGTCAAAAACTGCACGTCGGATTGATTGCCGGCGGCATTGACGTGTGTCGGTACCGCCCAAGCTGCAATGTCGGCGGGCAAAGTAAACTCCGCGCGGTAGCTTTCGCCGTCAGTCAGACCGCAGACCGACCATTCACCGGCGGCATCGGAGACGGTATTGCCGACTTCCGCGCCGTTGCAGTCGTACAGGCGCACCTCGATACCCTGCGCAGGCGGCTCGTGTGTGTCTTGCAGACCGTCAAAGTTGAAATCTTCAAAAACATCACCACCGATGCAGCCCGGACTGATGTTGCAGGCGGCGGCGGTCGCAGCATCGTTAATTTTTTGCGGCGCGGCGGCATCGCCATCTGCCGTGTTTTTCAGATGAATAATTTCATTTTTAAGTTGTTGAAAAATGCGTTCGGTCAGACCGGCCTGCGGTGCGGCGGCGGTGAATACAAAAAGACCGAGCAGGGCTGCGAGCAGCCGGAAGTTAATGTGCGTGTTTGTGTTGTTCATTGTTCGGAAAAAATTAAAAGTAATAGTTGAGGAGGGAAAAACGGGGAGAAAAGAAGTAACCGTGCAGAAGATATCCTGACGAAAACAGCTATTAAAAAATGAAATTCAGTATAGAGGGTAAGCTGATACAGGAGCCGGGCGGCAACAGAAGCGGATTTCTGTTTGTAGGTAACAAAAGTCTTGCCGGACACGAACAATTTTTGCAGTCGAAAAAATCCGTGCATAAAATCACCTCTCCTTCTTGCTCCGCTTGCACGAATAACAAAGTGTAGAGCAGATTTCAGTTTCCTTTTTTCCGAAACCGACTCAAAAAAACGGAGACTACGCAGGCGACTGCCGGCGGAGAAAATATTCGGCATTGATCGATTTACTGCAAAAGAAAACGGGGATGCCGACTCTCAAAGTCAGCATCCCCGTTTTTATGTATTTTTACAGCTTTACAGCGAAATTTACGATAAGAAGGTTACAAAATTATTTACGGGTGAAAAAGCCTGTAAAATTTTGGCTATCAGATGTTTAGGTCTAAACGACCAAACACGTAAATCTGCTCAAAATTTACTGCATATCTCGTTTAGCCGCTGCCTCCCGTTCCGCGAAAAACTCGACGAGTTGCGCCGTCTCGGTGCGCCACTCGATGATGCTGTGCGGATTGCCGTATTTTTGAATTTGGCGGGGCATATCAACTTCGATGCGCGCGGCATTTTCACGCACGATGTCACCAAAACGCTCGGCGGAGAGTGTACCCCCCGCGACGATTTCTTTATACCGCGCCGTAAAATCGGCTTTAAACTTCGGGTCGGTGTACAGCAAATTGAAGAGGTCGGTGATGCAGTTGTCTTGGTTGCCTTCGACGAATTTCAGCGGGGCGCGCTTGAGGTAAATCGCGGCGGCTTCGTCTAAATCATAGAGAATGAAGCGAAATTTTCCGTCCTCGACGGCGTACATTCTGACGTTATTATCCGGCCAATCCCAGTTGCCGATGTAGGTCTGAAAAATAACGTAGTCGATAAAATTTTCGAGGTCGGTTTCGGACTTGAGGTAGTCGATATCGCCGCTGTATATGGCCGCCTCGTAGCGGTCGATGCGGTCAAAATCACCGTCTTTGCGTATGAGTTCGGGATTGCCCATTTTTGCCAAAGTAATGTCGTCTTTATCTGCCCGGTACAGGCGCGAAATACCGTTGGTATTGGACTCGGTGCGCAGATTGAGCAGACCGTAAAACTCTTGATTGACAAAGACCAAAGTCGGCTCGCCGTAAGTCAAATCCAAGTCCAAACCCGACTGTATCGCCAAGTGCGTGTAAGATAAATCTTTGAGCATCGTGTGGTAAAAATCGTTACCGGAATTGCGCAGACGCACGGCTTTTATTTTCTCTAAACTGTGGGCGGGCAAGACGACGGGCGGGTCGATGAGCGTACCGTCTTCATTGTCGTAGCTGTCGTCGAATTTGACACCCAAAGATTTTAACTCAAAAGTAGCGGATTTTGCGCCTTTAATTTCCAGCTCGGCGGGCAGTGCATCGATGACTTTTTCTCGATTGCGATACAAAGTAAAAGTGCCGTCAATTTCGATGTCGTCTTCGTGGTTGTCGTACATTTCCTCAAAATCTTCGGCAGCGACGGTCAGCGACACGACCGCCAAGTCGGTAGCGACTTCGGCGGGGCTGAGGTTTGCATTATCGACGACGGTAAAAGAACTTTCCGAAAACTCGGAACAGGAGGCAAAAAAAGTCAGGAAGAGTAAACAGTACAGGGTTTTCATTTTTCGGTATTTTATATCTTAAGTCGGAGACCGCAGAGTAAAAAAAACTGCGGGTCGTTTAATAAAAAGGAGTCTTTGACGCCGTAAAATCCATAGTTGGCTAAGCCGAACAAGTCGATTTTTTCGGTAATTGCACGTTGTAATCTGACCACGATATTACTGCGCCAAAAGTAATTTTCGTGCGGGTTGATGTCCGCAAAATCGCGGTTGTTTTGCACCGTAAAGCCGACGTACAAATCGGTCTTCTCGGAAAAATGCGTGCCGATTAAAAAGGGGACGACGAGGCGCGTGGTTTTGGTCGAAAACTTTTCGTCACCGAGTTGCCCCTGTGCAAAAACTATGCGCAATCCTGCTCCGGTTTCGGCGAATAAATTCTTAGCTAAACGAAAATTATACGCCGACGCTGCCTCGCTTACGGAAGCAATCGAACCGCTGACCGGCTCGCCGTTTAGTTTTAAACCGGAGTTAAACCCGATGCCCGTTGCCGCCGACACGTAAAAGCCGCTTTGTGCCGACAGCACGGAGCAGCAGAGCAAAAGGACGGACAGTATCGTATTTTCAACGCGGGTCATCTTTACGGGTTAATTTTTTCAGGTAGAATGTTGTTGTGAAAAAGCGTGAGGGGCTTTAATGTTTTACGGTAAGGTTTTTTTTAAGAGAAAAATAGGGTCGGGGTTTGCGAAATCCGGTTTAGCTGTGAACCGGTTTTTGTTTAAAAAGCTTTAAGCAAGGTAAAACCGTAACCAAATCACATTTCAAAACCGATATAGTGAAAAATAAACCTGCAATCCCTCGCATTTTGCGCATCGATAAAGTTTCAAACTTCAAAGTATATTGCGTTTTTAATAACGGGGAGTCTCGCCTTATCGACTTCCGACCGATTTTCGCGGATTGGAATCTGAAACCGGGCGACTTTAAGTATCCCTTGCTGCAAAAAGAAGTATTTGAAACCGTTGCCTTGACGGACAATACTTTGAGTTGGAAGGAGGTCAGGAAAGAATTTAAATTATCGAACGGAAAGACATTTGACGTGCAGCTCGAATTAGACCCGGTGGTGTTGTATGATTACAGTACGTTTAGTTATTAAGGCTGTTCTTCGTGTCCTGCATTGACCCGCCCCGCCGACATTTCTCCCCCTTCCTCGCGTTAAAATCCCCTTTCCGTCGCCCGAAAACTTGCAATTCCCCCCCGCATTCGGTATGTTTGTTGTCACTCTAAACAAATATCACATTTTTCACGCCTACAATTCCAATCTATTGTCTCGATACTTTACCCGTTTTTGCTGCTTTTTAGTGCTCCTTTGCACCGGCTCCGTGACTGCACAGGCACAGGGTTTCATTTCGGACGTCGCCGATTTTTTTGAATTTAACGTCGGTCCCGAGCGAGAAGATACCACCTTTCGGCACGCCAAATTCGTGCTCGCGCCGATTACTTCTTACGAGCCGAGCACGAGTTGGGGCTTCGGTATCGGTGCCAAGTTTCTGTTCAAACCCTTCGGTGCGGGCGCGGAGACGCGGACTTCCAACCTGCCGATTTCCGTGCAATATACGCTGCGCAATCAATTCATTGCCTGGTCGGAATACAACGTTTTTTTTCCCGAAGAAAAGTTTTTGCTGAAAGGAAATCTCGGCTTTTCCAAATTTCCCATCGGCTACTTCGGCATCGGCAGCAATACCCGCGAATCGGACAAAATCGACATTTCTTTTAATAATTTCCTGCTCGAACCTCTATTGCTGCGCCGCCTGCGCCCGGGGCTGTTTGTCGGCGGCGGTTGGCGGCTCAATTCTTTTAAGAATCTCGAATTTGTGGAAGAAGAAAACACCCCGCTGCCCGAAGAAGACTCGCTGCTCGACACGCTGACTTCTTTCTCCTCGGGTCTTGAATTGGCGACCACTTTAGACACCCGCGACAATATTTTGAATGCAACCTCGGGTACTTTCTTAGAATTTACCCACGGTTTTTACAACGAGACTTTCGGCAGTTCACACGAGTTTATGCTCACCAAACTCGACTACCGCAAATACGTGCGCACCTCGCAGTCACGCCCGCACGATGTCCTCGCCTTTCAGTTTTTCACCCGCGTCGCCGGGGCCGACACACCGCCCTTAGAGCTTTCGACCCTCGGCGGCCCGGAGTTGCTGCGCGGCTTCCGCGAAAGCCGTTTTCGTGACCGCATCTCCCTTTTCGGACAAGTCGAATACCGCCGACAAGTCACGGAAAATATCGGTTTTGTCGCCTTCACCGGTCTCGGTGAGGTCGCACAGACTTTTAAAGAGGTCAGTTTCGGCGAGTTAAAATACAGCGTCGGCACGGGCATTCGCTTTAAAATTGTCAAATCCGAAAATCTGAATATCCGCATCGACTATGCTTTCGGTTTGGGTAGAATCAGGGAAAATAATTTTTATCTGGGGATTGCGGAGGCTTTTTAGGTTGTTGAAATGTTGAATCGTTGAGCGCGTATGACTTCCGGGCAGGGTTACTAACCTACGATAAAAAAGAACTTGTGAGCCCTGCTTACCACAGAATCAGGAGCGCAGAAAGTCCCCCCGATTCGGGCAGGGTTGATTGGTTCTCAATTTCATCCGCAAACTTAGGCACGGAGCGTGTTCCCCCATTGGGGGTTAGGGGGGATTTGGTGAGCAAAAACCCGCGTCTCAGACCCCCTCCGCCCCCAATGGGGGAACCCTACCGGGAGCGACTTGTGCCTCCGGTGTGCTCAACTTCATAGTATTAAATTTCCCTAAATAGGGATAACTCTTCTGCATTAAATCTAAAAAAGGTCTAATTTTTTCAACCCAAAAGTAACAAACTCAAAACACCTTCGTCTCCCACACATCCGCCCAAACACAATTCACACACCGCTCGGTTTTTAATAGAAATTTCTTCGCTTATGAACTGTGCCGTCACAGACCTCTCGCCCTATATACCTACCGCCGCCGTGCCGTGGAACAAACTACGCGCCGTGCATCTTTTTCGCCGCGCCGGTTTTTCCGCCGATATCGACACCGTACTCGCTGCTCTCACGGAAGCCCCGCAGCATGTCGTCGATAATTTAATCCAAACCGCCCTCGACACGCCGCTCACGCCCGAGCCGAATTTTGCTTTCAAATCGATGAGCGAATACGGGCTGGCAATGCTCGAAAGCATCCTGGAGCGCGACGGTTACGCTCGCGAGTGGATTCTCAAATTGCAAACAAGCGGTCTGCACGGTCGCATGACCCTTTTTTGGCACAATCACTTTGTGACCCGTTTCGATGTTTATGAGTCCGCCTCCTACATGTATCAATACCACAAGGTGCTGGAGGAAAACGCCTTGGGCAATTTCAAAGAATTTGTCCGCGCAATCGGTCTGACCCCCGCCATGCTCGTCTATCTCAACGGTACGCAAAATGCGGCGGGCAGTCCCAACGAAAATTACGCCCGCGAGGTGTACGAGCTTTTTACGCTCGGCGTCGATAACGGCTACACCCAAGCCGACATAGAAGAAACGGCGCGGGCTTTCACCGGCTACACAAATATTACCGAGCCGTGGGGCGAAATTCTCTTCGACCCCGCCACGCACGACACGGGCGAAAAAACCATTTTCGGGCAAACGGGAAATTACGGCTACGATGCGGTCATCGACCTGCTTTTCGAGCAGCGCAGCACCGAGATTGCCGAGTTTATCGCCGGCAAGCTGTACCGCAACTTTGTCAACCCCGAGGTCTGCCCCGAAATGATTGCCGAACTCGCGCAGGTTTTCATCGACAGCGACTGGAGCATTGCCGAGCTGCTGCGCGCACTGTTTAAAAGTACGCATTTTTTCGACGAAAATAATTTTGCGACCGTCATTCAGGGGCATTTGGAGCATTATCTGATTTTTTTGAATGAAGTCGGCGCGCAACTTAACGGACTGTCGGTTTTCGGAGTGTACGCCGACACCACGGAGTTCGGACAGGCACTTTTCAACCCCGTAGATGTAGCCGGTTGGCCCGGCAATCGCGCTTGGATTAACACCACCAACTTGATTTATCGACAAAATGCGCAGGAAAGCCAACTCGGTCCGCTGTCACTTTTCAGCTTCGGCGAACTCGCCGCTTTTGTCACTCAAGTCACCGACGAAACCGAGGACGTCGATTTGGTTTGCCGCGATATTATCCGGTATTTTTTACCCAAAGGCTTCCAATTCGAGGCGGACTACGCGGCGGCTTTGGTTAATTTTAAAGGAGAAATTCCGCAAAATTATTTCGAAGACGGTACTTGGACGGTCAACTACTGGGCAACCCCTTTTCAACTCAGCGGTCTGCTTGGCTTTTTGGTTAAAATGCCGGAGTATCAGTTGAAATGAGGGGAGAGGGGAAAGGAGAGAGCGAAGAGTAGAGAGTAGCGAGCAGAGAGGCAAAGCAGTCTAACGTCTAAAATCTAAAGTCTAAAATCTCAACACCATGTCATCGAATAAAAAACAACCGAACCGCCCAGGCACCGACCTTTCCGACCGCAGCGCACACCGCGCCGACCACCAAACGTGGAGCCGTCGCGGCTTTATGAAAATGCTCGGACTGGCGGGCGCATCGAGTGTCGCATCGGGGATGCTGCCCGTAGCGAGCCTGTTTGCCGCGCCCCTGACGGCTGCGCTCGGTGAGGGCGGCGAGCGCAAATTGGTGCTTATCCGCCTGAAAGGCGGCAACGACGGGCTGAATACTTTTGTGCCGCTGTATCAATACGGCGACTACGCGGCGGTGCGCCCGACGCTCGGTCACAGCACGAACGATTTGCTGAATTTAAACGAAAATTTCGCCGTGCCGACCGCGATGCAGAGTGTGCAACCGCTGTGGACGGGCGGCAAAATGCGCGTCGTCAACAGCGTCGGTTATCCCGACCATAATCTATCGCACTTCACGAGTTCGGATATCATGGCGAGCGGCAGCGCCGATACGGCAGACAACAGTGACGGCTGGTTGGCGCGTTATTTTGTTTCCCAAAATCCGGATTATATTCAAAACCCCTGCCCTTTTCCGCCGGCGGTCAAAATCGGCGGACCGACGAGCGTGGTTTTCAACGACAGCAACAGCATCGACATTTCCGCTAATTACAGCAACGTCGAGCAACTCACTACCCTCTTGGAAACGGGCAGCGCATTCGACAACGTCAACGCGCCCGACGACTGCTACCACGGCGAGCAAGTGGTCTTTTTGCGCACCGTCGCCAATGCCGCTTCGCTGTACGGCACGGCGGTTTTTGATGCCTACAACAGTTCGGAAACGCAGGCGGATTACGGCACCGGCAACAATCTGGCAGAGCAACTGAAACTCGTCGCCCGCTTGATAAAAGGCGGCTTGGAGACCCAATTTTACCTCGTCACTTTGGACGGTTTCGACACGCACGTTTCACAAAACGGCGGCGGCAATCATTTGGGCTTACTGGAGCAGGTCAGCACGGCGGTCGCGGCTTTTAATGAAGATTTGGCGGCGGGCGACCGCGAGCAGTATGTATTGAGTATGACTTATTCGGAATTCGGGCGGCGGGTCGAAGAAAACGGTTTCAGCGGCACCGACCACGGTACGGCAATGCCCGTGATGTTGTTCGGTTCGGCCTTGGCAGGCAGCGACTTTCACGGCACGGCCCCCGATTTGAATGCGCTCGACGAGACGGGCAATCTGCAATTCGGCACTGATTTTCGGTCGCTGTACGCCACGGTTTTGCAGGATTGGCTTTGTCTCGATGCGGCTGCGGTCGATGAGGTTTTGGGCGAAAGTTATCCGCGTTTGGATGATTTGGGCTTTAGTTGTAACACCGTTCCGGTTTTCGATATTCCCGTTGCGCCCGTGCGTTTGCAGCACCGCATGGTGAGTCGGGGCGGCGGTCAATATAAAATTATCCTTGATTTACCCGGTGGTCACTTAAAAATCGAACTGTTTACCATCGGCGGAATGCGAATCGGTACACCGGCGGACGGTCACTTTCTCGGCGGTCGGCAGGAGATTGACTTCTCGTTAAGTCATTTGCCGGTGGCGCGCATTCCGTTGGTTTACACGGTGCAACACAAAGGGCAGCGGGCGAGCGGGAAGTTTTTCGGAGGGCGCGAATAAATTATTTTACAAAAAGAAACGGTGCGATTACAGCATCGTTTCTTTTTTTTTCTACCTTCACGGAGAGCTTCGGTGTCTGACGCTGCTTTTGATAAAAGGAGAAAAAACGGCAGATAAAATCTAAGCTTTAAGCAAGAAAAAGCGTCTGACACCGATGTTAGTTTTAAAGTCGATGTCAGACACTTTTTTTTGTATTTTTACGGAGACAATCTTAACTCTTCAAAATACCCGCTCTATGAAAACCTACCGCTTTTTTGTTCTCCTTCTCTCTTTTTCAGTCATCGCTTTTGCCGCAAATGCTCAAGGTGATTTTTGCAGTGAAGCCACCGAGTTTTGTCCCTTCGGCAATGAAGACGCCGTAACTTTTCCTGCCGGTGTCAATGTCGCAGGGGCGCACGCTTCCGCACCCGGCAATGACTACGGTTGCCTTTCTACGACGCCAAATCCGGCTTGGTATTATTTGCAGGTCGGCATTCCGGGCGATATTCAAATTAACCTGACCAACAGCAACGACGTGGACATTGATTTCGCGCTGTGGGGACCGTTTGATAATCTGAATGCGGCTTTAAATACCTGCGACACTTTAAATTCTCCGTTCGATTGCAGCTACTCCGCATCAGAGAACGAAACCGTAAATATTCCCTTTGCGCAGTCCGGAAATACTTATATACTGCTCATCACAAATTTCTCCAACCAACCGACCGACATCTTCGGCACGGCAACGGGCGAAGGACAAATCGCCTGCTGTATGTTGGCTTTAGACCAAGGCGAAAGCTGCGCCGCCTCTTCCCGCTTCGATTGCTACTGCCGGGACGGCGGTTTGGATTTGAAACTCACCAATAACGCCCCCGCAATGCCCGTCGGCATCTGCGCCGACGCCGAAGCGAATTACCGTTGGGCGGCTTTCGATGCCTGTTATTGCTCGGCTTCCGTGGAAATCTCTGCGCAAAACTGCCCGCCCGGTCAAACCGTCAACGCCCGGCTTTTCTCTGCCTTGCGGAAGCAGAGTTGTGTACGGATATTTCTTTTCTCCCCGCAACTGCCTGCGAGACTTCGGTCGCAACGGATAATTTTACTCAATCCGATTTAGAAATTTTTCCGAACCCGACCCGCGACAATCTGACTTTTATAAGCCGTGACGATGCCGAAAAATGGGAAATCATCGACGCTGCGGGGCGCATATTGACTGCGGGAAAAATCACCGACCGCCGCCAAACCGTTCCCCTCGCCGGGCAGCCGGCGGGCTTATACTATTTACGCGTCACGGGAAAAAACGTGCAAATCGCTAAGTTTGTTATTGAATAAAGCGGCGATATTTTTAGGGTAAAAAGCGAACAATACCGACCGCTCAAACCTTTTGACTTCCGTAAGCGACAGCATTTTTATAAATAGGTTTAATCGTTTAACCGTTTAGACCTATGAAGCTGATAATCAGAACTTTGCTCGCTTCCTTACAGGTAAATAGTGACGCAAACCTATTTATCTTTTCTGATTCGTTGAGTTTTTCGGCAGCGGCGGGCGCCCTAAACGCCTAAACCTCCTAAACTCCTCAACAACACTTTTCACTTTTAACCAAAAAGAAATTAACCATGAAGTTAACCGGAATATTCACCGCTTTCTTGTTTGTCTCACTCGCATTTTTCACCGCTTGCAGCCCCAAAAGCACAGGCGGCGCGATGATTCCCGAAATGCCCGACAACGCCAAAGAAGGCGAAATCAACCTTTTGCTTTCCGAAGGCGCACTACCCGCGACCTTGGAGCAGACTTTTATGAACTACGATTTAAAAGCCTTGAAACGCACCAGCCGCGACGAAAATCGCTGGGCATTTTCTTTTAATCCCGAAAAAATCAAGACCAAAAAAGTACTCGGCGAGTTGATGCAAAACCCCTTGGTCGTGTCGGGGAATTATGTGATGCAGTAGAAGGGGATTTAGGCGTTTAGGCGTTTAACTTTCGTACCTGCTCATAAATTTCTGAAAAAAGCGCAGTCTGTTTAGGCTGCGCTTTTTTTTGTGCGCCGTTTCGACTTAAATAAAGCAGTGCCGCCGTCATTTCTCTGTTCAAATTCTGTTTTTTCTGCTTTTCAAAGTAAATTAGCGTTTATAAATTCTTTTTCGGAAAAGCAAAAACTGTATTCCTTCCGTAAAAAACGGAACTTACCGCGCTTCCCCGCTAAACGATTAAACGACTAAACGATCAAACGACTGAACAAAAATTCAAAATATGCTCAAACGAATACCCGCTTTTTTCCTTTTTCTCCTCTTTGCAACCGCGCTCTCCGCCCAAGATACCATCACGGTGCAGACCATTACCCGCGACAATGCGGCGCGCTCCGGCACTTACACTTTCCCCTCGGGCGAGCAAAGTTTCGAGAAAATTTTGATGGTGTATAATATGCGCTGCAAAGACAATGTCACCAATACTACCGGCGGCAACGATGTCGGCTGCGGCGAATGGGACTACTCCTGCAATACCTTCATCACCGACCCGACGCAGACCGACAGCACGGCGGCAACCCACCCGACGCATTTGATTTCGGGCTTTGCGGGCGATGAATTTTCGTACACTACGCAGCCGACCTACACTTACTACCAATACGAGCAGCACGACATTTCCTACACCGAAGTCGTCGAAGAAAACCTTGCTCCCATCGGCAACGGGGAGATAGAGTTACTGCTTGCTGCCGAGCAAACGGTAGGGCGCGCGCAGTTTTTGTACACCGCCGACGAGTTGAGCGCAGCAGGCTTGGAGCCGGGTAATATTACGGGTCTGAAATTGGATATGAGCAGCATCGGCGCGACGGTTCCTTTTATGCGCATCAATTTAAAAGCCACCGACAAAAACATACTGACGGCGGAAAATCCCGATTTGGACGGCTTCACGGAAGTTTATTTTCTCAATACGACCTTCGAGCAGGCGGGGCTGCACGATTTTAATTTCTACGAAAATTTTGTCTGGGACGGTACTTCCAACGTCATCATGGAGTTCACCTTTACCGGCTCGGCGGGCAATAACGGCATCAACGCCGAGCCGACCGCGACCACTTCGAGCCTGGTCAACGGTACGCCCGACGGTGCGCTTGCCTTTGCGGGCGCGGGCGCAATCGACGTACCCGGTGCGGCTTTGCAAGACATCGAAAACGAGATTACGGTTGCCTTTTGGTCAAAGGGAAATGCCGACGTTTTGCCGACCAATACTTCCGTTTTTGAAGGGGTAAACGCAGCGGGCGCGCGCGGTGCGAATGTGCATTTACCTTGGTCGAACGGGCAGGTCTATTGGGACTGCGGCAATGTCGGGGGCAATTACGACCGCATCAACAAAGTCGCGCCGCCGGCAGCTTTTGCGGGTACTTGGTCGCATTGGGCATTCACCAAAAATGCGGCAACGGGCAGTATGAAAATTTTCCTCAACGGCGAAGAATGGCACAGCGGTAACGGCAATACCCGCCCGATTGATTTGCAAAGTTTTAAAATCGGTGCGTCCTCGATTTTGACTAATAATTATTACGGCGAGGTCGATGAATTTCAGATTTGGAATAAGGCTTTGGACGCAGAGACGATTCAGGAATATTTGTACAAAAGTATCGACGCGGGGCATCCTTTTTACGAAAATTTACAGGCTTACTACCGATTGGACGAGGCAACCGGATTTACGGCAACGGATGCTTCGCAAAACGGTCTCGACGCTCCGATGAGCGGCGGACCGGCGCGTACTTCTCTGCGCGGTAAAGATTTATTCAAGGGCTTTGCGGGCGTGAATTTACGGGCAAATGCCGTCTTTGCGCAAACCGTTTACACCTTTGCAAATAACAACGAAATCCTCGTGCAAGACAGTTTACTCAACGCGCAGCACGTCATCACGGAATTTGCGACGGAAGGCACGGACTTGATCGAAGTCGGGCAAACTTTCGTTTACCCTTCGGGCGAAATGAGCATCATCGACGAGTCCGGCGCAGTCGTCGGTACGGTGACGGAACCCTCCGAAGCGACCATCAATATCGGTACGCTCGATTACTTTTTGAAACGTCCGGCGGAAATCGAATTGTTGTCTTTGGTGACACCTTACGGCATCGGTTTGAGTTTAGGTGCGGAAGGAAAATCGTTCATTTTCGACGTGACGGACTACGCACCGGTGCTGCAAGGCGAGCGTTTTATCGAAATGAAATTCGGCGCGACACAGGAAGAACACGACATCAAATTTCTGTTCATCACGGGTACGCCGCCGCGCGAAGTTATCAGCCTGCAAAACGTATGGCCCTTTGCCCGCGGATGGTACGAGCCGATACAAGACAACGCAATTTTCGAGCCGCGTGAGGTCACGATGGATGCGGCGGGAACGCACTTTAAACTCCGCTCTTCCGTCACCGGTCACGGGCAAAACGGGGAATTTGTACCGCGTCAGCACTACATGAATTTGGACGGCGGCAGTCAGGATTTTACTTACGAAGTGTGGAAAGAATGCGGCGACAATCCGATTTACCCGCAGGGCGGCACCTGGATTTACGACCGCGCGGGCTGGTGTCCGGGGGCGGCGACGGATGTACACGAGTTCGACATTACGGGCATGGTGACACCCGGGGCCGGCACGGAAATCGACTACGGCGTCAACGGTGCTTTTATGACCGAAGCGAATTATTTGGTCTCCAATCAACTGGTGACTTACGGCGAAAATAACTTCCAAACCGATGCAGCGATTACCGAAATTATGCGCCCGAGCAAGCGCGTAGAATTCGAGCGCCTCAACCCGATTTGCAACAACCCTACCGTGATGATTCGCAATACGGGCGCGGTGCCGTTAATGAGTCTGATGATTACCTACAAAACCCTCGGCGGTAATATCGAGGAGAGCTACGAATGGACGGGCAATCTTGCTTCGATGGATACGGAAGAAGTAGTCTTACCGGTCAGCGACTCCAACATTTTCGCGACAAATGCGGAAAACCCCGTTTTTGAAGTCACCGTCAGCCAACCCAACGGACAGACGGACGAATACGCGCAAAACAACGTCATGCGCTCTGAATTTGAATTACCGCGCCTTTTTGAAGATTTGGATGCAGATTTTTTCATCAGAATGCGCACCAATAATCGCCCGCAGGAAAACAGCTATACGGTCAAAGACGCAAGCGGAAACGTCGTCTTGTCCCGCGATAATATGAGCGCAAATACCGTTTACGAAGACGACTTGGATTTGCCGCCCGGCTGCTATTCCCTTGAGTTGGTCGATACCAACGACGACGGTCTCTCCTTTTGGGCAGACCCGGCGGCGGGCAGCGGCGGACTGTCGATTCGTCGGCATTTCAACTCGACGAGTATCGGCATCAAGACTTTCGAGTCGGAATTCGGCAGCTTTATCAAATACGATTTTGTCATCGGTACCATCAGCGACACCGAGGACATCATCGAAACCGCAAAACTGTTCGGCATCTCCCCTAACCCGACGACGGGCGCGGCGCGTATCGAATTACAGGGTTTTGCCGGTGATTACCGCGTGGATTTGGTCTCGCTGACGGGGCAAATTTTGCAGAGCGAAAAGTTGACTTTGTCCGAGGGCGAATACCGCATTCACCCGATTGCTTTGAATGATTTGCCGACGGGTATGTACTTTGTGCGCCTGACGGGGGCGGATAGAGTTTGGACGAAGTCGGTGGTGAAAGAATGACGGTGGACGGGGGGATGGTGGACGGTGGACGGTTGCCCGCACCGTAGCGTCGATTTTAATCGACCGGCTAAAATTGGTTGGTGGTTGTTGGTTGGTAGTTGGCGGACGGCTTTCGTTATACGCTCAACCCGTACCGTAGCGTCGATTTTAATCGACCGGCTATTTAGAAAGAAAGCGCAGTTCCTCGGGACTGCGCTTTCTTTTTTTTACAACGACTTAAAAGTCGCGGTTATTTGCCTTCAAATCTTACGCCCATAAAAAACGTACGCGGCAGTCCCGGGCCGTACACAAAATTACTGTCCCGATTTTTGCCGATGTCGAAATCATTTTGATACGCATCGAAGATATTTTTTACGCCGCCGAAAAGCTCGATATTCGGCGCATTTTCATTTACAAATAAGCGATAGGCCGCTTTAAAACTCACTTCCGAAAAGGAAGACGAGGTAATAATTTCATCGACCTCCTGATTGGGTGCGCCGGCAAAATGCGGGATTTGCATTTGCCCCGTATAAACGTAATTGAGGTTGGCATTGAAGCGACCGGTCGGCGTGAAAGTCAACAATGCAAAGCCGTAGGTCGCGGGGGTGCGCATAAATTCGCGGGTCGCGGGCACGCCGTCGATGTAGGTGACGGGGCGGTCGAATTTGTTGCTTTGCACCGTGAAGCCCGACTCTAACTGCAACTTGCGGTTATAATTAGCGCGCAATTCGACGGTGATACCCTGCACGGTCGCGCCGTCGCCGTTTTGCTTTTCGAAAACTTCGCCGAAGCTGTCCGTACCGAGGGGTTGCAGGAAAAATGCGTCGTCAAGACGGGTGCGAAAACCTTCGAGGGTGAAACCGGCGATGTAGTTTTCCGTGACTTTGTCGTAGTTGACCGAGGCACTCCAGCTCTGTGATTTTTCGGGTTGCAAGTCGGGCGAAAGCATGACCCGCGACACACCGCCGCCCGCGAATGCAATGTGCAAATCGGTGTCGAAAGCCTGCGGCGCACGAAAGCCGCTGCCGTAGTTCAAACGCAATTGCGTACCGACACCCGCCTTATACAGCAGCGAGGTGCGCGGACTGAACAGCGGTCCGTCGATGAGGTTGTGTACGTCCGCGCGCACCCCGGAGAGCAGACTCAAATTGCGGATAATTTCCCAATCGCTTTGCACAAAAACGCCGAGGTCGGTTGTCTTTTGGTCGATTAAATAATTGTAAGCGGGAATTTCGTCATTGACATCATCGACGATGTATTCCGTGCCGAAAGTCAGCATATTTTTGCCGCCGAGAAAGCGCGACAAACGATGGTTAAGCTGCAAACCGCCCTGTAAAGTCGTGGTGACGGAAGTGCCGTAGGGGGCATTTTCCAAATGATTTTGCACGGCAAGCGGCTCGTCGGGAAAAATACCGGTGTAGTGGTCACGGTCGGTATTTTGCCACGCGGCGTAGGTGATGAGCGAGGTGTTGTCGTCGTTAAAATTGATTTGATAATCGAGATTTCCCATCCAAACGTTGTGCGTTCTTTCCTCGGCCTGCTGTGTGAGGTAGGCGGGTTTGTCCGTCATTTCGCCGCCGTAGCGAAATTCGTTGAGATTGCTGATGCTGAACTCGATTTTTTGATTTTCGCGGGGCAGTAAAAAAGCTGTCGCGCCGAGAGAAGTATTTTCCAGAAGCGGAATTTCGGAAAAGTTGTCACCGTTGCGGTCGTAGAGTCCGCGCTCGCGGCGATTTAGAAAAAAGGAAATTCCGGAGTTTTTGCTGTCGGAAACTAAGGCGGCGTTGCCCGTCAGTTGGTGGTCACTCGTTTGCCCGTCGATGTTTTGATAGGTGTAACCGGCTTCGTAGCTGTCGGTCGTCGGCAGTTTGGTGATGACATTAACCGTGCCGCCGACCGCGCTCGAACCGTAGAGCGAGGAGCCGCCGCCGCGCACGACTTCGATGCGTTCTATCATGTTGGCGGGCAGTTGTTCGAGACCGTACAGCCCTGTCAGCGGACTGAAAACGGGGCGACCGTTAATGAGGATTTGGGAATAACCGCCGGCGAGTCCGTTCATGCGCAGTTGGGTATAATTGCAGGTTTGGCAGTCGTTTTCGATGCGCAGACCGGGCTGAAATTTGAGACCTTCGGAGAGGTTGCAGGCTTGCACGTTTTGCAAAGTTCGGCTGCTGACGACGTTGACAATGACGGGCGAATCGGTCTTGCGTTTAAAGGTTTTGGTGCCGGTGACGACGACTTCGTTGAAGACGGTATTGGTTTCCGTCAGGTTGAAATCGAGCGATAAATTTTCTCCTTCCGCGACAGTAACCGTGCGGCGCAACGGCGTGTAGCCGATATAGGAGGCAAGGATGTCGTAAGTGCCGGCGGGGATGTTTTCGAGGTAGAATTTGCCGTCGCGGTCGGTCGTGCTGCCGTATTCGGTTTCAGCGAGAGAGACGGTAGCATATTCGGTGGGTTTTCCGTCTGTTTTTACGACGCCCGTGATATTTTGGGCTTGTAAAAACGCGGTGAACAGCAGTAAAATTAAAGTGATTGCTTTTTTCATATTGATATCTTTGCCGGGCAGAAAATTTATTTTAGTAGCGCAAAGATACAAATTTAGATTAGTCTAAAAATAAATTTTGATGATTATTTAGAAATGAAATTTCCAGATTTGTGAGTGATAATAATCTCATCGTATTTTTTTTGATCAGCGAAGAATTACCGGTTTCGTATTTTCACGGCAAGACGTCGCAGTGCAACGTCTCTACGGGTAACCGAAATCCGGAAAAGTTTTGAAAGTATCCCATTGAGTAATCCGAACAGAACCTTCCCCGGGCAAAATCGTTCTCAGAAAGTACCTCAATAAAATCAGGCGAACCTTTACAACCACTCAACCTTACAACCTTTCCCACATGGCTTTCAAATTTCTGCAGGATTTTAAAGATTTTGCCGTCAAAGGCAACATGATTGACATTGCCATCGGTGTGATTATCGGTGCGGCATTTAACAAAGTTGTCGATGCAATAGTCAAAGAGATTTTTATGCCGCCGCTGTCTTTTTTGACGGACGGCGTTAATTTGGAAAATCGAAAGTGGATACTGCGCGAGGCCGTCGCGGGCGAAGGCGCGGATGCCCGGACGGAAATTGCCGTGGGCTACGGTAAATTATTGGAAGCAGGTATAGACTTTCTCATCATTTCATTCACGGTTTTTGTCGTGGTAAAATTCATCAAAAGTTGGAAAGATAAGGCGGAAGACCCAAAAGACAACACGGTCAAAACTCCGAAGGATATTGAGTTACTGGACCGAGTGGCGGATTTGTTGGAAAAGCAAAATGAGCTGCTGCGCGGAGGTGAAGGGAAGAAGGTTTGATTTAATTTTTTAAAGAAAAGAAAAAGCCGAGATGCAGTGGTTGCGCCTCGGCTTTTTTGTTTTTGCAGATAATTTTCCTACTTCAAAATCTCCAAACCACCCATATAACTCTGCAAAACCTTCGGCACTTTAATTCCCTCCGGCGTTTGGTTATTTTCGATAATCGTCGCTACGATACGCGCCAAAGCAAGCGCGGAACCGTTGAGCGTATGTGCTAAATGCACTTTTTTGGTCTCCGCATCACGGTAGCGCAACTTCAGGCGATTGGCTTGAAAAGTTTCGAAATTAGAAACGGAACTGACCTCTAACCAACGTTTTTGCGCAGCAGAGTAAGACTCGAAATCGTAGGTCAGCGCAGAGGTAAATCCGATATCACCGCCGCACAAACGCAGAATACGGTACGGTAATTCGAGTTTATTCAGTAAGCCCGCGACGTGTTCTACCATCTCGTCGAGGTGCGCGTAGCTCTTGTCGGGATGCACGGCTTGCACGATTTCTACTTTATCAAATTGGTGTACCCGGTTCAGACCGCGCACGTGTGCGCCGTAGCTGCCCGCCTCGCGCCGAAAGCAAGGTGTATAGCCCGTAAACTTAATCGGTAAATCCGCTTCTTCGACAATATCGCCGCGCAGGATGTTGGTCACCGGCACCTCCGCCGTCGGGATGAGGTACAAACTGTCTTTTTCCGTGTGGTACATCTGCCCCTCTTTGTCGGGCAACTGACCGGTGCCGCGTGCGCTGTCTGCGTTGACCAGGTGCGGCGGCATGACCTCCTCGTAGCCCGCACGGTCGGCCTCGTCGAGGAAAAAATTGATGAGGGCACGTTGCAATTTTGCGCCGTTTTTACGGTACAAAATGAAGCCCGCGCCCGCGATTTTCACGCCCAGTTCCATGTCGAAAATTTGAAAATCTTTAGCGAGTTCCCAGTGTGGTTTGGCATCGTCGCCGAGTTCGGGCAGGTCGCCTTCCCACTCGCGGTACACCTCATTGTCCTCTTCCGTCGTGCCGGCGGGAACGCTCGGGTGCGGCACATTGGGCAGTTGCAGCAACATTTCTTCGAGGCGGTCGCGGCTTTCGTTCAGCTCGTTTTCTACCTTTTCGGCGCGGTCTTTCAGGGCGTTGACCTGCTCGCGCAGAGCGTTGGCTTCGTCTTTTTTGCCTTGCTTGAACAAGCCGCCGATTTCCTTGGACATCCGATTGCGCTCGGCGAGCATGTCGTCGAGTTCGGTTTTTTCTTTCTTGCGGGCGTCGTCGGCAGCGATGATGTCATCGACAATGTGCAGGCGGTCTTCGGTCCAATTACGGATGCGGAGACCTTGCAGGACGCGCTCTTTGTTATCGCGGATGTAGGTGGTTGTAAGCATTTTTTGTTCGGTTGACGGTTGACGGTTGACGGTTGACGGGCGGCTTTCCCCGGGCTGTCTGCGTTTTACCTTGCTTTTTGAATTTTGCGGCAAAAATAGGGGGTTTGGGGGGGATTGTTGAAATTTGGGTGGGGAATATTAACCCGTTTTTGCCGGCATTTCGTTCCTACGGAACTGCATACCGGGCTGAAGTGCCCTATGCCGTTGGCATTTTTAAGTAGGGAAAATCCGAGCCTTGCGCGTTATTACGCAAAAATGAGCGATAAAGTTCCCACAGTTTTTCTCAAAGATTAGAAACGTCAGTAAATGAAACAACAAAAGCCGAGAGAGGACTCGTCGTAAATCGTACATCGTACATCGTAAATCGTACATCGAAAATTCCTACCTTTGCCCCATGCAGATGACCGCACGAGAAATTGCCCGCTTACTCAACGGCACGACCGAAGGAAATCCGGACGTCGTGATTACGCGCCCCTCCTCTATCGAGGAGGGCGGTGCCGGCACTTTGACCTTTCTTGCCGATGCCAAATATTTACCGCATTTATATACGACGACTGCTGCGGCGGTCTTGGTCGATGAGGATTTTCGCGCCGAAAAACCCGTGTCCGCGACTTTAATACGCGTGAAGAATGTACGCGTAGCGGTGGCGACTTTGTTGCAGCAATTCAGTGCGCAGAGCAATCGGGTGTCGGGCGTTTCGCCGCAGGCACACATAGACGCGCAGGCGAAAACGGGCGAAAATACGGCCGTCGGGCATTTTGCCGTCATCGAGGCGGGCGCACAAATCGGCGAGAATTGCGTCCTTCATCCGCAGGTTTTTGTGGGCAGAAATGTAAAAATCGGTGATAATTGTACGCTGCATTCCGGAGTGAAAATTTATGCGGATTGTATTATCGGAAACAACGTAATTTTGCACGCCAATGCAGTGGTGGGCAGCGACGGCTTCGGTTTTGCGCCGCAGGCAGACGGGACTTTCAAGAAAATTCCGCAGGTGGGCAACGTGATTATCGAAGACGATGTGGAGGTCGGCGCAAATACGGTTATCGACCGGGCGGCTTTGGATGCTACGATTATTCGGCGCGGGGCGAAGTTGGATAATTTAATTCAAATCGCACATAACGTCGAAATCGGAGAAAATACCGTTATTGCGGCGCAAGCGGGAATCGCGGGCAGCACCAAAATCGGAAAGAATAACCAAATCGGCGGGCAGGTCGGCATTGTCGGGCATATTTCGACGGCCGACGGGGTGCGCATTCAGGCGCAAAGCGGCGTGAATCGGAAAATTAAAGAGGAAGGAAAAGCGGTGTACGGCTCGCCGGCGATGGCTTATAATGATTTTTTAAGGGCGTTTTCGATTTTTAAAAAATTGCCGGAGGTGGAAAAGCGGTTGCGGAAGTTGGAGGAGTGAGGTGTGTGACGAAGGTAGATAATCCCGACTGAAGTACGGGACGGGGACGGACGATGCGGATATAGCGGATTTGGGCGGATTTTTTTGTTTGCTGTTCGTCTTCAGCCCCCTAACCCCCGAATCGCAGGGTTGGTTGGTTACAAAGTTCAGCGCACCGGGGCACAAGTCGCTCCCGGTAGGGTTCCCCCGATTCGGGGGCGGAGGGGGCTGAAGACGTGCGGCTCTGTCCGTCTTGACCCCCCTAACCCCCGAATCGGGGGAACTTTCTGCGCTCCTGATTTTTTGGTAAACAGAAGCAATCAACCCTGCCCCAATCAGGGCGACTTCCTTTGCGTCAAAGTTTTCGGTAGTTGAAAATTGATGATTTCCAACGTGAAAACTGAAACTATTTTAAAACCATAAAAAACTCGATTTGAAGTCAATTTGACCTTATTATGTTTAACCGTTTTCTGCATATAAAAATATCAAGTAAAAAATTTCGACCTCAAGCCTACCACAAAAGATAAACAAACAACCACAGCCCCGCCATCAACCGTCAACCATCAACTATCAACCAACTAATGAAGCAAAGAACCGTCAAATCTGCCGTAAGTGTATCGGGCACGGGCTTACACACCGGCGCGAAAGTGACTATGACTTTTAACCCCGCGCCGACAAATCACGGATATAAATTTAAAAGAATCGACCTCGACGGGCAGCCGATTGTCATTGCGGACGTTAATAAGGTGTCCGATACGCGGCGCGGTACGACGATATCGCAGGGCACGGCGAGTGTCAGCACCGTCGAGCATACACTGTCGGCGCTGTGGGGTATGGGCGTGGATAATTGTTTGATTGAAATCGACGGGCCGGAAGCTCCGATTTTGGACGGAAGCAGCAAAGAGATAATCGCAGCCGTTAAGAAAGCGGGCACGGAAGAACAGGGGGAAGACCGCGTTTATTTTGTCATAGACGAGCAGATTGATTTTGTCGATGAAGAGACGGGAACGCAAATTACCGCGCTGCCCGCCGATGATTTTGAAGTGACGAGTTTGATTGATTTTAACTCGCCGGTCTTGGGTCAGCAGTATGCGGAGTTGAAAAAATTGGAGGATTACGCGACCGAAATCGCGCCCTGTCGGACGTTCGTTTTTTTGCACGAATTGGCAAACTTGGCGGATGCGGGTTTGATAAAAGGCGGTGATTTGGAGAATGCCGTCGTCATTGCCGACCGCTCGATGCCGAAAAAAGATTTGAATGCCCTGGCGAAAAAACTCGGCAAACCGACCATGCAGGTGGACTCGGAAGGCATTTTGAATACAACGGCACTGCGCTTTAAAAATGAGCCGGCGCGGCATAAATTGCTCGACATTATCGGTGATATGACGCTCATCGGCGGTCGCATTCAGGGTAAAATAATTGCCGAAAAACCGGGACATAAGTCGAATATAGAATTTGCGAAGCTGCTGAAAAGTAAATTTGTCGAACAGAAAAAACTGCGCGGCAAACCCAAATACGACCCCGACAAAGAACCGATTTATACGGCGAATCAAATTTACGAATTGCTGCCGCACCGCTACCCTTTTCAGTTGGTCGATAAAATTATCGAACTGACGGACGACAAGGTAGTCGGCATCAAAAACGTATCGCTCAACGAGCCGTTTTTTCAGGGTCACTTCCCCGGAAATCCGGTCATGCCGGGCGTGCTGCAAACGGAAGCGATGGCGCAAACGGGCGGTATTTTGGCGTTGACGAAGCAGGACGACCCTTACGGCTGGAACACTTATTTTTTGAAATTGGATAACGTCAAATTCAAAAGAATGGTAGTGCCGGGCGATACCTTAATTATTAAATGCGAACTGCTGTCGCCGATACGACGCGGCATCGTACAAATGTCCGCCACGGTTTACGTCGGTAATCACATTGTTTCCGAAGCGGAACTGACGGCGCAAATAGTGAAGAGGGAGAAAGAATAAGGATGTACGATTTACGAGGCGTACATTGTTAGTTACCAAGTTTTGCAAGTATTCGGAAATTGAGTACTTGCGTATAGTCTTTTAAGACCGGATAGAAAAATGACAGCGTGAAAATCAAATAATTCAACAATGAAATTCACACTCCTCGTACATCGTAATTCGTAAATCGTACATAATTTTTACCACACATGATTAAAGATAAAAAAAACGGCGTTACGGGAATGACTCAGAAAAATGATTTTCATCCGATGACTAACGTGCATCCGAATGCAATCGTCGGCAAAAATACGGTCATTCAGCCTTTCGCTACGATTGAAGATAACGTCATTATCGGCGAAAACTGTTGGATTGGTGCCAACGCCGTCATTATGAGCGGCACGCGAATGGGCAATAACTGCCGCGTTTTTCCGGGCGCGGTCGTCGGGGCTATTCCGCAGGATTTGAAATTTCGCAACGAATATTCCACGCTGATTATCGGTAACAACGTCACTATCCGCGAGTACTGCACCATCAATCGCGGTACGGATGCGACGGGCACGACCCGCATCGGCGACGGCTGCCTGCTGATGGCTTACGTGCACGTGGCGCACGATTGCGTGATTAAGCGCGGCTGTGTGTTGGCAAATAACGTCACCCTCGCCGGTCACATCGAAATCGGCGAATACGCGGTTTTGGGCGGCATGACGGCGGTGCATCAGTTTGTCCGCATCGGCAAACACGTCATGGTCGGCGGCGGTTCTTTGGTGCGCAAAGACATTCCGCCTTACGTCAAGGCAGCCCGCGAACCTTTATCCTATGCGGGTCTCAACTCGGTGGGTCTGCGCCGACGCGGTTTCACTAACGAACTGATTCATCATTTACAAGACATCTATCGCATCCTTTTCGTGCGCGGACATAACACCCGACGGGCGATTGAAATTATCGAAACGACGGTAAGAGAGAGTGAAGAAAAAGAGGAGATTTTAGCATTTTTGCAGGAAGCGGACCGGGGATTGATGCGGGGGTTTAAAAGTCTTTAAGAGTAGATATTAGACGTTAGATTTTAGACGTTAGACTGCCGTTTCGACTTTCGCGTGTTGCTTGTGCAGATTAAATCCCGTATTGAAATTTATCGATACGGGATTTTTATTTGTACAGGATGCAGAAAAAATCAACCCACAAATTTTATCCTCCGATAATTCCGTAATTTTGCGAAAACGATTCAAACGATTCCGACAACTCAAACCACTCAAACCCACAACCTTTTTTACCGTGAAATTAGACCGCTTAGACCTGCAAATCATCGACGAACTAACGAAAAACGCCACGCAACCCTTCACCGAGTTGGCGAAAAAACTCTTTGTGTCCGGAGGTACGATACACGTCAGAATGCGGAAGCTGCACGAAATGGGCATTGTCAAAGGGTCGGGACTGCACGTGGATTACGAGGCTTTGGGTTACGATATTTCGGCATTTCTCGGCATATATTTGGATAAGAGTAGTCTGTACGATGATGTTTCGGGGGCTTTGATGAATATTCCGGAGATTGTAAGTGCGCATTATACGACGGGGCAGTACAGCATTTTTGCAAAAATTGTCTGCCGCGATACCAATCATTTGCGGGATGTGCTGCACGATAAAATTCAGAAAATACAGGGCATTCAGCGCACGGAAACTTTTATTTCTTTACAGGAAAGCATCAATCGACCGGTGGATATTTTGAATGATGCAGATAATAAAAAATGAGAAGATTTACTCTTTTCTCGGCTTGATGCCGATTTGTCCGTAGAGTCTTGCGGCGAAAAAAGAGAAGCGGCGAAGACAGCATTCACGCCTACATTAACCCCCGCACCGCTCTCCGCACCACCTCCGCCGTCACGCCGTACACCAAGTGCCCGGCAAATTCATTCACAGCATACCGCTGCGGCTCTACCTCGGTCGGGTACGGCTCTAAATCCAAAGCGGGTACGACGCTGCCGTGTGTCATCGCCCAAAATACTACACCGAAAGGCAAACCCAATCCGCTGCTGACCAAGCTGCTTTCCTCCGCCAACATCCCGTAAATTGCGCCTGCGCCGGTGCCGAATGTCCAATGAATGGTAGTCTCGGCGGTCTTTTCTTCATCGTCGGTCAGTTCTTTTTCGGATACCCGCTGCGCGAGTATTGCCGGCGGGGTATCGGTCTCTTCGTCACGCACGGGAAAGTTTTCTTCCCAATAAGTCTTCGCCAAAGTAGCGACCGCACCGGCAATTAAACCGGCGAGCAAGCCTTTTCCTATATCAGAATTGTTCATCTTTTTTGCATTTAGAATTTCAGGTTAACTAAAAAGTCGGAAACGCCGCGTATAACTTCGCTGCCTTTCCGACTTTTGCTAAAACCGCGTAGCCAAACGAATGTTCTGTGCGGCGGCTGAAATTCTAAATCCGTATAATTTACATAATCCCGAAAATCTTAGCGTATTTGAGTAATTCGCCCTGATTGCTGATTTTGATTTTACCCATCAGCACCGCCATCATCGGGTTGGTCTTTTTGTTGATGACATTCATAAAAGTGTCGTTGCTCGTCTTGACGACGCACTTCGGCTCGCCGTGAAAGCCTTCGCTGATTTCCAGCTCGCCGTCACACACTTCCGCAGTGTATTGACCGCCGCCCTCGCCGCTGATGTCAAAGTGAAAATTGGTGGCGATGCCGTCGAGTACCGCCGGGTCCACGCGCTGTGGTAATGCTATAATGAAGTCCGTTGCTGTCATATAATTAGTTGTTGGTTGGTGGTTGATAGTTGGTGGATTAGTTGTTGTTCTTAATGTAAGAAGTTTTCTTCTTTGTATCGAACTTGCTCACCGAGTATTTAAGTCAAGCAGGTTGACATAATTGTTTACCTATAAAAAAGTAAATAAAATGCCGGCTATCAGCTTTTGGGGCTTAAACGACTAAACGATTAAACTTGTAAACCTACTCATTGCACGATTTTTTTGACTTTTACCGTATCCTTCGTACTCCTCTTTTTACTTGGGCGGGTTCAGTAAATCCAATTTTTCCTGCGCCCAGGCGTAAAAGTAATCAAAAACTTCCTGCTGCCCCAATTCATTGTGAATCTCGTGATAAAAACCGTCGAAAACTTTATAAGTGACATCGCCCGACAGTTGCCCCGCAAAACGTTCGCTCGCCGGCTGACTGGTCACGATGTCCGCACCGCCGTGCATAATCAGCAACGGGCAAGGCACTTTGCCGGAATAATCCGCCAGCCATCTTCCCGCATCCATCATGCCCATACCGCCTTCCGCCGAGATTTTGTCGTGGACTAAATTGTCGGTTTCATAAGCCGCCGCCACCGCCGGATTGGAAGAAACCGAAGTCGCCGGCAGACCGCTTGCCTGCGTAAATGACGGCGCGATATTACGCATCATTTTCCCCAAAAAAACCATGAATGAGGAAGGCTTGAAGGCCAACTCAATCCACGGACCGGTGACTATCGCCGCTTTGATATTTTTCGGTTTTCTGCGCAGCAAATAATTGAGGACAATGTTGCCGCCTTTGCTGTGACCGTACAGCGCGACCGGTACATTCGGATAGCGTTTTTCGGCCTCGGCGATAAGCGTATCCATCTCGTTCAGGTAGTCGTCGTATTTACGAAAATGCCCGCGTTTGCCCTCTGATTTTCCGTGACCGCGGTGGTCGTTACCAATCATGGCGACGTTACGACTGTTCAAAAACTCGGCGACGTGGTTGTAGCGATTGATATGCTCGCCCATGCCGTGCGCCAAGACAAACACGGCTTTGGGGAAAGCGACCGACCAATCTTTGGCATAAAGGGTCAGGTTGTCGTCGGTTTTCCAGTTAAATTCGGTGGTCATTTTTAGTTTTGTTTAGGCGTTTAAGCGTTTAGGCGTTTAGGTGCGTCAGGAAGATTGGTACCGATGATTATCGGAATTAAACGCCTAAACTTCTAAACTCTTAAACAATGATATCAATAATCCAGCCGTTTGCCGTCTTTATATTGTATCACTTTCGCTTGCGGATAAGTGAACAACAGCGTTTTGCGCATATAATTGTCCGCCGCTTCGTAAGTTTGATAATTGCCGAGCATGTAGCTGTATTTTTCGTTTTTGACTACATCGGTCGTGATGTTACCGTGACGTTCGAATACAGCGTGGTCGGGCAATAACGGTTTTTGCATAGTATGCAAAATTTCAATTTTGAAGCCCGAATAATCGTCACTCACCACGCGCACATTTTCGACTTCCGCCACGTTTATCTTCGTATCGGCAACGACCGCCGCGTCTTTTTCGCCGGCATTTACTCGCTCTCCCGTTTTCGTTTCCGCTTCCTCGGCTGCGGCAAAAGGGTCGGTCGGCGGCTCGTTCTCGACGGGCGGCGTTTTCTTTACCTCGGATTGAATTTTTTCCTTTACGGGTACGACCTGCACGGGTTCTTTTGCTTCCGCTGCGGGCGACTCTTCTTCCGTTTTTCCTGCCAACTCTTTTTTCAAATCTTCGGGAATTTCCGTGCCCTCTTTTATCTCGACGACTTCTTGATTTAAGACCTCCTGCAACAGTTCTTCAAAACGCTCTTCTTCGATAATTTTCTTTAAAGAACGATTGTTTTCCGCATTGTTAAGGACGCCGGTAATTTTCAATTCCGTGCGACGATTTTGCTGATGTTCTTCGTCCGAACACTTCACGCCGTCCGCACATTTGTTAGCCAATTCCGACTCGCCGTAGCCCTTCGCTTTGATGCGAAAAGGCTGAATACCGCCTTCCTCCGTGATGTATTTCACCGCAGACTCCGCCCTTTCCTGACTCAACTTTTGATTGTATTCCTCCTTGCCGCGTGAGTCGGTGTGCGAACCCAATTCTACCAGCATCGAAGGATTGGTTTTTAGTAAATAAACCAACTTATCCAGCTCTTTTTTGGCGGCGGTTTTGATGCGCGCCGAGTTGTAATCGTAATAAATATCCTTGACGTCGATGGCTTTATCGACTTCCACGCGCTCCATTTCGATGTTTGCCAAAAGCGTTCCCATTTCGTTACCTGCCGTCAAATTATCGGAGACGCCCGGACGCATTTTGCTGACCCCGTCCAAACACAAAATGCAGCCGTCCACGTCCACAAAAGCCTCGATGCGTTTGGTAAAAAATCCCTTTTTCCGAATCATCAGCGTGTAGTGATTGCCTTTCAAAAGCGTGTATTGAAACGTCGGGTTCGGGTGGTCTTTGAGTACCAATTCTTCTTTTTCGGTGGTGTTATTGTACAACTCGATGAGTGCGCCCTGAACGGCATCGACTTCGCCTTTTTCTTCGTCAAATTTTTCGGACAAAGTCACGTCGAGCAAATAACCGGGCGCGCGTTTCATGGCGATTTTCAGGTAAGCCTTCTCCCCGGGTTTGGTATTTTTAACAGAAAAAGACTCGACCTGCTGTTTGAAAATGTCCTTTTCGGCAACGGCAACGTAGTCCTGACCGGCGGGCAGTTCGCAGGTAAAAAATCCCTCTTCGTCGGAATAAATATCGCAGTAAGTTTGCGAGCCTTCGGTGTCCGTAATGCGCACGTGCACTTCGTTGAGATAACCGCGATTATTGGTTTCAAAGGCATAGCCTTCGAGTACGACGTTCTGAGCAAACGCGCAACCTGCGGATAAAAGAAAGGTCAGCAAAGTAACGTGTAACTTTTTCATAATTCTTTATATTTTCAAAGTTGTCATAGTATTCACACGGACAAGAAAGTCCGCATCGTCGGCAAAGATAACAAAGCAGCGACGAAACGAGGTAAGGGATTTGCACAATTTTAACACATTGACTGTCAAGGTGTTAAACAGGATGTGAATTGAGGAAAAATTACCTGTAATCCGTCGCCGCTTTTACGGCTCATTGCCTAAAATAACGAGTTCGACCCAACCGTTTTTGCTTTTCCAACCGTCTTCGGTATAAAGAGTTTTTAAGTCAAAAAATTGCATAAAATGAAATATCCGATAATTCTCCTGCTTGCCCTGCTGCCTTTGTTGTCTTCCTGCAATAAAGAAGAAACCGAAACCGACCTTTGGTTTCGCTATGCACAAACCAAATGCGCCGACAGTTGGGACGCACCGCCTGTACTTTTCGTCACATTAGAAGAGTCCGTTGCGCATTATTTTGTAAATGAAACGGAAATAATCGTCGAAGAAATCGAAGTGCTGCCGGAGGCGGAGGAAGGAGAAGACTGCGAGGCCTGCAGTTGTAAAACGGGAACGGTGATTCGGGTGCGCGTCGATGAAGAATTTGCGGAGGAGATGACAGCGGAGGGGTTTGTGGAGGACTGAGGTTGCCGTTTGTATTCAGCCCCCTCCGCCCCCGAATCGGGGGAACCCTACCGGGAGCGACTTGTACCCCGGTGCGCTGACCTTTAGAAGCAGCTAACCTTAAACCGGAGCGGGGGAACTTTCTCCGCGCTCCGGTTTACGGTTTACGGTTTACGATTTATGGTTTATGGTAAATATTGATTATCGCGTACACTCAAAAGAAAAAAAACAGTGTAAATCATAAAAAATCATAAAAATCAGCGTAAAAAATTCAGCAAAAAAGCCTATCCGTTGTTCGATTTATCATCCAATTTTTCCAACAAAAATACGCTCACAAAACCCAAAATCATCAGCACAACCACATAAGGCAAATACGCCTCGCCGACCTGCAGACCGTATTCCGCCGGCAGTAAATTTACCTCTTCCAAAATTTTGTCCACCTCGACATCCGGCGTAATGACTACTATATTTCCGTCCTCGTCCATGCCGCGTACCGCCTTACGCCAGGGCCAAATTTTATTCAAAGACCCAATCATAAATCCCGTCAAACCTGCCATTGTCGCATCGCGGTAGCGTTTAAAAGTCCAAGTCAGCACCCGCGAAAAGGTCATCAAACCCGCCAAACAGCCCGCCGCAAAAACGCCCATCACTATCAAACCCTGCGTATCGAAAGTCTTCAAAGTTTCTTTCACCGTCGGCAAAATAATCGTGTACATTCCCATCAACAGTAAGATAAAACTGCCCGAAATGCCCGGTAAAATCAGCGCCGAAATCGCAATCATGCCCGAAATAAAAATGTACCACAGCGCATCGTTGCCTTCCGTCGGCGCGGCAATCGTGATGTAATATGCAATGCCGATACCCGCAAGAAGACAGATAATCTGCCGCAGTCCCCATTTGTCCACTTGCTTCGCAATGTAAATCGCCGAAGCCACAATCAACCCGAAGAAAAACGCCCACAGCAGCACCGGATAAGTCTCCAAAATATGCGTCACCCCAAACACCCCGACCACGACTCCGACGACCATACCGACCAGCAAATTCACCAAAAAGCTACCGTTCACCGCCGTCCATACCCCGCCGAAACCGTCCTTTTTAAACACCGGAATCAACTCCGGTCCGATAGCTTTGATACTCTGCAAAAGCGTTTCGTAAATACCGGTAATGAAAGCAATCGTGCCGCCCGACACCCCGGGTATGACCTCGGCGACGCCCATTGCCGCCCCTTTTAAAGCTAAAGTAATTTTGTTTTTCATGGGCGCGAAGGTAAGAGAAAAATCGGG
>JAHDCG010000266.1:312-2450 GCA_020629965.1 Saprospiraceae bacterium | reverse complement strand
ACGGAAAATCGACGAGTACCGGGGAATTAGTTGCCGGTTGCCGGTTGCCGGTTGCTTTACGTCTCTTGTCAACCGATGATGTTAAAACAAAAGCGACTTTTCCTCTGCGGAAAAGTCGCTTTTGTTTTTTGTTGATGAAATGTTGCTTAGGTGTCTGACGCTGTTGTTGATACAGAGTTACGAAATTGCAAATAAAATCTAAACTCATGCACAAAAAAGCGTCTGACACCGGTTGTCAAGTGAAATCCGGTGTCAGACACTTTTTGCTTGCAAAGTCTCGACAAATCTTAAATTTAACGTTCTTTGCTCTGGTCGAGTGTCAGACACCTAAGCTGTTGCTTTTTAATGATAATGAAATGTTGCTGTTGTGTGTTTCAATAGCTGCCGAGCGCGGAAAGAGTATCGACACTGACGGTACTTTTTACGAATTCGGGAGCGTTTACTTTTTCGTACCTTACCGCCGGAGCCTCGTCGCCTGTGATGCCGGGCTGGAAGTTCATAAGCAGAAAAATGCCGAAAAAGCCGATGAGAAACAGAGCTGAAATTGTGTAATTTTCTGTTTTCAATACGGATTATAATTTGCGAAATAAAATATTTGCCGCATTTTGCACAAGCAAAAACGACGGGAGGGGTCAATGTTTTTATTTCAATAGTTGTGAAATATATTCAAGGGAAATCGGGTTTTTTACTGCAAAAAATTTGCCGGATGAATGAAACAGGCAACATTAACACCGTTAAATGAAGCGAATTACCGAAACTTAACGGTAAATCACTAAATTTCGGATAAACCACAGGCTCATCCATCAACTACCAACTATCAACCACCAACCATTTAAAAATGAAATTTTTAAATAAAAAACTCATCTTAGCCTCCAAATCTCCGCGCCGCAAACAACTGTTGAGCGAGTCGGGCTTTGATTTTATTATCAAAACCAAAGACACCGACGAGAGTTATCCGGCCGGTCTATCGCCCGGTGAAATTGCGGAATATATCGCCGATAAAAAAGCGGAAGCCTGCCGTTCGTTTTTGACGGAACATCCCGCTAAAATTATTTTGGCGGCGGATACCATTGTGGTTTTAGGTACGAAAGTTTACGGCAAGCCCGAAGATTTCCGGGACGCCGTGCGCATTTTAAATGAACTGAAAGGTAAAACGCACCGTGTGATAACGGGCGTGTGTCTGCTGAGTCGCGGTAAGAAAAGACTGTTTCACGGCGTGTCAAAAGTGACTTTTGCGGACTTGACCGAGGAAGAAATCGAGTACTACCTCAACAAATGCGAACCCTATGATAAGGCGGGTTCTTACGGTGTGCAGGAGTGGCTCGGGCATTGCAAAATCACGGATATTTCGGGCACCTATGCGAATATCATGGGTCTGCCGACGGATTTGGTTTATGAGGAATTGCGGCGGTTTTAGCCGGAGCGGAGAGTAGAGAGTAGCGAGTGGAGAGTCGGAACGAATTATTTAGTACTTTCCTTCGTATTGTGCCGGGTTGTTAGAATTTTCACAGAAAAAATTAAAAAATACAGATGACAAAATATTTTCTCCTCCTCCTCCCCTGCTTGCTGCTTTTTGCCTGCGGCGAAAATGAAACTTCACAAACTACCGCTGCGGACGAATGCCCCTTCGGCGAGCCGGTGCCGTTGTTTAAGCAAGAAATGTCACTCGTAGATTCGACCGCCTTCAGCAAAGACGGTCGCACGGGAACGGAAATTGTGTTTTTTAACAATCAAATTCACTTGGAACTGACACAATCGGGTTGCGAAAATCTGCGACAGGAATTTGCCTTTACCCTGCCGATGAGTCGCCCCGAGGCGGAAGGTCGCTTTTGGATTGCGCAGGGCGAACAATTACTGCGCTTTTTGGGTAATGTGGATTTAAGTCTGGTACAATTTAACGAATGGGCCAACGTCATTGCCCAAAATGCGGACGACATGAAACTCGGCGAGGCAAAAGAGGTGCAAACGGGTTATTTTATCACGGCGGATAAAATCGCGCGCGGCGAAGAGACGACGGTGAAGGTGGTTTTGGAGAGTCGGTGAACAGCAGAAGATAAAATCCCTCATGTTTTCTGTCTGACCTCCGTAGAGACGTTGCACTGCGACGTCTTACCCCGAACCGTGTGATTTTCCGATTA
>JAHDCG010000266.1:0-212 GCA_020629965.1 Saprospiraceae bacterium | reverse complement strand
CTATTGCCGTTTTCGTTTTTTCACAGCAAGACGTCCCAATGGTACGTCTCTACGGAAGTACTTTTTTCTGAATTTATGTAGAGACAAAAACCGGTATTTTGCTCTCAAAACTATTTTTCCGACTTTATGACTCAAGGTTAATCGAAAGCCTCAAGCACCGTAGAGACGTTGCACTGCGACGTCTTACCCCGAACCGTGTGATTTTCCGATTA
>JAHDCG010000140.1 GCA_020629965.1 Saprospiraceae bacterium | reverse complement strand
TCAATCGTCACATTCCCGAAACGCTGATTAAATTTGTCAACGCCTTCTTTCAGAAAATCGGGTTGGGGTTTCAGATAATGCCGCTCAATTTTTTCCACCCAACTCGGTCGATTAAACTCGCGGCGGTCGCTGATTTGAGTCCGATATTCCGCCGCTAAAACCTTCTCTTTTAAGTAGTCGAAAAAATAAGTCGCGTCGCGTTCGCTGTACTGCGTTTTATAAAAATGAATGACAAAGCCCTTACTCGACGGCGTGTTCAGAAAGTCAATCGCCTCATCGGTTTCTTTCGGTAATGCCTTAAAAAGACCGTATTGATGCACGAGCCAATCCAATAGCTGACGGCGCACCAAGGTCGATTTCCAAAACTCGTAATCCTTCTTTTGCTCCGTTGTGCGCTCAATCATTTCGTGCACGACGGGCTGCGAGGGCGAGCTGTCTTCGGCTTGCGTAAAAAGGTCGGTTATTTTTTTCCAAAAGTCCATAGTCGAGTTATTTACAAGTCAAACCGAAGCGAAAATCAGATTTTACGAAGTAAAATCAAATTCATAACAAATCATAGCAATCATAAAAATCAGGTTCAAAAAAATCACTTCTCAAAAACCAATTCCTTCTTCTTCTTATCATAATTCACCTTAATCACATCGCCCGAAATATACTCTCCCGCAATCACCTCGCGCGACAGTCGGTTCACCAATTCCCGTTGCAAAACCCGCTTAATCGGACGCGCCCCGAACTGCGGGTCGTAACCCAACTCCGCCAAATGCTCCAGAGCATTTTCGGTCAGTGCGAGCGACATACCTTTTTTGGCCAACAGTTTTTCGGTCTTGCGCAGCACGAGTTTGAGGATTTTTTTGATTTCATCTTTCGTCAAAGGCGTAAAAACGATGCGCTCGTCGATGCGATTTAAAAACTCCGGGGCGAGTTCTTCTTTCAACATCTCAAAAAGCTCTTGTTTGGTCGCTTCGATGATTTCGTCGCGTTTGTCGTCTCCGAGTTCGGCAAGGTCTTCAAAGTTTTCGAGGATAATATCCGCCCCCATATTCGAGGTCATGATGATTATCGTATTGCGGAAATTGGCAACGCGTCCCTTATTATCCGTCAGGCGACCGTCGTCCAAAACCTGCAACAAAATATTGTACACGTCGGGGTGTGCTTTTTCGATTTCGTCGAGCAGCACGATACTGTAAGGCTTGCGGCGCACGGCTTCGGTGAGTTGTCCGCCCTCGTCGTAGCCCACGTAGCCCGGAGGCGCACCCACCAAGCGGCTGACCGTATGCCGCTCCTGAAACTCGGACATGTCGATGCGCGATAGTGCCGTTTCGTCGTCAAATAAAACCTCCGCCAAGGCCTTTGCCAACTCCGTTTTACCCACGCCCGTCGGCCCCAAAAAGAGGAAAGAACCAATCGGGCGATTTTCGTCCTGCAAGCCCGCGCGACTGCGGCGCACCGCATCCGAAACCGCCTTTATCGCCTCCTCCTGCCCGATGACGCGTTTGTGCAGTTGGTCTTCAAATTTGAGCAGTTTGTCCTTCTCGCTCTTCATCATTTTGCTGACCGGAATGCCCGTCCACTTGGCGATGACTTCGGCGATATTTTCCGCCGTCACTTCGTCGTTGGTGTAGCGTTTGTCCTGCGGCAGTTTGTGCAGTTTTTCTTCGGCTACTTTGAGCATGGCCTGCTTTTTTTGGATTTCTCCGTAGCGGATTTTTGCGACCGACTCGAAGTCCGAATTGCGCTCCGCTTTCGCCGCCTGCATTTCCAATTCTTCAATTGTTTTTTTGATATTTTGCATGGTATCGACGATTTCTTTTTCGTTTTTCCATGCGGCGCGGATGTCGTCGCGCTTTTCTTTGGCGGCGGCGATTTGCTCGTTTATCACGTCGAGTTTGCGTTCGACTTTTTCGCGTTTGATGCCTTCGCGTTCGATTTCCAACTGACGCACACGGCGGTCCCAATCATCGACTTCGTCGGGTACGCTGTCGAGTTCTAAGCGCAATTTGGCGGCAGCCTCGTCGATTAAATCAATCGCTTTATCCGGCAAAAATCGGTCTTGAATGTAGCGTTTGGAAAGCTCGGCGGCGGCAACTAATGCCTCGTCCAAAATCTCGATTTTATGGTAAACTTCGTAGCGTTCCTGCAAGCCGCGCAGAATAGAAATGGTATCTTCGACGGAAGGTTCATCAATCAGTACCGTTTGGAAGCGGCGCACTAAGGCTTTGTCCGCTTCGAAGTATTTTTGGTATTCGTCTAAGGTTGTCGCGCCGATAGTGCGGAGTTCGCCGCGCGCAAGCGCGGGCTTCAAAATGTTGGCGGCATCCATAGCCCCGTTGCCGCCGCCGGCCCCGATGAGAGTGTGGATTTCGTCAATGAACAGAATGATTTCGCCGTTGCTTTCCGTCACCTCGCGGATGAGACCTTTTAAGCGTTCCTCAAATTCTCCTTTAAATTTCGCGCCCGCAATCAAAGCCGCAATGTCTAAAGTGAAAATCTGCTTAGACTGCAAATTTTCGGGCACGTCTTTTTGCACAATGCGCCAAGCAATTCCTTCCACAATCGCCGTTTTACCGACACCGGCCTCCCCGATTAAAATCGGGTTATTTTTCTTGCGCCGCGATAAGATGTGCAGCACACGACGGATTTCTTCATCGCGTCCGATAATCGGGTCGAGTTTACCGCTTTCCGCGCGCTCATTTAGGTTGACCGCAAATTTTTTCAGGGCATTATAACCGTCTTCCGCGCTTTGGTCGGTGACTTTTTTACCTTTGCGCAGTTCGTTGATAGCTTCTTTCATGGTCGCTTCGGTCACGCCCATATCTTGCAAAATCGTCGCGCCTTTATCCTTTCCCGACAAAATGCCCAACAACATCAACTCTACAGAAATATACTCATCCCCAAACTCGGTCAGCATCTTTTTCGCCCGCGCCAACGCTTTGTTGGCGTCGTTGGTGAGGTACTGCTTTTCCGCGCCGCGCACCTTGGGGTAGCGTTGCGTTTCTTCGTCGAGAATGCGTTTGAGTTGCGGCAGATTTACTCCCGATTTTTGCAACAGAAACGCGGGCACATTTTCGTCCGTATCCAAAATCCCTTTCAGCAGGTGCGTGGTATCGACGGACTGCTGCCCGAGATTTTCGGCGATTTTCTGCGCCTCCATAATGCTGTCTTGGGCTTTGAGGGTGAAGTTGTCGTAGGTCATATTTTTATTAGTTGGTTGTGTCGATTTTTTTTGTGGTGTGGAAGAACGATGTAAAAAGGTACGGGGTACTTCTGCTTGTCAAATGCCGCGAAATTTCTTTCCATTTCCTCCTTCGGCAAAATTAAGTACCCCGTACCTGCACCTTCTGCACTAATCTTCCTCAATTTCAAGTTCGATACCAAACTCATCGGGCAGTTCTTCTTTCAAATATTTTTCGGCAGCATCCAAGGCCGCGCCTAAATATGCGTCGTTTTCCCAAACCAAACCGCCGTCGTTGAGAATTCTGATAGTGCTGTCGGACTCGTCATCTGCACCTAATTCAATCCAACCGACGGTATTTATCCATGCGGTGCAGTAAGGGTAGTTTTTTTCGAACATAAAGTAAATTTTGATTTTCTTTTTCTGAAAGGCAGCGTCAAAAGTAGCTTTTTTCTCCAAAACTACATATCGCTCTCGATTGCATCTGATTTTTGTTACCAATTGTTACAATTTGTTACCAATCGCCTTTTTTTGTGACAAGATGTTACCATTTGTAATCATTTGTGACCAATGTGTTACCAATTTCTTCCAAAACGGAAACGATAGATTTTCTTCGCTTTTTTAAAATTATGCTCCAATTTGCGCCAATTTGGCTTTTTTATGCTCCAATTTGCGCCAATTTTTCCAATTCATGCGCCCATTTTGTCCTCATTTGTACCCATTAGCCTTTTTTATGTACTCATTTGTACTAATTTTTCTCATTTATGTACTAATTTTACTCAATTTCCCCTCAATCCCCGCCACCTTTTCCATTCTCTCAAAGCTAAATAACTGCATTTCTTCGTCTACATATTCAAACAAAACTAAGGATTTTCGCCACAGATTTGCCGCGACGGTCGGGTAGCCGCGTTGCAGTTCCGCGTCGCCTTCCGCGTCCATGATTTGGGCTAAAAATTCCATTTGCTCGGGCGAATAGCCTTTGCCGCGTACTAATACTTCGACAATGTTTTCGGGAGTCAGCATGCGCAGAAAATCGGGATTGGCTTTGAGCCAATGTGCGTAGGCTTCGTTGATAATTTTAATTTTATCTTCGGGCACATCCATGCCCATGAGCAGGGCGAGGACTTTAGTGACCTGCTCTATCATGCGCTGTATGTAGTCTTTTTGAATCATGGCTTTTGTGTTAAACAGCAATTAGCAATACATTACGGTAAAAATTAACGGTAATAAATCGAGTGTGTAACAAATCAGGAGCGATTACCCGGTCTGTAGCGTCGGTTTTAACCGACCTGCTGTTAACGTTAAAATCAAAATAGCTAATCGACTAAAGTCGATGCTACGGTTCGATAAAACGACTTGCCGCTTTTTTGTTACACACTCAAATAAATTTTATTCGACACCCGATGAAAAAGGAGAAAGGGGCGAGGAGAGAGGAGAGCATTTAAACTTCTTCACAACTCATCTCTCTCCTCTCCCCTGACTCCTCTCTCCTAAAATATCAAGAGAAAAAAGTGATTTTTAAACTAACCGGCACTTTAAACGCAGAACCGATTATGGTGTAAAATTAACAATGCAAACGGAGAAAAGGGTTTTAAATAATTGACAAACGCGGAGATTTACCGGACAAAACGATACTTTTGTAAAAATCGCAAAACATGCAGGAACAAGCCGCTAAAATTGTCGAAAAAATGTATGAAAACGATGCTTTCAGCCAATGGTTGGGCATTGAAATCGTCGAAATTCGACCGGGCTACGCGAAATTGAAAATGCGTACCCGACCCGAAATGCTTAATGGTTTCGGTATTCTACACGGCGGTATTTCTTTTTCTTTCGCCGACAGCGCCTTTGCTTTTGCCTGCAACTCACGCGGACGACACGCCTTTTCGGTCGATACGTCGATTGCGCATTTAAAGAAAGTAAAAGCCGACGAAATTCTCTTCGCCGTCGCTGCGGAAGTCAACCTTTCGCATAAAATCGGTTTGTATGAGGTGCGCGTGCTGAATGAAGCGGAGGAGCCGGTCGCGCTTTTTAAAGGCAGTAATTATCGGAGCAGTCGGGAGTGGGATGTGTGATTGGAGATGTTAGACTTTAGATTTTCCCGACGACTCAAAACGACTCAAACCATTCAAACCATTCAAACCATTCAAACTTTGAAAGAAATGCCCGAAGTGCTCAATTTACAAAAAAAACTCGATGCCTTTGCCCGTTTGCTCAAAATTATGGACGAGCTGCGCGAGCAATGTCCGTGGGACAGAAAGCAGACTTTTCAGACGCTGCGCAATTTGACGATTGAAGAAACCTACGAGTTAGCAGACGCTATTTTGGAAGAAAATCATCAAGACATTAAGGAGGAATTGGGCGATATTATGTTGCACATGGTTTTTTACGCAAAAATCGGCGAGGAAAAAGGAGCGTTCGACATTGCGGATGCAATAAATGATAATTGCGAAAAATTGATAAATCGGCATCCGCATATCTACGGCGACACCAAGGTGAAAGACGAGGAAGAAGTAAAGCGAAATTGGGAGCAACTGAAACTGAAAGAAGGCAAAAAATCGACGCTCGGCGGGGTGCCGAACTCGCTGCCCGCCATGGTCAAAGCCTACCGAATGCAGGAAAAAACGGCACAGGTGGGTTTTGAATGGGAAAACGCGGAGCAGGTCTGGGAGAAAGTGGAGGAAGAAATGGCGGAACTGCACGAGGCGATGAACACTAAAGATGCGCAAGCGGAACGCGAAGAAGAGTTCGGCGATGTGCTGTTTTCGCTGATTAACTACGCGCGTTTTCAAAATATCGACCCCGAAACGGCACTGGAACGGGTGAATAAGAAGTTTAAAAAGCGATTTGAGTACATCGAAGAGAAAGCCCCGAAGAGTTTGGACGACATGAGCCTGGAGGAAATGGATGCACTGTGGAACGAGGCGAAGCACACCTTTCGCGCGGAAAAAGAGGGTAAAAAATAATTGAAATTGCCTTTGCGACGACAGGAAAATCACGTATTGAAATTCTGCCCGGAAATCCTTATTTTTGCACCCCGAAATTCGGGTCGCGCAGCTTTCTCTTTGTCATTTAACAAAACCTGTTGTGTTTTCATCCGTTTACAAAGAGGAAAAGACGAAGATTTCATTTAGGTTCGCCTACCGAAATACAAGATTTTGTATGAGTAACAGCATGAAAAAAATTGAATTGGATATTGTAGCGTTGTCGCACAGCGTAACGCAATCGCACAACTACGCCGTAGTTTTGGGAGAGCAGGACGGTACGCGCCGGCTGCCTATCGTCATCGGCGGCTTTGAGGCACAGGCGATTGCCGTGGCGATGGAGCGCATGACTCCGAACCGCCCGCTGACGCATGATTTATTCAAAAATGCACTCGAAGTTTTTGAAGCGGACCTGAAAGAAGTAGTCATCAATAACCTGCTGGACGGTATTTTTTACGCACGTCTGGTTTGTGTCAAAAACGGCGAAACCATCGAAATCGACAGCCGTACTTCCGACGCTTTGGCAATGGCGGTTCGTTTCGATTGCCCGATTTATACTTACGAATTTATCTTGGACGCAGCCGGTGTCGTCTTGGAAGATAATGACAGCCCGCAAGCCGCTAATGCTTCGCGCCGCCCCAAAAAGACCGCACAAAAACCCGTTTCTCTGTCGGGCATGTCGATTGATGATTTGACAAAGCAACTGGATGAAGTCTTGGCAAACGAAGATTATGAAAAGGCAGCGAAAATACGGGATGAGATAAATCGTCGGTCGGAGCAGGGTTGAGGTGAGATTTTAGATGTTAGACGTTAGATTTTTAGACTGCCCTTTTAACTATTGCGGCGGTTCTGTGAACTAAAAAAGCAGATTGAGGTACATTCTCAATCTGCTTTTTTGATTCTCGAAAATCCTCTCCCCTTTCTCTCCTCTCTCCTCTCTCCTCATTTAAAACTTAATCGTCTGCAAAATATTATCCAACACCTGCAATGCTTCCCGTTTCGATTTTCCGGGAGCAAACAAAAAACCGTCGGCTAAGACAATCTCGTCCGTATTCGGATTGTGAATTAAATAACTGACGAAGGGTCCGCCCATAAAATCGTTTTCGATTTCCCAAATGCCGTTGGCTTTGAGCGCGAAATTCCCGTTGACCGTCGTTCCTTTTACGTACAGCGGCAAGTCCGTATCGTTGACGACCATGCGCGAGTTTTCCGCATCGGTAGCGACTAACTGCCCGATAGAGTCGCGCATCACGACAAAACTTTCTCGGGTCAGTTGCTCTTTGTCTCGGTAATCGACCTTGTGCAGCAAAATGTTGTAGGTGTATTCTTTCTCATCAAAACGCACCCAAAAAGTATTCAAGCCGGGGTCGTAGGCCGCTTTTTGATAATCTTTCGGCAAGCGAATTTTGACACCCATCGTATCTAAAATCTCCTGCTCCAAAGGACGATTATCGCCTTTAAAAAAAGAAGTAGTCATAATCTGACGGCTGTCGTGCTCGTTAATGCGCTGCACGATGCCGGGAAAACTGCGCATCACATTCTCGGTCAGTGTGGCTTCGTCTTTGGCAAAAACGTAAATCAAAACCTGCCCTTTTGCCCAGCGGTCTTTCACTACTTTGGTAGAGTAGCCTTTGGTTTCCATGATACCGCGCACGTTTTCTTCCCCTAAATCACGGTTCACCAGTTGCGTGGTCGGCGAGTCTTTATCCGACATATCGGCGAGGATGACGTAAGTCCGCAACTCCCGTCGTTGCTTGCTCGACAGCACCTGCGCGGGCGCGTAAACCTTCACATCGAACAGCGGTTCGGGTGCCGGCAAAATCGGATAAGCGGCCTGCAAATAGTACATCAATGAGTCGCCCGGGGTGCTGTTGATTAGCTCTTCATCCGCGATGACGACCACGTTATTTAAGTTACCGTAAGCGTTGGCTTTCGGTTCTAAACTTTTCATTTGCCCTTCCGTGCAGGAGGCTAAGCCGAGTCCGAACAGAAAAAACAGTGTTATATATTGTAATAATTTCATTTGTGTATTTTGTAAATTGTTGACGACGACTTGTTCAAAAACACTCTGAAAAGCGTCTTTACGAGAAACGAGACCACGGTAAAACCCGGTTCGTTTCTGTTGGGTAAGATGCAAAAAAACACATCTTTGGCGCAAAAATCGCTTAGAAGATTAGAATGAGTCTTTATTCTTCGTAATGAATGTTTCGTT
The DNA here is from genome assembly GCA_020629965.1 of Saprospiraceae bacterium. Classification (GTDB taxonomy): domain Bacteria; phylum Bacteroidota; class Bacteroidia; order Chitinophagales; family Saprospiraceae; genus JAHDCG01. The sequence goes on along the minus strand of JAHDCG010000140.1, from coordinate 7,196 downwards.
TCAATTTAAAAACCTTTAAATTGCGTGTTCGTTTAGCCTCGGTCGCAAAATTTCCGAGGCACCGATTTCTTCCGACTGCGCAAAACCCGTAACGTACAAATTGAGAAAATACTTACATATCCTCCTCGCATTCTTGTGTCTGCCGCTCGTCGGGTCGGCACAGTCCGCCGCATTGCAAGCCGCAAATCCGGAGGTGCGTCCCGCTTCCTTACTGCCCGAAATCACCTTTGCGCCCGAAGGCGGCTTCTATTCCGATAAAATACGCATCGACCTGCTGACCTCCGACGCCGAGGTTTATTTTACCCTCGACGGCACCCTGCCGCAGCGCATTTCCGCGCACCGTTACCGCACATCTTTTACAATCGACAAAACGACCGTCGTCCGCGCCGTCGCTTACCGCAACGGCATCAAAGGCACGCCCGTCAGTCACACTTATTTTATCGACGAACCCAAAACGGATTTTCCGATTGTCTCGCTTGCCGTCACGCCCGCCCTGCTTTTCGATGTCGAAAACGGGCTTTTTATGGAAGGCAACAACGCAGTCGATAGTCTGTGGCGCAAACCGGGGGCGAATTTTTGGTCAAAAAAAGAATTTGCCGTCAATACCGAATTTTACGAGCCGGACAGCATTTGCTACTTTCGCGCACAAACCGGGCTGCGACTTTTCGGCGGTATGAGTCGCCTTTTTCCGCAAAAATCACTGACCGTCGTCGCCCGTTCGCGTTACGGTCGCAAGCGCATCAAACACGAAATATTCGGGCGGGCGGGTTTGAAAAAGTATAAATTTTTAGTGCTGCGCAATTCGGGCAGTGACTTCGGAAAAAGCCATTTTCGGGATGCTTTTATGACGGGTCTGCTTGACGATTGGGATTTGGAAAAGCAGGAATCGCGCCCCGCACACGTCTATCTCAACGGCGAATATTGGGGCATTTACAACATCCGCGAAAAAATAAATCGCTACTTTCTCAACGGTCATTTTCCGGTCGATAAAGACAGCGTGGACATCATCGAGCACCGCCTGTCACGCAAACGCGGCAGTTCTAAACATTATGTGCGCACGCTGAAATTTATGCTCGACCACGACATGTCGGAACCCGAAAATTACGCCTACGTCGCTTCCCGTCTCGACCTCGAAAACTTCACGGATTATCAAATTGCGCAAATCTTTTTTGACAATCAGGACGCCGGCGGCAATATCAAATTTTGGCGACCGCAAACCACCGACGGAAAATGGCGATGGATTTTGTACGATACCGATTGGGGTTTCGGGCTGCACGACGCGAAAGCCTACCGCAATAACAGTCTCGAATTTCACACCAAACCCGACGGCGAAAGTTGGCCAAACCCGGCCTGGAGTACCTTCATCCTGCGCAAAATGTTGGAAAACAGCGAGTTCAAACGCGCTTTCATTAACCGCTTTTGCGACCGCTTGAACACGACTTTTACCGCAGAAAATATCGACGCGGAAATTGATAAACACCAAAATCGCTTGGAACCCGAAATGCAAAGACATTTGCGGCGTTGGAATATCGGAGAAAAAACCTGGCGCAGAAATATCGAAGTCATGCGCACTTTCGGCGAAAAACGTCAAGCCTACGTGCGCGAGCATTTGCGCGAAAAATTTGCTTTGTCACAATTAAATTTGGTAAAAATCAGTGCGACCGAAGGCGGAAAAGTCATCCTGAACGACAACATAAAAATCAAAGACGACAAGAAATTTTCGGGTTGGTATTTCTCCGATGTCCCCGTGACCGTCGAGGCGAAACCGCGTTTGGGCTACCGTTTTGTCGGTTGGCTCGGCATCGAAGAGTTTGCGGATGAGCGCGATTTGACGTTAAAATTGACAGAAAAAACCACCAACCTCCGCGCCGTTTTTGAAAAATACGACCACCCGCTCGCCGGAAAAGTTATTATTAACGAAGTCAACTGCAACAACAAAAAAGCGGGCGACTGGGTAGAAATTTACAACTACTCCGACGTCGGCGTGAACTTGCAGGACTGGACTTTTACGGACAGCAAACACAAATTCCGTCTGCCCAAAATCAGCCTGCCCGCGCGCGACTACGTGATTTTATGTCAAAATGAAATGAAATTTGCCGCCGCATATCCGCAGGCCTACCGCTTTGTCGGCGACACCGGTTTCGGACTCAGCAAACGCGAAGAAACGCTCGCCCTCTTTGACCCGCAGGGCGCGTGGGTCGATAGCGTTGCCTATGTGCTGCCGCCGACCGACAGCGTTTTCACCTTCAATCTCCTGCTGCCGCACCTCGACAACGGCGACCAAGAAAATTGGGAGTCGCTCAACGGCTACGGCACGCCCTGCTCCGCCAATCCGTATTATGTCGAAAGTACCATCCAAGCCGAACGCGAACGCTGGCTGCAAATCGGCGGCGCAACGGGCGTGATTATGCTGTGCGTTTTACTTTTATTTTTTAGGAATCAGGGGAAGATTTAGGGGAGAGGAGAGAGCGAAGAGGAGAGAGGGGCGGCACGGTTTGTACACAGTTTGACACAGTTTATTGAACAGCCTTCAAAGCGCCTGCTGTCACTGCCAAAAATTCCTGTCGCTCGTCGGCATTTGTAATGCCGAAAGATTCCCCCCGTAAATCTGTAATTTGCATAAGTATCGTTTCCAAATCCAAATTTAAAAGAAAATCACAAATTTTCCGATAGCAGCATTCTTAGTGCTGCCGATAATAATTCTAAAACGGCTGCTACCAAAGGGAGGAAAACGTATCTACGTTATTTGGAAATGAACGTCCGACAACAAAACCAAACCCGTCTCTCACCTCGCCCCTCTCTCCTCCAATTCCGCATTTCAGCCAAACTAAAACCGCCCTCTCTTAAACCTACCGCTCGATTTCGGCATTTCATTTAGGTTACTCAACCGACGGAAGCTATCTTTGCACTTCCGACTTAATTAAAAAAACTGAATGTCCGAAAATATCATACCGCCGCTGACTCCGGAAAAAGACCCGACCGCCGCCGAGCGTAAAGCCGATCACATTAATTTAGCTTTGCAGTCGCAGGTCGGCGCCGACCGTTTGGACAGCCGCTTTTACTACGAGCCGCTGACCGCCGCACACCCCGCGCCCGGCAGTCTGCCCGCCTTTGACTTTTTGGGCAAGACCTTTAAAGCACCGATGTGGGTCAGCAGCATGACCGGCGGTACGGAACTCGCCAATCGCATCAACCACAATCTGGCGCGTGCCTGCGGCGAGTTCGGCTTTGGCATGGGCTTAGGTTCTTGCCGTGCGCTCCTGTATAGCGACGAGCGACTTGCGGATTTTGATGTCAGGCATTTAATCGGTAACGATGCCGCACTTTATGCTAATCTCGGTGTCGCGCAGCTCGAAGAACTCATCGACGCCGGTGACCTGTTCTTGCTGAATGAATTAATCGACAAGTTGAGCGCGGACGGCTTAATTATTCACGTCAATCCCTTGCAGGAATGGCTGCAACCCGAAGGCGACCGCTTTCAACGTGCGCCGTTGGAGACGATCCGGACGGTTTTGGCAAAATTTGATTTTCCCGTCATCGTCAAAGAAGTCGGGCAGGGATTTGGTTACGAAAGTCTGAAAACGCTCTTTCAATTACCGCTCGCCGCCGTCGATTTTGCGGCAAACGGCGGTACGAATTTCTCAAAATTGGAATTGCTGCGCAGCGACCCGGTACGACAGGCGGTGTACGGCTCCTTAGCCAATGTCGGTCACAGTGCCGCCGAAATGGTCGATATGACCAACCGCATCTTTGCGGAACTCGGCGATAAAGTACAATGCCGCGAAGTCATCATTTCGGGCGGCGTCAAGTCTTTTTTGGACGGTTATTATTTGACCGAAAAAATAAATACGACCGCCGTGTACGGTCAGGCGTCGGAATTTTTGCGACACGCAAGGGGAGAATACGCGGAGTTGAAAAGTTTTGTAGAAGGACAAATTCGGGGTTTGGAATTGGCGCGGGCGTTTTTGCAGGTACGTTAGTTTAAACAAACAAAAATGAGCAACAAAACAGTATCGGGTTTTAGTAAACTGTCGAAAAAAGATAAGCTGAAATGGGTCGCCAAAAATTTCTTTAAAGACCCCGAAGCCGTCATGCACGTCATCAAGGGTTTTTGGCACAAAGACGCGGAGCAGCAACGCATCATCGACGGGTTCAGTGAGAATACCATCAGCAACTTCGTGATGCCCTACGGTGTCGCGCCCAACTTCATTATCAACGGCAAAGAATACGCCGTGCCGATGGTCATCGAAGAAAGCTCGGTAGTTGCAGCAGCCTCGGCTGCTGCTAAGTTTTGGATGCAGCGCGGCGGCTTTACCGCAGAAATACTCGGCACCAAAAAAGTCGGTCAGGTGCATTTCACCTGGACGGGCGACCCCGAAAAACTGCACGAAGATTTTCCCGAATTGCGCAAAAAACTCCGCGCCGAAGCTGCCGATCTCACGGCAAATATGGAGGCACGCGGCGGCGGTATTCTCGATATCATCTTGCAGGAAATGACGCACATCGAGCCGCATTATTATCAACTCAAATGCACTTTCGAGACCTGCGACAGCATGGGCGCAAACTTCATCAACAGCGTGCTGGAGCGCATGGGGCAAACGCTGCAAAGTTTCGCGGCAACGCACCCCGCTTTCTCCGACGAAGAGCGGGATTTGACGGTCATTATGGCCATCCTTTCCAACTACACGCCCGACTGTCTGGTGCGGGCAACGGTTACTTGTCCGGTCGAAGATTTGGGGACTTTCCCCGGTGGTATGAGTGCGGAGGTTTTTGCCGAAAAATTCAGCACCGCCGTCCGCATCGCGCGCATCGACCCTTACCGCGCCGCGACCCACAATAAAGGCATTTACAACGGTGTCGATGCCGTAGTCTTAGCAACGGGTAATGATTTCCGCGCCATCGAAGCCTGCGGACACACCTACGCCGCCCGCGACGGTCAGTACCGCAGCCTGTCGCACTGCACGGTCGAAAACGGCACCTTCAAATTTTGGATAGATTTACCTTTGGCGGTCGGTACGGTCGGCGGTCTGACGAAGTTGCACCCGATGGCAAAAACGTCGCTCGAACTGCTCGGCAATCCGACGGCGGAAGAACTGATGATGATAATCGCGGTCACGGGCCTGGCACAAAACTTTGCGGCTTTGCGGTCGTTGACGACGACGGGCATCCAAAAAGGACACATGAAGATGCACCTGCTCAACATCACTAACCACCTCGCCGCTACCGAATCCGAAACAAAAAAAGCCGTCAAGTATTTTGCGGATAAATCCGTTTCTTTTTCTGCCGTGCGGGCTTTTTTGGAAAGCATTCGCAGCGCGGAGGAAGTGGAGTTGTAAGCACTTAGGTGTCTGACGCTGCCGCTTGCAAAAAGTACCGAAATTGAGAATTATTGTGAAGGTTAGCAAAAGAAAGCGTCTGACACCGGCTTTTGAATGAGGAACCGGTGTCAGCCTGTCCCGTACTTCAGTCGGGAACACTTTTTATTCATAAAACCTCGGTAAACGTTGACTTTCCTGTTTCCTGCTCGGGTCAAGTGTCAGACACCTCGGAAAAAGTCAAGACGAAAAAAATCCTGTCAATCCTGTCTAAGAAAATTTTATGAACCCATCCACCTGTTCCTTCCGTGCCCGAGGCAAACTCCTCCTGTCCGGCGAATATTTCGTTTTAGACGGCGCTCTTTCCCTCGCTGTGCCGACCAAACAGGGGCAAAGTCTGCACGTCGAAGAGCAGGAAGACTTTGCACATTTGAGTTGGGAAAGTCTGGATGCGGAAGGTGAGACATGGTTCAAAGGACTGTTCGATATCGAAGATTTTGCGCTCGTCTCTACGACGGACGCGGCGACGGCGGAGCGATTACAACAAATACTACGAGCGGTTCGTGCGCAAAACGAGGGCTTTTTGCCGCACGGCGCGATTGTGCGCACGGAGTTGGAATTTCCGCGCGAATGGGGCTTGGGGACGAGTTCGACGCTGCTGTACAACCTCGCGCAGTGGGCGGAAGTCGATGCTTACCGGTTGCTTTTCGATACCTTTGGCGGGTCGGGTTATGACTTAGCCTGTGCGGGTGCGGAGTCCGCGATTTTTTACCGTTTGGAAGAAAAAGAACGACCTAAAATCTTGCCCTTCCCGTTTCAGCCCGCCTTTCTCGACAAGTTGTACTTTGTGTATTTAGAAAAAAAGCAGAACAGTCGGGAGGGCATTGCGCGTTACCGCGAGAAGGTGAAGTCCGCGCCCGAGTTGGTCAAACGCATCTCGACGCTGACGGAAGAAATCGCGCGGGCGGACAGTCTCGCCGTCTTTGAAGAAAAACTGAAAATGCACGAGGAAATCACGGCGGAAACTTTGGAACTGCCCCGCGCCAAGGATTTGTACTTCCCCGATTTTGCGGGAGAAATTAAGTCGTTGGGAGCCTGGGGCGGCGATTTTGTCTTGGCAACGAGTGCGCTTTCGGCGAAGGAGACGGCGGCGTATTTTGCAGAGAAAGGGATGGGGATTTGTTTGGGGTATGGGGATTTGATTTTGTAAAAAGCGAAACTTTCACAGCTTTTTTACGATAACAATATTACTTTATTCATTTTAAAAACTAAACCAAAAAATCATGGCTATCGACTTGTTAGCAAAATTCAGTGTGACCGATAAGGTAGATGCGCAAAACGGACAAGATTTGTTCGCATTATTCTTACTGCCCGGCGAGCAGGTGCTTTTGAATTACAAGCATTCGCGCGACCGCGTCATTTTTACTTCGCAAAAAATTATCGCGGTAGATGTACAGGGCTTGACCGGAAAAAAGAAAGAGTTCAGAATTTTTCCGTATAATAAAATCAGTTCGTTTTCAGTCGAAACTTCCGGAACTTTCGACATGGACAGCGATTTTAAAATTTGGGTTTCGGGCGTCGGACTTTTCAGTGTAAAATTCGGTAGAAAAATAGACATCAAAGAAATCGGTCGATTTTTGACGGAGAGAATCAGCGGGTAAAACAGGGAAAGGAAATTGTATTTCGGTGAGTATTGAACTTTTCCTCCCGAAAATCCGTATCTTTGCCTAACAACTTCAAAAAAATGAACAGTAACCGAATTATTTGCAGCATTATAATTATTCGCAATTGCCCGTGCAATCTGTGAGGCTACTCTTTTTTCGCTAAAAAGCCCTGACAGGTCGCAAGATTTGTCAGGGCTTTTTTTTGGGTATATTTGCG
>JAHDCG010000139.1:10559-15747 GCA_020629965.1 Saprospiraceae bacterium | reverse complement strand
CCGTCAACCGTCAACCGTCAACTATCACCCATCACCCAACCCCTTCCGTTTCAAACTGCAACTTCGCCAATGCCTGATAAGTCCCCGTTTCCTTCGCCGAAAGTTCCTCATGCGTACCGCGTTCGATGACCGTGCCGTTGTCAATGACAAAAATTTCATCCACCTCGCGGATGGTCGCCAAGCGGTGAGCGATGATAATCGAAGTCCTGCCTTCCATCAGTTTGTCGAGCGCATCCTGTACCAATCTTTCCGACTCGGCGTCGAGGGCGGAGGTGGCTTCGTCGAGCAGTAAAATCCGCGGATTTTTGAGAATGGCGCGAGCGATGGCAATGCGCTGTCTTTGTCCGCCGGAGAGTTTGATACCGCGCTCGCCGACGAGCGTCAGCAGTCCTTCGGGGAAGTTTTCGATGAACTCGTAGGCATTGGCCTGCTTAGCCGCCGCGATAATTTCCGCCTCCGTCGCGTCGGGTTTTCCGTAGCGAATATTCTCGGCGATGGTGCCGCCGAACAAGATAACTTCCTGCGGTACGATGGCGATATTTTTGCGATAAGCGCGATTTTCCAAGTCGGAAATATTCTTGCCGCCGACCGTGATGGCGCCGCTTTGTATGTCGTAAAATTTGAGCAGCAATTGCACGATTGTCGATTTACCCGCGCCCGAGGCACCGACCAAAGCGACCTTGCTGCCTGCTTTGATGTCCAAATCTAAGCCCCGCAAAACCGGAACGTCCGTGCGCGTCGGGTAGCGAAAATGTACGTCACGGTAGCGAATATCACCCGCCGCATCGACACTTTTAACGGTCGGCAGCAAATCGACTTCGCCGTCCGTGCGCAGGATTTCGCGAATGCGCTCCGTGGCACCGATGGCACCGATGAGTTCCGTGTAAAAATTACCCAAAGAGGCAATCGAACCGCCGATAATGCCGGTATAAAGTACGAAAGCGACCAAACTGCCCGCCGTGATTTCGCCCGCCTGCAGCATTTTCGCCGCCGTCCAAATCACGAAAAACAGGGCGCCGAACAGCACAAAAACAATGAAAACCGAAAACAATGCCCGTCCGCGTGCATATTTCATGGCGATATCGACCATTTTATCAATTGATTTACCGTAGCGCAACGATTCTATCACTTCTCCCGTAAAAGCTTTGACGACGGAAATCGACTGCATGGTTTCGCTCAAAATGACGTTGGTATCGGCGAGCACTTCCTGTCTTTCTTTGGATAATTTGCGGATGTAACGCCCGAAAAAGAAAGCACCGATCACCGCCACGGGAAAGGTGCCGAGCATAATCAGCGACAGCTTCGGCATCATAACGGCGAGGTAAATAATGCCCGCGATGAGAATAAAAATTTGCCGTAAAAACTCCGCTAAAACGATGGAAAAGGTATTGTACAATTTTTCGACGTCGGCGGTGAGGCGGGAGATGAGTTCGCCCGTTTTCGACCTTTCAAAAAAGGTAATCGGCAGCGTGATGAGCTTATTGTACAAGGCTTGACGCACGTCGGCGGTGCCGCGCTCACTCAATTTGGCGAAGATAAGAATGCGAAAATAACTGACGAAAGATTGCAGAAAGAGCACCAACAGCAGGAACAGCCCGATTTGGTTCAGTCCGTAGCCGAGTTCCGAATTTCCCTGCGCAATATCAATCATTCTGCCCGATAAATCCGGAAAAATCATAAAGACCATGCTGCTCAAAAACAGCAGGAATATTCCGAAAATCAGCGACCAACGGTAGGGGCGGACAAACTCGAAAATTTTCAGGGTTTGCATAAAGGTCTCTTTGCTCATTTTCGGCAAAGGTTCTTCGTTGAGTTCGTTCTTTTTTTTGCGCGCCATATTGATAAGGATTTTAAGTAACTAAACATCCCGACCGGTACTTCGGTTTTAGGAACGGTTATTGCACCGGATTCGTTCAAAAAAAAAATAATACGAAATAAAATGCTGCTACTTCCCGCTTTTTGAAACGGATTGCAAAATTAAAGCAATGCTGCGGGGAAACTGCTTTTCAAATGTACTAAACAAGTCATTTTTGAAAGGTTATTTTTCCGGATTGTGTTTCGGCTTCATCACAAAATTAACCTTAAAGATTTTTCACATAACCCAAAATTATTTTCTTATGAAGAATTTTTTCCTTTTAACTATTTTACTTTTATTTTCATTTTCTGCCGATGCAGGTATTACTTTCGGAGGCAGTGCCGTACAGGACGGTCAAATTGTATTCGGTGACGAACCTCAGACCTTGACCGTCACATTAGACGGCGCTAATGCCGGTGCGGCTACTCAATTCGATTTGTTTACAAACCTTTCTCCGGCGGCTTCCGTTTACAATGCTGCGGTTACACCGGTTGCAGGCGGCTTGTTCAAGACCGTGACCTTCACCGTCTCGACTCTCGGCAACGGCGGTGATGTAGAAATTGATCCTGCAACGGCTCAATTTTTTCTCACTTTTGCAAATTCCGCAGGCAGCCCTCTCGAAGGTATCGCGGTAAACTCTATCCTTCCCGTTGAATTTACCGACTTCACAGCAAAAAGCAACAAAAATGCAGTTGCTCTGACTTGGACGACCGCCATGGAACTCAACAATGACTACTTCACCGTAGAACGTTCTTTCGACGGCCACAGCTACGAAGCAGTCAGCAAAATCGCCGGTGCCGGTGACAGCGAAGAAGAAATCATTTACGACTACACCGACGAAACCGTCATGCGGGCGGCAACGGCAAACACCGTTTACTACCGCCTCAAGCAAACCGATTTCGACGGCGCATTTGCGTACAGCGATGTCATTACCGTTGACTTGGAAAATCGCCTTGATTTGGAACTTACCAACGTTGCCGTCAGCGGCGATAACCTGACGGTCAACTACAACATGCCGACCGACAACGACACCGAAATTACCGTTTTGGATATGAGCGGTCGCATGGTAGCAAGCAGCAATACCTTCTCAAATGAAGGTTTTAATAACGCACAAATTAACCTGAGCAATGTCGGCAGCGGCATCTACATTGTGCGCCTGACCGACGGTCGTAAGCAAACCGTGCGTAAATTTGTCAAATAAATTGTCGGATTGTTTAAGCGTTTAGTCGTTTAAAGGTTTAGACCCGCACAGCGACAACCAAACCACAAAAAAAGAAGCGTTCATTTCCGATATTCGGAAATAAACGCTTTTTTTCGTAAATCGTCCGCGACTCCGATAGCTATTGGAGTCGGGATTTCGTTGGGACTCAATAAATCGTACAGCGTAAATCCCAATGGGTCTTTATGAATTTATGTGGTTTCCGTTTCTCCAAGGGGTTTCAACCCCTTGTATATCGGCAGCAAGGGGTTGAAACCCCTTGGAGTTATTCTGCAAACCACACGAAATCATAAAGCACCATCCCAATCAAAGAAACACAAGACAACAGACCCAAAACAATAAAAATCGCAACCCAAGGCACTCCACAAACTCAAAGCAATCGTAAATCGTACATCGTAATTCGTAATTCACTTCTCCGCCAACTTCCGAAACTCCGCCTCCACATCCCGCCCCGGCGCGTCCGATAAAAAGGCGAATCTGCCGTCTTTTCCGACCACGTAATAAGCGGGAATCGTAAACAGATTGTACTCGATTTTCGTCTTATCTAAGTCCGTTGCCAAAGCGTTGATGCCGAGGATACTTTGCTTTTGCAAGGAGCCTAAAAACGCCTCTTCCGTCTCGTCGATAGAGACGTTGAGCAGCACGACGCCCATGTTTTGCAGTCGCTCTCTCAGGGCGGCGTATTCCTTGAAATTTTTCAGACAAGGCTTGCACCAACTCGCCCAAAAACTCACGTAAACCACCTTACCCTGATAGTCTTGCAAGGCGATTTCTCTGCCGTCGGCGGTGCGGGCTTTGAGCAGCGGCGCGGGCGTATTCGTCACGGCGGTGAGGGCGTTACCGTAGCATTTTTCCGTTTTTTGTATTAAATCGGCGTGCGGATTATTTTTGTAAAATGCCGCAAAACGGTCTTGCCCGAATGCCGGATCGCCCGTCTTGTCGATGTAGCCGCAGAGAATTTCCGACTTCAGAAAATACGCTGTTTTACCGTCGAAGATGCGGTCGGTCAGTTCGTATAAGTCGGGTGCCGTGCGTCGAATATCCATGACACCGGTGTACGGTGTTTCGTAAAAAAGGCGGGCTTTGAGATAATTTTGGTAAGCCTCATTTTCTAAAGCATTATCATTGTCGGTCACGGCAGGCAGCGGAAATTGTGCGCGAATATCCTGCATCTCCGCAGCGGTAAAACGCGGATTATTAACCGCAAAATATGCGATGCGACTGCTCAAATCATCGTAGCGCAAACGGTAGCGCACTTCATTTAAAACTTCTAAACTTACCTGATTTTCGTGCGCGTCGATAAACGCCGCTGCTTCCGCTTTCTGCGCTTCCCGATGCCGAAAAAACTGCTCGGTGCTGTGCGTCGAGGCTTGCTTGGCAACCGTCTCGGCAATAGTAAAAGTCAGCGGTGCCAAAGTGAACTTTTCCGTTTTGTTTTTGCCGTAAAGTCGATTGTATTCCGTCGAAAAATTATTGTCCGCCGCCGTCGAGCCTTTGAAAGTCAAGGTGTTATATAAATCCTGCCCGTCGAAGTTCATCTCCAAATCTTCCCCGCTTTTCACCCGCGCCGAAAACTTTTGCTTACCGTATTCAAAGTCAATCACTTGGTCGAAACTGATGTCTGCCTGAAACGCGGAATTAGGCGCACCCGTCAGCGGAATGCGGCTGTAAGTCGGCGCGGCATCCGGACTTTTTTGAAAATAAAATGCCAAATACGGCTCGGTATTGTTGTCGATGTTCAGATAAATCAAAGTCGGCGCGGCGGTCGCGGACAGGAAAAACAGCAGAAGAAGAGCTGCGCAAAAAAACTTACTCATAGTCGTCGATATTTTAGAAGGCAAATTTAACGTAATTATCTTGTTTTGAGACGCAGACTCGCAGAAAACTTCATAGAATGTTTTAACTTAATTTTTTAACGAAAATAATAAAACAAATAATTTGGAATTTGCGGAGAAAGGATATAGTTTTGCTTCGGAATTGAAAAAAAACGTAGGTAAAGCAGAGTTAGGTACGAGGTACTTTATCTGATTGAAAGAGGAAAAGAAATTAAGACCCGATTCTTCAATTTAGAAAAGTACGCCGTACCTTCCGTCAACCGTCAACCGTCAACCGTC
>JAHDCG010000139.1:0-10459 GCA_020629965.1 Saprospiraceae bacterium | reverse complement strand
CTTCAATTTAGAAAAGTACGCCGTACCTTCCGTCAACCGTCAACCGTCAACCGTCCACCGTCCACCGTCCACCGTCAACCGTCCACCGTCCACCGCACAAAAAATGCAAGAAAATTTTCCTGACATAGATTACGATTTGGTTTTCTCCGTCGCCGACGACGAAGACTTTCCGGCGGGCAGTCCGTTCGGGGGCGCGGGGCGTAATCCGGGCGAGGAAAACCCGACCCCGGAGGGTGCCGACCGTCTGTCGCAGAGGTATAAAGCGGCAGCGGTTACGCCGAAAAAGGCAGAGGAAGAGGTCACGGAAAGACTGCTGCCCGTGCGCGAGCATTTCCCCGCTGCCGAGGACAGTTTTCCCGCCGGAGAAAGCGACGGTAAGGTCTGCAAAGTCGTCTTTCGCGGCAAAAACGGGGAGGCGGTTTATGATTTGGTTAAGGCGTATTTGAAAGACCAAGGTTATGCCGACATCCCGCTGCCGAGAGATTTTGCGGAGTTGAGTAAATTTCGCATTCCCGCCCGCAACAAGCAGATTTTGCTCTTTGAAGACAACGGCTACACGCACAATCCCGTCAAAATTCTCTTTCCGAAAACGGGTACTTCCAATAAAATTTTGACCGTGGAATTGTACAATGAAGCGGCGGAAAATCACCTGCTGCGCTTTCACGGGAAATTGAGTTAAGTCGAGTCGTTCGTTGTCGCTAAACGACTAAACAATTAAACTTTTAAACAACTGCACAATCCTTTTTTCGAGTCGATTGTTTAATACGAAAACAATACCGTATGACTCGTTTTCTCATAATTTTTTCCTTAATTTCCGTCCTGTTTTTCACCGCCTGCGAAACGGAGTTCATCCCCGAACCCATCGAAAACGCCGAGCAAATCGTCGTCGAAGGCTACCTCGAAGCCGGTGAAAATCCCGCACCGACCTACGTTATTCTAACCAAATCTTTACCCTTCTTTTCCGAAATTAACCGGGAAACTTTTAACGGCATATTCATCCGGGATGCGGAAGTCAAGGTCAGCGACGGCGAGCGCACGGTGACACTCACCGAACTGTGTGTCAGCGAGTTAGAAGGTGAGTTATTAGAAATTGCTTCCGACTTTTTAGGTGTAGATGTCAGCACGACCGAGGTGGAATTTTGCATTTACGTCGATATTCTCAATGCCCTCGACCCGCAAATCGGCAAAACCTACACCCTCGACATCGACGTGCCGACGGGCGAAAAACTCTTTGCCGCCACTACCATTCCCGAGCACGTTCCCTTAGACAGCGTCTATTTCGTACCCACCCCCGGCGAGCCGGTCGATACGCTCGCTCAACTCGAAGGCATCGTGCGCGACCCCGCCGGAGTGCCGAATTTTTATCGCTATTTCACCCAAATTAACGAACAGCCCGTCATCGGCGGCATCCCCTCCGTCACCGACGACCGCCTTTTCGACGGACAAACTTTTGCCTTTCCTATCGCCAAAGCGGAGACCCGCGAAACCGAGTTCGACCCCGCCGTGTACGGCTACTACCTTGTCGGCGACACGATGACTCTCAAGTGGACAAACGTGGACCGCGAACACTTCGATTTTTGGAATACTTTAGAATTTAATGCTCTAAATCAAGGCCCGTTTTCCTCTTATACCCGCGTCGATTTTAACGTGGAAGGCGACGGCATCGGCATTTTCGGCGGCTATTCGGTGAGTTATTATAGTTTGGTAGTGGAGCGGTGAGGAAAAGGTTGAAAGGGGTTGGAATGGTTGGAAGAGGTTGGAATGGTTGGAGTAGTTCTTCGAAGCGAAAACCGCCTGTGTACAAACGCGGGAAAACGCCTCTCTCCCCGGAGCCGGCAAGACCGCAGAATCAACCTATGGTTTCAAAGAAAAAAAAACTTCCGTAGAGACGTTGCACTGCGACGTCTCCCCCGGAGCGAATGATAAAATCAGGTCATCATTCTAATCCTGAACGGAGTAACAAGCTATCATAGTATTTATGATTTTTCATGGCAAGACGTCCCAATGGTACGTCTCTACGGGGCTTACACAGACACACTACAAAAACAACTTCTGCACCTCCCCCGCAATTTCCATTCCCGCATTCCGACCCGTATCAGAAAAAATCAATTTGCCGTTGCGGTAAAACTTTACCCCGATCGTCGCTTCCAAACTCTCATTCACCTTGCCCGCCATGCCGTGCGGCAGCGGCGAAACCAAATCTACGCCCGGGGGTTGCGTCGCCTTGATTTCCAAGCGATTTTTGCCGCTCTCGAAAGTCATCGTTGCCGTTTGCCCTTCCGTGCGCGTTGTGCGTTTGGCACCCGTGTACGTCGCAAAACGATACAGCTTTTTTTCAAAATAAAAACCCACCAAAAAGCCGATAAAATGCGTGCCGAGCCACGGGATTTTTGCCACACTCGCCATCAGCGAAACGGGAGAGTCGTGATTAAAATGATTGCACTGTAACCACACGTAAGCCGCCGGGAAAGAGCGTCCCCAATCCTTTTCGATGTATCCGATACCGTCGGTAAAATCTACATATTCACCGTTGATTTCCAAGCCGCCTTCGAGGTGGTGAAACAGACTGACTACCCCGTGTTTGCACTCCATAAACGGCACGAAACTGTACCAACCCATCACACCGGGCGCGCCGAGCATTTTCGGCCACGGTGTCGTATTTTTAAAAGAAACGGAACCCCGGATATCGGGTAAATCAAGGGAAAGAGAGGCTGCGGAAAACTGATTTTTTCCTAAATCGAGATAAAATTTATCGACGGCGGGCTGAAAATCGACGGCGGCAAAATCATGGTAAACCGCACGTTTATTTTTGCCGTCCATAACCTGAAGGAAAGCGTGCGTTTTACCCTCGGCGTCGAAAGAAATGCCGGGAATGAACGCGAAGGCAAACCGCTCCGTCGGGTCAACAATTTTTATATACCAACCCTCGAAATAATTGCGCTTTTTGCCCCAACCGTGGTACATGTCGGGGTTAAAAACCGCGCGCAGACGGCGCTGATAGTCTTGGAAGACAGGCATTAAATCCCGCGCCTTTGCACCTCTTCGGTGATAAAAGAAAGCTCGCGCGTCATGTCGCCGGACACGCTGGTGTTTTCGTTGGCGCGGCGAATGAGGTAAGGCACGACCTCCTTGATGCTGCCGTAAGGCACGTATTTAGCGACATTATAACCCGCGTCGGCGAGGTTAAAAGTGAGGTTGTCGCTCATGCCGTAGAGTTGGCAGAAGTTGAGGTGCGGGTGGTCTTTGGACAGTCCTTTTTCGGCAATCAAACGGGCTTGCAGTTGCGCGGATTCGGCATTGTGCGAGGCGTTACAGCTTGCCAGTCGTTCGTAATTTTCTACACAAAAACGCACGGCTTGGTTGTAAGCATCGTCGGTCGCCCCCTTGGTCGGGTGAATGGGGTTTGGGTAGTCCATTTCTTCCGCGCGCTCGGCTTCTTTTTCCATGTAAGCCCCGCGCACCAGCTTGGCTCCGAGGATGTAACCGTGCTTTTGGGCGCGGTCAAAACTGCTCAATAAATAGGGCAGACGGTCGCGGCGATACATCTGAAAAGTATTGTAAACAATAGCTTTTTCGCGGTTGTAGCGACGCATCATCACATCGGTAAAATGGTCGATGGCATCCTGAATCCAGGTCTCTTCGGCATCGAAAAAAACACCGACGCCGCGCTCGCGTGCTACGTGACAAATGCTGTCCAAACGCTTTAAAACAATCTTATATTCGCGGCGGGTTGCTTTGGTAAACGGCTCGTTGCGCGACACGGATTCTAACAGACCGAAACGCGCCATACCCGTCACTTTGGTGCTGATAATCGGCACGCTTTGGTTGGTCGCGGCAAATTCGATGGCACGAATATTCTCGTTCATCGTTTTGTTGTAGTCTTCTTCGGTCGTTTTTGCTTCGGCGCCGTAGTCGAGGATGGTCAATACGTTTTGTTTTGCCAAATCTTCAATCGCTTCCTGCGTTTCCAGCAGCGTTCTGCCGCCGACAAACTGCGAAAAAATGGTCTCTTTAATGATTTTTTCGGTAAAAGGCAGACGCAATTTCAACGCTAACATACCGAGCGAAGAGCCGATATTCACCAAAGTCGGGCGACTCATCATGCGAAACAGCCACTGCGCTTTTTTCAAATCCGCGTCCGATTTTCCCGCAAAAGCGGTCTCGGTATCGGTAAAATCTATTTTTTCGTAAGCTGCACCGTTCGTCTCTTTGAGTGCGGCATTGACCGCATCCAATACTTCCTGCTGCTTCGTTTTTCTCGGTTCTACTGCTTTTTTCATTTTAAGATGGTTGACGGTTGATGGTTGACGGTTGACGGGGGGGGGCAAGGTCGTTGCTTTTGAATTTCATTTTACGCCTTGTTGTCAATCGTTTATGCCTCTCAAATGCCGGGTGTGATTTGTGTCTGTTTTCCCGGTTTTTTGTTAAAAATTTTCTCTTCGACTTTCGTTATTCCTCAAATATCTCTTCCGAATTTTGCCAAATCTCCCAAGCCTTTTCCGCTTGCAAATATAACATTTCCAGACCGTTTTTTGTCCTTGCGCCCGCATCTTTTCCCTTTTTCAGAAAGGCGGTCAGTTCAGGATTATAAACTAAGTCATACAAAAAATGTTCGGGGCGGAGAAAACGGTAGGGGAGGTCGGGCAGCGTATCGTTATTCGGCGACATGCCGAGGGGGGTTGTGTTGACTATAAGACGACGCTTTTTCATTTTGTCACCGTCAATTTCGGAATAAGTAAGTGCGCCGTTTTTACCGCTGCGCGAGACGTAGCGACAGTCGATTTTCAGCTTTTGTAAAATATAAGCGACCGCCTTTGCCGCGCCGCCCGTACCGAGTACAAGGGCTTGTAAATCTTCGGTCTTTTGCTCGATTAAAGCCAACAGTGACTGCTCAAAGCCGTACACGTCCGTGTTGTAGCCCGTCAGTTTTCCGTCCCGGATTTTAACGGTGTTGACCGCACCGACAGCAGCAGCGGCGGGGTCGATTTTATCTAAAAACGGCAACACTTTTTCCTTGTAAGGAATAGTAACATTAAGACCGTGCAGACCGGGTTCGCGCCGCAGCAGGTCGGGCAAGTCGTCGATTGTTGCCAAAGGATAAAGCGAATAAACGTGATTTTTGATGCCTTCGCGCGCAAATTTTTCCGTGAAATATTTTTCGGAAAAAGAATGCGAAAGCGGGTAGCCGATGAGGCCGTATTTTGTGAGCATAGCAGGCGGTCGGGTTTGGTGAATGCGGAATGAAAAGGGCGGCAAAGGTCGGTATTTTCTGTTGAAATTTTGAGTCGTTAAATCGTTGAGTGCGCAAAACTTGAAAGTTGTGCTCTTGTATGGGGGGCAACGACTCAACATTTCAACGACTCAACAACTCAACAAAAAAAGGGTACAATATTTGCACTGCAACTCCCGTTAATTGGTTCGCAACTTTAGTTTATCGTAAAAACTCGGATTTTCCCGCACTTACTTTTGTTCTTTATGTGTTTGAAAAAACACCTGCCTTTTTTCCCGAAGGTCGAACAAATCAAAGTGATTCCTTTTTTAACGACAGACTGATTTACCGTTTGACACCGAATTGATTGTTTTTCCCGAAACGACAATTCACAACAGTTTTTCCCATGTTCAAAAAGTTATTATTCGCACTTGCGCTTTTTGCCGCGAGCTGCTCTGCCGACCGTGAAGAGTTTCTGCCCGATACTCCTCCGCCTGTCGTTCATACTTCGTCCGAAGTAAGTGCTTTCTACTCTGATGTATTGGAAGAAGTCAATGCGCTGCGCACCCGAGGTTGCCGCTGCGGAGACCTCGATATGCCCGCTGTCGCCCCTTTGGTCATCGACGCTAAGCTAAATGCTGCCGCCGACCGCCACGCTTACGATATGGAACAAAACAGCTTCTTCGACCACACCGGTACCGACGGCTCAAAGTCCGCCGATCGTGCTTCGGATGCCGACTATTTATGGCGCGCCGTCGGCGAAAATATTGCCTTGCACCCCGGTACGATTTCCGATGTCATCGAAGGCTGGAAAAACAGTCCGGGTCACTGCCGCAATATGATGAACGCCGACTACGCCGATATGGGTATTGCCTGTCGCGGTGATTATTGGGTGCAGGTTTTGGGAGCGAAAATTGGGGAGTGACGGTGGACGGTTGACGGGCACGAGACTTGCCGCTCTCGACTCTTTACTCGTAACTCGTTACTCTCACAAACCAAACATTCCCCGCGCCGTCCGCGTTAAACTTCCACATTCAAGAAAAAAAAATCAAACCGACAAATATTGGAAGCATTAACGGATTTAAAAGTTGACATTCGTAACCTCACCTACGCCGACTATCCCGAATTAAAACAAAGCATGATCGAGTGTTATGACACGCTCGACGAGCCGTATTGGGAAGAAGAAGTCGTGCGTAAACTCATCGACCTTTTTCCGGAAGGGCAAATTTGTGTCACCGCCAACGGCAAGGTCGTCGCGGCGGCTTTGAGCATCATTGTGGACTACAAAAAGTTCGGACACAATCACACTTACGACAAAATTACCGGCAAAGAAACCTTTGATACGCACAACGATGACGGCGATGTGCTGTACGGTATCGACGTTTTTGTCAATCCCGAATATCGCGGCATTCGTCTCGGTCGCCGCCTGTACGACGCGCGGAAAGAACTGTGCGAAAGTCTGAATTTGCGCAGTATTATCGCCGGCGGTCGCATTGTGAATTACTCGCAATACGCCGCCGATTTGACGCCGCGTCAGTACATCCAAAAGGTGAAAACCAAAGAGCTGTATGACCCCATTTTGACCTTTCAACTCGCCAATGATTTTCACGTTAAAAAAGTGCTGAAAAATTACCTGCCCGGCGACACCGAAAGCCTCGAATACGCGACGCTTTTGGAGTGGAATAATATTTATTACGAAGAAAAATCGGTGGTCAAAGCCGACAAAACCGTGGCGCGTATCGGTCTGATTCAGTGGCAAATGCGGCTGTTTAAGGACTTTGACGAAATGACGAAAACCGTGGAATATTTCGTCGATGCGGTGAGTGCCTACCAGTCCGATTTTATTCTGTTCCCCGAGTTTTTCACCGCGCCTTTAATGCAGCCTTTCGACGATTTGCCGGGACACGAGGCAGTGCGCGAGTTGGCTCAATTTACCGAACCGATGCGCAAAGCGATGTCCGAAATGGCAATTAGCTACAATGTCAACATCATCTCCGGCAGTATGCCGATAGTGCGCGACGGCAAGCTGTACAACATTAGTTACCTGCTGCGCCGCGACGGTACTTTCGACTCCTTTGAAAAAATACACCCGACGCCGAGCGAGAAAAACGATTGGGTGATGGCGGGCGGAAATGAGGTTAGAACTTTCGACACCGACTGCGGAAAAATCGGTATTCTTATTTGCTACGACGTAGAATTTCCCGAGCTTTCCCGCATTCTCGCCGACGGCGGTATGCAAATTCTCTTCGTGCCTTTCTGGACGGACACCCAAAACGGCTACATGCGTGTGCGCCGTTGTGCTCAGTCGCGTGCCATTGAAAACGAGTGCTACGTCGCCATCGCCGGTTCTTACGGTAACTTGCCGCAGGTCAATAACCTCGACATTCAGTACGCACAATCGGCGGTTTTTACTCCTTCCGATTTTGCATTTCCCGTCAACGGCATTAAGGCGGAAGCCACACCGAATACGGAAATGACGGTCATCGCCGACGTAGATTTGGAACTGCTGAAAGAGCTGCACGAATACGGCTCGGTGCAAAATTTGAAGGACAGAAGAAAGGATGTGTACAGTTTAAAGCGAACGAAGTAAACAATAATGCGGACAGCGTTTTGTCTGAAAAATACGTTTTACGGTTTTTGACAATACGCTAAACTAACTTCACATGAATATTTTTTCCGTCGCAAAACCGGTCTTTTCCTTTCTGTTTTTTACAGCATTACTGCTTTCCGCCGGCTGCAAAAAGGAGAAAACACCAAACAACGAACGCTTTATCGGTGTCTATCAGGTCGAGGAAATGTGCGAAACAGACATGTTTTCTTACAACATGGAAATCGTAGCCGAGCCGACGGGTAATGATAATCAAGTCATCATCAATAACTTCGGCAACTTCGGTCTCAGCCTCACCGCAGAGGTGGACGGCAATAATATCACACTCGACGACGCCATTCCCGGCGACAGTTTTATCATGGGCAGCGGTAGTTTGGAAAGCAGTACATTGACCTTCACCTACGACGCAAATCTAACCGGCTTTACAGATACCTGCACATTGACCGGTACCAAGCAGTAGTTTTTTCAAGAAGAACAAAAACAAAAAGCGTGAGTCTCCAAAAAGGAAACTCACGCTTTTTTTATGAAAAATCAAAAAAAGCAGAACTCAAAAACGATAGTCGGAATTTAAAGATATACCCTGAACGCAAGGCGAAAACCGTCCGGCAACTATCAACCACCAACCATCAACCAACCCTACATTTTAGTTGCTCCCGAAAATATCCGCCCCCAGTTGATACCGTTTGCCATGTTGCCGTCGCGGGTACTGAACCAAATAAACCACGGTTTACCGACGATGTGTGTCTCCGGCACCGGTCCCCACACGCGGCTGTCTTCCGAGTTGTGGCGGTTGTCGCCCATGCCCCAGTAGTAGTCGAGTTTGAAAGTATATTCGTCGGCTTCGGCGCCGTTGATGTAGATTTTACCGTTTTTTTCTTCCAAATCATTGCCTTCATACACGTCGATGATGCGGCGGTAAAGGGCAATGTTATCGGGCGAAAGCTGTACGGTCACGCCCTTTTTCGGTATCCAAATCGGTCCGAAATTATCGCGTGTCCAGTTGCCCGAAATTTTCGGGTCGTGCGGAAAAGCGTCGATGGGGAAACGCTGTGCAATCGGGAAATCTTCAATCGTAATGCCGCCGCCGGTATTGCGCAGGGCTTCGATTTGGTCTTTATTCAAATTGGCAATCAGCGCGTTACCGTCCGCTCCGAGAATATCTAAATCGAGGTCATCCAAAAATTCTTGGTTCAAAGAATTGATGCCGTTGGGCACGGTGACTTTGTACGAAAACTGAATTTTAGACGGATTTTCCGCCGCTTTACCATTGATGAAAACCTGTTGGTTTCTGATTTCCAGAGTATCGCCCGGCTCGACGATGTTACGCTTCACGTAGTGATCCATTTTGTCCATCGGGCGGGTTACCAATTTAGCATTTCCGCTCTGTATCGCCCGCATTTTTTGGCTGTCGTTTTTAAACGCACCGCGCCGATAATCGTAAATGCTGTACGTGCGGTCGGGGAAAATGTAAACCGAGTCGCCTTCCGGGTAGTTGAAAACAATCGGGTCGTTGCGGTCGATTTTTTCCAAAGCCGGCAAGCGAAAGTAGGGGAGAGAAGGCCCGTCGAGGTAAGACTCGCCCGCATTGCCGGGCAGGCGATTGTGCAGTAACGGAAACATCGCCACCGTCTGCGGCGTGCGAATTCCGTAGTGCGCCTTCGACACAAAAAGGTAATCACCGACCAACAAACTGCCCTCCATCGAGCCGGTCGGAATAACGTAAGCCTCGATTAAAAACATGCGAATAAACGCCGCCGCAAAGACCGCAAAAATTATCGCCTCCGCCCATTCGCGCACGGGTCCTTTTTTGTAAGGACTGTTAAACTGCAATTTCTTGACCTCCCGCGTCTTGCCCGCTTCTTCGGCGGCAGCAATCGCGGCGTAGTGTTCTTTTTCCAAAATTATCGCCGGCCCCGCGTATTTATCATCCGAAAAAGCGAGTTTGAAGAAGTACGCCGGCGCGTAAATCACCGATGCCGCCGCATCCCAAAAACTGAATTTGTTAAACGAGCGCGCCATATCGACACACATGCCCGCCAAAGTGAAAATATTGACAATCGGAAACAGCAACCACAGCGCGTGCGTTTTCTCCCGCCCGATAATTTTACACCAAACGATAAAATTCAGTCCCGGCACTAAGCCCTTCCATCCTTCTTCGCCAGCCTTCGGAAAAAGAAAAAACAGGCTGATACTCAACAGAACGTAAGAAATAAGAAAAAATATAATGACACCCATCGGGAATTATTTTTTTAGAGGTTGATTTGGTCACGGCTCAAATTGACCGGTATTTCGTTTTTTACTCAAAAGGTGATTTCGAGTCACCCTGTGAGTAAGCGAGAGTTCGACCCGCTACCGCAAAAGCCGCGCAAAGATAAACGAATAAACGAGAACGAAAATGTTAGTTTTTTCGGAAAAAAAACCGCAAAATCGCCCCTTTTCGACCAACGACAGGCGAACGGGGATGAAAAGCACCAAAAAGAAAGCCCGGCATTTACATACCGGGCTGAAGTGCCCCGTGCCGGTGGCACTAACGGCACGGAAAAAATTTAATTTATCGGTTATTTCCAAAATAAAATGGACGAAAGGAGCTTTTTTCCGTCAACCGTCAACCGTCAACCGTCAACCGTCAACCGTCAACCGTC
>JAHDCG010000138.1 GCA_020629965.1 Saprospiraceae bacterium | reverse complement strand
GTCGTCGTAAAAAAAGCATCATCTTCTTTCAGACGACCTGAAGGTCGGCGTTACTTACGCAGAATGCAGTAAATCGCCGAGTCGATAAACTTGCCTTCAAAATAATAATCCTCTCTGAAATGTGCTTCTTTTTGAAATCCGTGCTTCTCCAAAAGTCCGATAGAACCCTGATGCGCGGGATTGACATTTGCTAAAACGGAATGAATTTTCGTCTGCGTAAAAGCGTAATCTAACGCCGCCGTCAGTGCTTCCGACATCAGTCCTTTCCGCCAAAAATCGGGGTGCAGCGCATAGCCTGTTTCCGCCCGAAAATTGGCAAAATCAATGCGCCAATAACCGATGTAGCCAATCATCTTATCGGCGCCGCGCTCGGTAATCGCCCACGTAATACCTTGATTTTCAGTCATTTCCAAAATAGCCTTATTCAGATACTCTTGTGCGTCTGCCTGATTTTTTGCTTTCGGGCGGTCTAAATAGTGCATGACGCGCGGGTCGCTGCGCAGGAAAAAAACTTCTTTTATATCGCTTTGGCGCAGGGCGCGGAGGGTCAGTCGGTCGGTACGGAGAACGGGGAAGGGCGTGAGGTTTAGGGTTAGCATCCGATAGATTTTAGACGTTAGATATTAGACGATAGATGTTAGACTGCTTCCTTCTCGCTACTCGCAACTCTCTACTCTCTACTCTTAACTCCCCGCTTCTCCATCCTTAAAAGGATTCCTCGGTGTCCACTCCTCCACGGGGTTCAAATATTCAAAAATTTTCGGAACGAGGCGGTTCGGCAGGTCGTTCCAATGCCGGGTATAGCAGTGCATTTCTTCGGCGACGGCACCGACGGAGGATTTAATTTCCAATGCGGTGCGGGCAAATATCAGGCTTTTGCTGCCGTTGGTAATCGCTTCGCGCACCATGTCGAACAGCATGTTGTGATAGACGCGGTGACTGCGGTTAATGTTGTGGTCGAAGCCGAGAAAATGCGCCTCGGTTTCGTGGCCGTTTTTGATGGTGGTGTAGAAGCCGATGAGTCGGTCGTCGAGCCAATAACCCGTCAGATTGAAATCGTCGCCGAGGGCATCTTTCAGTCCGCAAAAATAGCCTTTGTGCAAATGCGCGAAGGAAAAACCCGCACCCTCTTCGATGCTTTGGTAGAGCTCAAAAATGCGGGCGTGATGATGTTTGATGCGTTCGGCGTTAAAATTTTGTTTGACAATAGTCTTTCCCTTTTTAAAAGAACTCTTAGCGCGGGTGCGGTATTTCGCCGTTTTTGCCGCCAGATAATCATCGAAAGTTTTCCAGTCTTCGCGCAGATACAGCACCATATTCGGCTGAAAATTGACACGGTGAAATCCCCTTTTCACAAACTCACCGCAACCTTTCAGGCTCGCATCGGTAAAATCTTTGAGCAAAAAACCGTTGATTTTTTCGCCCGACGCATCATAAAAAGCACGCACGGATTTCATGGCGTCAGCAACTAAAGCAAACTGTTTTTCTTCCTTAATGCCCGACGCAAAATGAAAGGCATGTTCGCCGGTCAGCAAGGCATTTCCGCAAATTAAAGTCTTGATACTCAACTTCTTAATCAAAAATCCTTTGAAAAACCGCGTAGCTTTGGCGAAGGCGGAATTATTGACTTCTTCCCGAATACTGCCGCCCGTTTTAAACTCTAAAAGCTGACAATAACAGACTCCGAGGGGAGTTTCATTGCGGTAAAAAACAAGGTAAGCAAACTCATAACCGAGCGGCGGATTTTTCTCGACGGCAGTCAAATACGGTCGTTGCAAAAATACATTATCGGCGGGTTGTGCCCGTTCCCAATCATCGGGCAGGTCGGCGAGCGAAGTGAAGATACGCAGGCGAAAATCAGGATTTGATTCTAACAAATATTCGTTCGGGCGGTCGATGGCAGTTTGTATTTTTGGCTGATTTTTGCAAAGAACCATGATAGAAATTTAGACCGAAAAACACGTCTCGGACGGAACGGAAACAGAATGCAAAAGGTTTTTGTTTTTACGCGGGTAAAATTAAAGTGTTAAGTTTTTTATGCACGCGATGAGGTACGAGGTACTTCACCCGAGCGAAAAAATCAAACCTTACGTTTACAACGGTTTTTTTAAAAATAAGTACCTCGTACCTCTTACCTAAAGCAAGGTACGAGGCACTTCTTATTTTTGAACGGCAGCGAAAAATTCTTAAATCCGGTAATTCTCTCAAGTAAAAGTGCCCCGTACCTCGTGGTGAATTTAGCAAAATCACGGAATAAACTCACGGTTTCTCTCATCCTTTTTCCGCCGCAAAGGTTGTTATCAAATAAGCCGCGACGACATTTTCGCACGCTTTTCCAAAATAAAAATCCATGCAATTACTCTACCGACTTTTAATTTTCAACTTTCTTTTGTGGTTAAATGTCTCCGATTTATCGGCGCAAAATAACGAAAAATTTACCGTCAGCGGGTACATTTATGACGCGGCGACGGGCGAAACGCTCATCGGCGCGAATGTGTACAGCAAAGCCAATCCGACACAGGGTACTTCGTCGAATGTGTACGGTTTTTACTCACTGACCTTGCCCGCCGGCGACTACGATTTGGTGTTTTCATATTTGGGTTATACCGATATTGTGCAGCCGGTCGCCTTGACCGAAAATCGCAAACTCAACATCAATCTGTCCGAAGGCGTGACGATTGCCGAGGTCGTCGTGACCGCAGAAGCTGCCGATAAAAACGTATCCGGTACGCAAATGGGAACGGTGGAACTGCCCGTCGAAGATATCAAACTGCTGCCCGCGTTGATGGGCGAAGTCGATGTTTTAAAAGCATTACAACTGCTGCCGGGCGTGCTCTCCGCCGGCGAGGGCAATGCGGGATTTTACGTGCGCGGCGGCGGACCCGACCAAAATTTGGTACTTTTGGACGAAGCCACGGTTTACAATTCGGGGCATTTGCTCGGTTTTTTCTCGGTTTTTAATGCCGACGCCATAAAAAATACGACACTGATTAAAGGCGGAATGCCGGCGCAGTACGGCGGGCGTTTGTCGTCCGTGGTCGATATTCAAATGAAAGAAGGCAACGATAAAAAATATCAGGTGGACGGCGGTATCGGATTGATTGCCTCGCGGCTGACAGTGCAGGGGCCGATTAAAAAGGAGGAGAGTTCGTTTATCGTTTCGGCGCGGCGCACTTATGCTTTCGACCTCGCGCAGCCCTTTTTAAAAGGCACGAATTTCGAAGGGACGAATTACTTTTTCTACGATTTGAATGCTAAGGTTAACTACCGCATTTCTGACCGCGACCGCATTTTTTTGAGCGGATATTTCGGGCGCGATGTCTTCGATTATCGCAGCAACGACCGCGATATTTTCTTTTCTATTCCTTACGGCAACGCCACGGCTACGCTGCGTTGGAATCACCTTTTTACCGATAAATTGTTCATGAACTTATCGGCAATTTATAACGATTACGACTTTGCTTTCGGCGGCGGGCAGTCCGATTTTTCGGTGGATGTTTTTTCGGGAATCCGCGATTACAACGCTAAATTAGACTTTGATTTTTATCCGAATGTCAGGCACAATTTGAAATTCGGGGCAAATTATATTTACCACCGCCTCACGCCGAATATCGCAAGTGCCCGCAGCGGCGACGAAGAGTTCAGCAATAATTTTGAGCCGCAATACGCGCACGAAGCCGCACTATACCTACAGGACGATTGGAAAATCAATGACAAACTGCGCGTGAATTTAGGACTCCGCGCTTCCCTCTTTGCACAGGCAGGCCCTTACGAGTCGCTCTTCGACGGCACGCAATATGTGAAGGGCGATATCGTGAAAACTTATACGGGTTTAGAGCCGCGCGCCTCCGTAAATTACACCGTCAACCCGACGACTTCGCTCAAAGCCGGCGTGACTTTAACCAACCAATACCTGCACCTCGTCAGCAACTCGACCTCTACCCTGCCGACCGATGTGTGGGTGCCGAGCAGCGAATTTGTGCGACCGCAGCGCGGCATTCAGTACGCTTTGGGCTGGTTTAAAAATTTCAAAAACAATATGTACGAAACCTCCGTCGAGGTGTACTATAAGGACTTGAAAAATCAAATCGACTACCGCGAAAATTACGTGAATAACGTAGCGGATAACGTCGAACAGCAGTTCGTTTTCGGCAAAGGACGCAGCTACGGCGCAGAGTTTTTTCTGAAAAAAGCCAAGGGAGACCTCAACGGCTGGATAGGCTACACGCTGTCCAAAACGGAGCGCATTTTTCCCGACATTGACAACGGAAACCCCTACCCGACGACTTACGACCGCCGCCACGATTTGAGTGTGGTGAGCAATTATAAATTGAGCAAAAAATGGAATTTCGGCGCGGTCTTCGTGTACGGCACCGGCAATGCTTTTACGCCGCTGAAGAGTCTGTTCTTCATCGAAAATAATCTGAACGTCGCCTACGGCACACGCAACTCGGCGCGCATTCAACCGTATCATCGTTTGGATTTGAGCGCAACGCTTACGCCTAAACCCGACAGCGAAAAACCGTTTAAATCCTCGTGGACGTTCTCGGTTTATAATTCCTATAATCGCCAAAATCCCTTTTTCATCTACTACGACGTAACGGCGGACAGCAACGCGGGCACGGCGCAGGCAGCAGCATATAAGGTGTCGATTTTTCCGGTGATACCGTCGGTGACTTGGAATTTTAAATGGCGAAGTTAGGTGGTGGGTGGTAGTTGGTGGGTGGTGGGCGCGTTTTTCTTTGGGGTAAACGGGGTTTTAAATTTTGGGTTCTTTCTCCGGGGTCAGACGTCGCAGTGCAACGTCCCTACGGCAGAATCAATTGTGTTTGCGGAACGACTCAAACAATCATCAAACTACTCAAACCATTTCCAAACCACGAGAATAATCTCTGACTTAAAGCAAAACCTTTTCAACCATTAAAACCTCTTCCACCTTTTCAACCCCCGACTTCACCGTCATCGGCGGCGGCATTTTCGGTTGTTTTACCGCTTTGCATTTGGCACGTAAGGGGGCGCGGGTGCTGTTAATGGAGAAGGAAAAAGACCTGTTTCGCAAGGCATCGACGGTCAATCAGGCGCGGCTGCACGGCGGTTATCATTATCCGCGCAGTGTGGCGACGGCCGTGATGTCGGACGAAAACAAGGCGCGATTTACGGCGGCGCACCGGGAGTTTATTAATTTTGGTTTTGAGAAATATTACGCCATCGACCGCAGTGCTTCGATGACGGATGCGCGGCAGTTCCGGCGGTTTTGTGCGCACATCGACCTGCCTTGTGAGCGCGTGAAGGAGCATCCGCTTTTTAATTTGCGGAGCATGGAAGCTTTATATTTGACGACGGAATACAGCTTCGACCCGTATCTGATTGCGGCATTTTATAAGGAACAAATCGAGGCGCAGCCGAATATCGAGGTGCGGTATCGGACGGAGATTTTTGCGGCGGAGAAGGAGGGCAGCAACTTTATTATTTCCACAAAAAACATTGATAATCAGTCACTTATAAAAATAAAAACGCCGAGTGTAGTGAATGCGACGTACTCGGGCAGCAACGGTATTCACGCAATTTTCGGGCAAAAAAATATCGACTTGCAGCACGAAATCGCGGAAATGTCTTTTGTCACTTCGCCCGCGCTGCGCAATGTCGGACTGACAGTGATGGACGGTCAATTCGGTTCGCTGATGCCCTACGGAAAGTCGGGTTTGCACTCGCTTTCATCGGTCGCCTATACGCATCACAAAGTGAGCTACGACGGGCAACCGACTTTTTCCTGTCAGCAGATTAACGAAATTTGTCGCCCCGATTTTCCGGCGGATTGTAATGTTTGTCCGGCGCAACCCGATTCGGCGTTTCCGAAAATGTCGGCACAAA
Source organism: Saprospiraceae bacterium (assembly GCA_020629965.1). GTDB lineage: Bacteria > Bacteroidota > Bacteroidia > Chitinophagales > Saprospiraceae > JAHDCG01. Next base: position 9,908 of record JAHDCG010000138.1, on the reverse strand, counting down.
TGCGGCGTTATTTTTCCGAAAAAGTCGAGTGGCAGTATTTTTTTTCCAAATATACGATTAAATCCAAGCTGCGCGCCAATCACATCGACGATGGTCGCCCGACCGAGATTATTCAATCGTCCGCTAAGCCGGATTTTTATTGCATATTTGCGGGTAAGATTAATTCGATTTACGAGGTGGAGAAAGTCTTGTAGGGGAGAGCAGTCAGGGGAGAGGAGAGAGCAGTACGTCTCTATCCCCTTTTCTGCCCTCTCTCCTCTCCCCTTCTCCCCTCTCTCCTAAAATATTCCCGATATGAATTTTATAGTGTACGATTTGGAGGCGACGTGTTGGGAAAACCGACCGGTGGAATACCGGCAGGAAATCATCGAAATCGGTGCGGTCATGCTCAATGCTTACGGCGAAGAACTCGGTACTTTTAACCGTTTTGTGAAGCCCGTGGTGCATCCCGACCTTTCGTTTTTCTGTTCCAAACTTACCGGCATCGAGCAGGCAACCGTGAACCGCGCCGCCGGTTTTACGGAAGTCATCGAGTCTTTTCAGGACTGGGCGGAGGTTTTTTACGAGGATTATCGACTCTGCGCCTGGGGCGGTTTTGACGAAAAAATGCTGTACCGCGATTGCGATTTGCACGATGTCGATACGGATTGGTTGGACGGCAAGTGTATCAATATTAAACGACAATTTCAGGAGATTAAAAAACTGCGACAGCCGTGGGGCTTGAAGAAAACGATTGATAAATTGGGGTTTGAATTTGACGGCGAGGCGCATTCCGCCATTGCCGATGCGACGAATACGAGTAAGATTTTTTTGAAATTTTTGGATGAATGGCGGTATTGAAATTCGTTGTCGGTTGTCGGTTGACCGTTGTCGGTGGTCACGACTCCGACCACAATCCCGGCACTCACGTACCGGGCTGAAGTGCTTCGTGCCGTTGGCACTTTTAGGTTCGTGTAAATTAGCTTTGCCGCTTTTGTACAGACGCGGGAAAAAGTTTCTCTTACCTAAGAGATTTCTTCGCTTTCAATTCAATCCATCCTCTAAAAGTATACACCGTCGGACAACTGACAACCGGCAACGGTCAACCGATAACCGTTAAAAAATAACCACTCCCCTTCCACCAACCATCAACCACCAACTACCAACCAATCAAACCGGATCCACATCCACATTCACCCGCACCGTCGTGTAGCCCGCTTCTTTGCTCAATTTTACGATGCTTTCGCGAATGACGCGCTTGGCGGCGGCGACCGTGTTGAGATTCATTTCGAGTTTGATTTGGAAGTCTAAAATGTAATAATTGCGGATGCGACCGACGTGCGGCACGGCGGGACCTTGGACGCGTTTGCCGAGGGCATTTTTGAGGTATTCGCCGAAAATTTTTGCGCCGTGGTTGAGGACGTCGGCTTTTTTGTGTTTGAGCGTGATTTTTATCAGACGGGCGAAGGGCGGAAATTTGAAGGAGTTGCGCTCCATGATTTCCCGATTGTAAAATTCCCGGTAGTCATTGTCGATGACCTCGCGGAGGACGGGATGCGAAGCGTTCAGGGCTTGAATTAACACCGTGCCTTGCTTTTTCTTTCGACCCGCCCGACCGGCAACTTGGGTCATGAGTTGAAAGCCGCGTTCGCTCGCGCGGAAATCGGGAAATTGCAGTAACTGATCCGCGCTGATGATGCCGACCAAAGAGACATTTTCAAAATCCAATCCTTTCGTCACCATTTGCGTACCGACCAAAATATCGATGCGTTTTTCTTCAAAATCTTTAATGAGTTTGCTGTGTGCGTTTTTGCTGCGGACGGTGTCGTAATCCATACGCGCGATTTTGGCATCGGGCAGATAAATTTTCAGTTCATCCTCGATTTTTTCCGTACCGAAGCCCTGTAAGCGCAGGTCGAGGTCACCGCAATTCGGGCAGGCTTTGGTCAGCGGCGCCTGAAAGCCGCAGTAGTGGCATTGCAGGTTGTGTTTGAATTTGTGGTAGGTCAGTGTGACATCGCAGTGGTTGCATTCCTGTGACCAACCGCAGCTTTGACAACGCAAGGCGGGTGCGTATCCGCGTCGATTTTGGAAGAGAATAATTTGCTCGCCGCGCGCCAGAGTTTCCGTCATCGTGTCGATGAGTTGAGTCGTAAAATGGCTTTGCAATTTGCGTTGTTCCTTTTCGCGTTTGACGTCGGCGATGCTGATTTCGGGCATGGCAATGTCGCCGTAGCGGTAGGGCATGCGCACGAGACCGTACTTGCCTTTTTTGGCGTTGTAGTAGGTTTCGAGGGCGGGTGTGGCGGTGCCGAGCAGCGTTTTTGCGCCGTAGAGGTGCGCCATATAAATCGCGGCATCGCGTCCGTGATAGCGCGGCGCGGGGTCGTTTTGTTTGTAGCTGCTGTCGTGTTCTTCGTCGATGATGACCCACTTCAGATTTTGGTAAGGCAAAAACATGGCAGAGCGCGGACCGAGGACGACCTCCTGCCCGGCGCGGACGGCATTCCAAACTTCTACGCGCTCGTGGTCGTTAAGTTTGTGGTGATAAGTAGCAATTTTATCGCCGAAAACTTTTTGCAGGCGGCTGATAATTTGTGCGGTCAATGCCACCTCGGGCAGCAGGTACAGCACCTGTTCGCCGCGCTCGATGGCAGCCTGAATGAGTTCGATATAGACCCGCGTCTTGCCGCTGCCGGTCACGCCGTGCAGCAGAACGGTATTTTTTTCTTTGTACAGCTCGGTCAGCTCGGTGAGGGCGCGGGTTTGTTGCTCGTCGAGGGTAAACATGTCCTGCACGTCGTCTTCGTAGGTGCCGAGGCGGCTGATTTCGCGTTCGTAAAGTTCAAAAATACCTTTCTTTTCGATGGCTTTCAGCACCGTACTGTCCACCGACGCTTTTTTGTACACGTCCGTTTTTTGGACGTAAGGTTGGTCTTTGGCGAGGACAATATACGCCATTAGTGCTTCGATTTGGCGGTTGCTGCGCGAGAGTAAATCGAAGGCTTCATTGAGTCGCTCGGGGTATTTAACGTATGTTTCGGCAAGGCGGACGCAGCCGATTTTTTTTGGTTTGTACTTTTCTTTAATTTCGGATTTAAGGTAAACGATGCGCTTTTCAATCAAGCCGTTGACGATGGGATAGACGGTTTTTTGGTCGAGAATTTTGCGAATATTATCAATCGAGATTTCGTTTTGTATCGTCAACGCTTCCGTAATCATAAATTCTTTGTCCGTCAGGTCGTTAAAATCTTCGTCAAAAAGCGGCGACAAAACGAGGACGGTTTCGGATGTCAATTTGAGATTGGCGGGCAAGGCGGCTTGCAGCACTTCGCCCTGCGTGCAAACGTAATAATCGGCAATCCACTCCCACAGTTTCGCTTGCTTTTCGGTGATAATCGGGTCGGTGTCGATGACGGAAATAATCGGACGAATTTTCACCGCGTCGGGCTTTTCGTTCGTCACGGCAACGACAACGGCGGAGTACAGTTTATTGCGCCCGAACGGTACCTCTACCCGCTGACCGAAACGCACCTCCTTCACCAATTCTTCGGGCACATAGTAGGTGAGCGCGTGCGGTATCGCAATCGGCAGCAGCACTTTAACAAAAGTATCGGTGGTATTTACAGGATGCAGTGAGATAGGAAATTGATTTTAGTGAAGAAGTCGAACAGCGCAAAAAAACACTTTTCCGGAGACAAAAGTTTGGGAGATTTCATTTTTTAGCTTGAAAAGAAAATCATCGGTTGATTGGAAAGACAAAAATATGACACACTGCGCCTCATATCCGCCAAAATATGTTAAAGTTTTCTTTTGCATTGGCGTTTTGAGCGAACTGTCTTTTCTTTGTAAGGCAAATTAAAATTCTCCGTTTTAAACAACAAAAAATCATCTACAACAATTTTACCCTAAATTATCGTAGAGAAAACCTTTGACTTAAAGTCTTTTTATATCAAAGGTTCGGTCGTGGCAGTCTTCGTGGCTGTCGCGACTTTTTTTGTTATCTGAAATTTTAATCGTAATTTTCTTCAAAAAAAAAACTTTCTCTCTCTTTGTTTTTCCTTCGGTAAATAACTACCGCCTTTGCGACCTTCATATAACTTTTTTCTGAAAAAGTCAAGTTAAAATTTCTTTCCGGCAACTTTTTTGCCTTATTTAGCGTAATATATGCGAGGGAAGGGTTATATAACTTTTTCCCGACCCAACCCAAACCGAAACACAGGCAATGCCGGAGTCCCCTTTTTTTTTCCGCGACTCGATTGCAATAATTATTCTTTCCGGAATTTGGGCGCAAAAATTTTCTGTACAACATAATACTCACTCAACCGATATTTCAACTGCCGTGCCGCAGTTGTAAAACCGATTATTCTCAGGAAAACCCACAGATATGCGTCAATTAAAAATTACCAATAAAATTACTTCGCGGGAGTCGATGGCTCTCGATAAGTACCTCAACGACATCGGGAAAATCGACCTGCTGACCGCCGACGAAGAGGCCGACCTGGCACGTCGCATCCGCGAAGGCGACACGGCTGCGCTCGAAAAATTGACGCGCTCCAATCTGCGCTTTGTGGTCTCGGTCGCCAAGCAATACCAAAATCAGGGTTTGTCCCTCTCCGACCTCATCAACGAGGGCAATGTGGGTCTGATGAAAGCCGCCAAACGCTTTGACGAGACGCGCGGATTTAAGTTTATTTCCTACGCCGTGTGGTGGATTCGTCAGGCGATTTTGCAGGCCATAGTCGAATACAGTCGCTTGGTCAGATTGCCGCTGAACAAGGTCGGTTCTTACAATAAAATTAACGAGGCGTACATCAAATTCGTGCAGCAACACGAACGCGAACCCAGCAACGAAGAGCTCGCCGAAGTCCTCGGCATCAAACCCCGCGAGGTCGCCTCTATCATGAAAGGCGGTCGCCACCTCAGTATGGACGCGCCCCTCGGCGACGCGGACGGCGGCACCATGCTCGACGTTTTTATCGACGACGACGGCCGCGACCCGGACACTTCGCTGATGGACCAATCGCTGAAAGACGAGGTCGCACAGGGCTTGAGTCTGCTCACTCCGCGCGAGGTCGAAGTCCTCTCCGCCTACTACGGCATCAACCGCCGCAAGTCCTTTACTCTCGAAGAAATCGGCGAAATGTACGGTCTGACCCGCGAACGGGTGCGCCAAATTAAGGAACGCGCCATTCGCCGCCTGCGCAAGTCATACAATAATAATGCGATGCGGAGTTATTTGGGGCGGTAAAGGAGGTTGAGAGGTTTTGGGGTTGGGGAGCGATTAAGAAAATAAAACGGTTTGTGCGGGGACGTATGAGCCGTTTTTTTGTTATTTTGGGGGTATATTTGTGAGTGAAGGTAGAATAGGGCGAAGTAGATTTTTTTACAGCAAAATTCCCAAAAATCATTTGCATCCGATTCTTGACGGCAGCCAAAACTTAACAGAAACGAAATGAAAAAACTCATCGAAATACCTAGTGAAAGAGAACAAAATATCAAAAGATACTTTCCGATTTTAGTACTTTGGATAATTATGATTTGTTTTATAATTTATCAAGGCTTCCAAAAAATAGGTTCTAAAGCGATTTTTTTAAGTACTGAATTCAACGAAAGAATTATCGATATTTATAAAGAGAGGAGCTATTTATATTTGGAACTGACAAATACACCGGGAAAGATAAAAATTTTAGACAGCTACAATTACGATTACGAAGAAGCCGGCCCGGGTATGGGTATGATGTTAGAAATAAACGACAGAGTAATTAAGAACGAATGTTCGGATACCCTCTATGTTATCAAAGGAAATGAGATATATCATTTTCTAATCGGAGACCGAAACTACAATCATAAAAGCAAACCTAAAAAATTCATTGAGAAATATAACAAAACACGGCGAATAATGACTTCAAATAATGATTGTTTGTAAGTTTCATCTTAAACCAATATACCATTCAGCATAAATTCCACACAAAACTATGTCAAAACAACTCCCCGGCAAAAACTTCCTCCTCGCCGTCGCCATCGACAAATACAAACACATCCGCAAGCTCAACAACAGCGTGCGCGATGCCGATGCCGTGGTGCAGATGCTGACGGTCAATTATCGGTTTGAGGCGGCGAATATTACGCGGCTGTACAACTCCGAAGCGACCGAAAAGGATATTTATCGGGAGCTGAAACGGTTGGCGGTGACGCTGCTGCCCGAAGATAATCTGGTGATTTATTTTGCCGGTCACGGTGTTTTCGACGACATCACGGGCGAGGGATTTTGGATTCCCGTGGCGGCGGAGGAGGGCGAAGAGGGCGATTATGTCGGTAATGATAAAATTTTGCGTTACCTCTCGGCGATTAAGGCGCGGCACATTTTTTTGCTGTCCGATGCCTGTTTTTCGGGTAGTTTGTTTGTGAATGTGCGGTCTGCGCTGACCGACCGTTTGGAAAAAGTGCCTTCGCGGTGGGCTTTGACCTCGGGCAGAAACGAGGTGGTCAGCGACGGCCCTCCGGGCAAAAACAGTCCGTTTGCCGAGAGCCTGTTGGAGATTTTGGAGCAAAAAAAGCACGAACACGTGACGGCTTCACAAATCGTGCAGTACGTCAAAGAGCAGGTGGCAAAGGCGACCGACGGCGCACAGGTGCCGCAGGGCGGGCCGCTGTTTTTGAAAGAAGACAAAGGCGGTGAGTTCGTTTTTCACCCTCGCGCACACGAAGCGAAGAAGAACATTACGCGGACGGAATTTTCGGTACACGAGGCGGCTTTGGTCATTTTGTACAGCGACATCACGCGCATCGAGGCGGAGGTTATGGTCAGCTCGGACGACGAGATGATCAGCATGTCGGGCGGCGTTTCCGAGCATATTCGTAAGGCGGCGGGCGAGGCGATTTTTCGCGCGGCGCAGGAACAAACACCCGCCAAACTCGGCGAGGTTATCGTCACTCCGGGCGGTGACTCTTTGGCGGATTACATCTTTCACGCCATTACCATCGACCACGAGTCGGGCGAGCGCGTGGATGCGGATATGATTGAAATTATCACGAAAAAATGTCTGGAAGCGGCGGAAGAATTGGGGATAAAAAGCATTGTTTTTCCCGCCTTAGGTACGGGTGCGGCGCGCGCGGATTTTGAAGAGGTGGCTTCAGCGATGGTCGATACTATCGGCAATTACCTCTTGAAAACCAACAACTTAGCCCAAGTCACCATCGCGCTGAAAGGCAGACGCGGCGTAAATACCAAAAGCGATTTATACCGTTTTTATCAAAAAGCCACGGCACGCGCCGCCATCATCAATCAGGTTGCCGAGACCTACGCCAACCTTCGCGAATTACAAAACCGACTGCGCGACGACAACGACATTTTCGCCCTGCTGCCGCTCATCAAAGAGATGCAATCGGAACTCGGCGCGGTGCAAAAAATCATCGAAAACAAACAGAATAAACCGGGCAGAAAACAGAGCAGCGATTTGAAAGTTTTGATGTCTGCCCTCACGGATAAGGCGTTTACCATCAATCAAACGGCGAATCTTTTCGACACGAAAAAAGACCTGATGCAGCGCACCAACCGCAGCCTCGCGCAGACTATCGGCAATTTAAATCGGGTGATGACGAATAAAATTAAGATTTGAGAAGTGAGACTAAAAACGGTAGAACACAGAGGCGCGGAGACGCAGAGTTTTTGCTTTTTTTTGTTCAGAAAATAGGGAAAGCCGTAACCGCCCGACTCCCCAACCTCTCAACCCCCAAACCTCTCAAACTTTCCGCCACAAACTATCCGCATAATACCCGCGCTCGTCCGTAAAATGCTTCACAACTTCATAACCGCATTGGGCGGCAATATTTTCCAAATCGGACAGGCTGTATTTCTGTGATAATTCTACCCAAACGGCCTCCCACGCCGCAAAATCAAAAGAGCGGTCGAGGGTCGAAAAATGTACGCTTTGCGCCCTTTTGCTGACGAGATGCGACTTGGTTTCGCCCGTGACCGGATTGTAGGTTTCCCAATGTTTCCAATTGTCGAGGTCAAAATCAGCACCCAATTCGCGGTTCATGCGCTCCAACAAATTCAGATTGAAAGAAGCCGTGATGCCCGCCGGGTCGTCGTAGGCAGCTTGAATGACTGCCGGGTCTTTTTTCAAGTCCGCACCGATGAGCAGCGAGTCGCCGGGCGAAAGAACTTCGTGCATTTTACAGAGAAACTCTACGGCGGCAGCGGGTGCGAAATTGCCGATATTACTGCCGAGGAAAAGGACGACTTTGGGACGCGTACCGATATTTTTCAAATCTTGCAGCACGCGAAAATAATCGCCTTGCAGGGTTTTTATCTTTAAATCGGGCAGCTCGGCGGTCAGATTTTCCTCCAATCCGTTGAGCGCATTTTGTGAAATATCAATCGGAAGATACTGAAAATCAACGTTTTGCGTGAGCAGCATTTGCAGCAGTACTTTCGTTTTCGTACCGTCGCCCGCACCGAGTTCTAAGAAGTCGAAAGAAGCGTCGGGCATTTCCGCTAAGATATTTTCGCCTTGTTTGCGAAAAATTTCAAACTCACAATCCGTCAAATAATACTCGGGCATCGCCATGATTTGCTGAAAAATCGCGTCGCCTCTTTCGTCGTAAAAATATTTGGAAAACAGGCGTTTCGGCTCGGCGGAGAGACCGCGCAGCGTATCCTTGGCAAAGTCGGAAAGTGCCGTGACGGAGTTGATATTTTCGGAATTCATCTTATTTGTTTAGCAGAAAATTTTAAGCGGAAAGAACGTTGTAAAAAGGATTGAAATGAGCGAATGTTTAACCGCATTTGCGAATCGCCGCCCCGAAACTCTAAACTTTGTCCGAAAAGAAAAATATATGTCCGCCGATTTCTTTTCCTAACCAACGGATGCCGATACTTTTGCTTCTTTGATAAGAGGCTTCCGATATTTTAGGAGAGAGGAGTCAGGTGAGAGGAGAGAGACGGGTGCGGTGAGATGGAGTGCTTTTCTTTTTTATGGGAATCTCAGCTCTCTATTCAAAATATAATTCCCCTTTGAGAATTTAAAATGCCAACTTTTTACGTCGCCGGACTCGTTATAAAACCACCTTTTCGACACGAAAAAATAATTATGAAATATACTGTACTGTTTGTCCTCACTCTGTTTTTTACGACCGTTGCCACCGCGCAAAACAAAGGAAATGCGCTGTTGCTTAACTTCAACTACGGCAATCATTTCCCGCAGGGCGACCTGCAGAGTCGCTTCGGCAGCAACCTCGCCGTCGCCCTCAGCATGGAATTTATGCTCGAAAAATCCAATCTTTTTATCGGTGCCAATCACTCATTTCTCTTCGGCAACACCGTCAAAGAAGACCCCATTGCCAACCTCCGCGACAGCAACGGTTTGATTTTCAATAACAACTTTACCACCTCCAATATCGACCTGCGGCAGCGCGGATTTGCATCCATCGCTTACGTCGGTAAGCTCTTCGGTCTCGCCGAACGCAACCGTCGCTCGGGCATCAGAGTACAAGTCGGCGCGGGACTTTTGCAGCACAAAATCCGTATTCAGGACGACCCGAATGCCTTCGTCACTCAACTCTCGGGCGACACTAAAAAAGCCTACGACCGCCTTACCAACGGCTTCGCTCTACAGCAATTTATCGGCTATCAACACCTTGCCAAAAACCGCTTGGCTAATTTCTACATCGGCGCGGAATTTATTCAGGGTTTTACCCAAAATCGCCGCGACGTCAATATCGGAGCCGTCAACGAAAAGGAAAACCGCACGGATATTTTGGTCGGTTTTAAACTCGGTTGGACGCTGCCGTTTTACATCGGCAAGGCGGCGGATGTTATTTATTATTGAAAGGAAGAGATTTTGGATATTAGATTTTAGACGTTAGATTGCTCTGTGTCTTCAGCCCCCTAACCCCCGATTCGGGGGAACTTTCTGCGCGCT
>JAHDCG010000137.1 GCA_020629965.1 Saprospiraceae bacterium | reverse complement strand
GCGTGATTTTAGTTCAGAAATCAGGCTTTATCGTTTTTTCACAGCAAGACGTCCCAATGGTACGTCTCTACGGAATGACCGGTTCCTATCGCCTCGTAGAGACGTTGCATTGCGACGTCTTTATTCGGAGCGTGATTTTAGTTCAGAAATCAGGCTTTATCGTTTTTTCACAGCAAGACGTCCCAATGGTACGTCTCTACGGAATGACCGGTTCCTATCGCCTCGTAGAGACGTTGCACTGCGACGTCTTTCCTCGGAGCATGATTTTAGTTCAGAAATCAGGCTTTATCGTTTTTTCTTAGCAAGACGTCCCAATGGTACGTCTCTACGGGAGAAATATTTCCGAAGGACAATGCTTAACAAAAACACGGATTTATTTTCCCGGGGCTAATTCTCTTTCACTTCCTCCACTACCGCAAAAATATTAGCGTACGCACCGCAGCGGCAGATATTTCCGCTCATCAAGTCTCTGATTTCTGCGGGAGAATTTCCCTTTTTCATATTCAGCATACCCACCGTCGAGCAGATTTGTCCGGCGGTGCAGTAGCCGCATTGGAAGGCATCGTGCTTGATAAATGCCGCTTGTACGGGGTGCAGGTCTTCGCCGTCGGCAAGACCTTCGATGGTGGTGATTTCTTTGTTTTGCTGCATGACAGCAAGGGAAAGACAGGAGTTGATGTGCTTGCCGTCGATGAGAACGGTACAGGCACCGCACTGACCGTGGTCGCAGCCTTTCTTGGTGCCGGTCATGCCGAGGTATTGACGCAGGGCATCGAGCAGGGTCGTCCACGGAGCGAGGGAAAGGGTCGTGTTTTTACCGTTGATATGCAGCGTTACTTCGCGCTTTTGCGGCGGGGCAGGGGAGGTCGTTTTGTTTTGTGAAGTACCGGTACTTTTTATCTCGCTCATCTTTTCTGATTTTTTGTCTGAATTTTAATCCGCATAATTCGTTTGTGGATTAAGGATATAACTCTTTAAAAAAATCTATGTTCAGAAAAGGGGAGATTAAAACTTAGTAATTCAATTCGCAATCTCTTCGATTACACCTTTAATTTCTTTTCCGCGAATAACGTCCAACAGCATTTGGGCAACCGTTACGTGAGTAACAAAAACCAACGGCACGTAAGTGGTCAAGACCGAAAACAGCCGGGTGTCCAAGAGTTCGATATTTTCAAAAAACAAAGGCATATCGAAAATGGTGGCGAGCAGCAAATCAAGTAAGCCGACAACCGTCAACAGCCCCGCCGCCCAGTATTTATACTTGCTTTTTTTGTGCATTAAAAACAAAGTCAGCATCGCCAACACCGAGCAGGTAATGTCGCCGGCGGCAAGACGATAGATGTGACTTTGCGGCAGAATTTGTCCCGCCGTCGTGAGGCCGGGTACCAACAGACTCCAAGAAATATAGCGAAAAAGATGCACGGCAATCAACGGCTTCATCAGATTGACGGTGCTGAGGTATTTAAAAGAAGGAAAATACAGCGTAGCGAGCAAAAACCGCCACGAAATCGAGCCGAAGACAAAAGTGATAGGAAGCAAATAACCGTAGGACATGCGGGTGAAGTTGTGTGAAAAACCGGAACCGGATACGAAGGTAAAATTTATTTTTCAAATCACAAGAACGCACATAGAAAAGGCGCAAGTAAAATACCTGCGCCTTCTCCTATCAGCTTATGATTACAAAATTTTTGTGTGGTGAAACGGTATTAAATACCCGTCACCAAAAGCGATACTTCATTGTTGAGTACCTCGACAAAACCGCCCGAAATCTCGTAAGAAATCTTCTTGCCGCTGTCGGTTGCTGTCTCCAAACTGCCCGACTCGGCGTTAAAATAGCGGTGTTCGCCTTCTGCGGTCACGATTTCTACCGTGCCTTTGTCCAAAGAAGAAACTATCGGCGCGTGATTGTTCAATACCTGAAACTGTCCCATGCTGCCCGGCACCTTTACGCTGCGAATGCTGCCGTAAAAAACTTCTTTGTCCGGTGTTAAAACTGAAATATTCATTTTTATTGGTTGTCCGTTGTCGGTTGTCGGTTGCCGGTCTGTAAGTGCTTGAGGCACCGTCAACCGTCAACCGTCAACCGTCAACCGTTTATGCCTCCGTTTCCGCCAACATTTTCTCACCCGCTTCGATAACGTCGTCGATGTTACCTTTGAGGTTAAATGCCGCTTCCGGGTATTGGTCCATTTCACCGCTCAAAATCATTTTGAAGCCGCGAATAGTTTCTTCAATCGGTACCAAGACACCTTTCAAGCCCGTAAACTGCTCGGCTACGTGGAACGGCTGCGACAAGAAACGCTGTACGCGGCGTGCGCGCGAAACGACGTTTTTATCTTCGTCGCTCAACTCTTCCATACCGAGAATGGCGATGATGTCCTGCAACTCGTTGTAGCGTTGCAAAATCTGCATCACCGCCTGTGCCGTGTCGTAGTGTTCGTCGCCGACGATGCTGCGCTCCAAAATACGTGAAGTAGAATCCAAAGGATCCACCGCCGGGTAAATACCCAAAGACGCAATTTTACGAGACAATACCGTTGTCGCATCCAAGTGCGCAAATGTGGTCGCCGGTGCCGGGTCAGTCAAGTCATCCGCCGGTACATATACCGCCTGTACCGAGGTAATCGAACCGCGCTTGGTAGAGGTAATCCGCTCCTGCATAAGACCCATTTCCGTCGCCAAAGTAGGCTGGTAACCTACCGCCGAAGGCATCCGACCCAAAAGTGCCGATACCTCCGAACCCGCTTGGGTAAAACGGAAGATGTTATCGACAAAGAAGAGGATGTCACGACCGCCGGTCGGGTCGCTGAGGTCGCCGTCGCGGTAGTATTCCGCCATGGTCAGACCCGACAAAGCTACCCGCGCACGTGCGCCGGGAGGCTCGTTCATTTGACCGAAAACGAAGGTTGCTTTAGAAGTTTCGAGGGCTTTCATATCGACTTTCGACAAGTCCCAACCGCCTTCTTCCATGCTGTGTTTGAAGTCGTCGCCGTAATTGATGATACCCGCTTCAATCATCTCGCGCATGAGGTCGTTCCCCTCACGGGTACGCTCGCCGACACCCGCAAAAACGGAGATACCGTCGTAGCCCTTCGCAATGTTGTTAATCAACTCCTGAATCAAAACGGTTTTACCGACACCCGCACCTCCGAAGAGACCGATTTTACCACCCTTCGAGTAAGGCTCGATGAGGTCGATAACTTTGATACCGGTAAAGAGAATTTCTTTCTCGGTAGAGAGGTCTTCGTAGCGCGGAGGCTTAGCGTGAATGGGACGCGCCGCTTCCGTTTTTTCGATAACATTGATACCGTCGATGGCCTCGCCGACAACGTTAAACAAACGACCTTTGATTTTTTCACCGATCGGCATCGCGATTGCTTTGCCCGTATCGGTCACTTTCGCACCGCGCGTAAGACCGTCGGTAGAGTCCATGGAGATGGCTCTCACGGAGTCTTGACCGAGGTGACGCTGCACTTCGAGCACGAGTTTACCGCCGCTTTCACGGTCGATTTCCAATGCGTTAAAGATTTCGGGTAATTTTACCCCTTCACCTGAAAAAGATACGTCAACAACGGGTCCGATGACCTGTTTTACGCGCCCGACATTTGCCATATTCGATGCAGTATTTATGAGTTAATTTGAATTTGTTTTAAATTTTCGGGGCGATACTTTCTGTTCACCCTCCGAAAATCGGCGCAAAGGTAGCTATTTTCGACAGAACATCTGACAAAATAAAGCAGAAATTTTAAGGGCGGAAAAATTTTATTTGGCGGGAGGAAAAATTGGAGGAGCGGACAGAATTTTTGGTGGTTTTGAGAATGAAAAAGCGACTGCTTGCCTATGACAAACAATCGCTTTTTTGAGATTTAACTTTTCTGTCATGACTTACTGCGGCACGTATTCCTGAAAAACAAATAGTTCGTTATTGATGTCGCGGAAAGCTACGACGCCGATTTCAAGATTGACTATGATTTCGGAAAAAGCATCGGTGTTTGTTCCGTTTATGACGTAGCAGTCTTTAAAAACTTGACCGTTCAATGTAAGTGTAGGTTGAAAATCATCGACAGGTGTTATTATCGGACCGTTTTCGTCAAAAGATACCATCCAAAAAGCCATACCTGCCGGATTAAGAAAAGCTAAATGCACAGATAAACTTCTTGCAACTGTAGTTTTACCGGGTACATAGTTGGTATTTGCGTGCAAAGCAATACCGGCAGCGAGGTCATTTTCCTCGAAAAGAGATATTTCCCTTTTGTCCGAGGTATAGTCACCGAACTCCGTGCCGTTGTGTTCTACGACTAAATTTTTTTCAAATATAGTCATATTCTTCAGTTCACCGACTTCCGATTTGTAAACTGCTTTGTTGTTGCTGTTTAGTTCTGCCGGCAAATGATTTAGGATTACATCAATGCTAAGATGCGACCCGTTTGTTTGGGTCGGTTCAACGAATACTCCCTCTTCTGAATTATTGCAGGCAGAGATGAGAAAAATCAGAAAAAGAAATTTTAGAAAGATTTTTAATTTTGACATCGTATTGAGTTTTATGAATAACGTTACACAAATACTAAAAGCGATTTTTAATGCATTGTCATTCAATGATTAACTTTAAATTCACTATTCTTTGATAAAAAGTTTTACTTTTTACCGTATTTTATGTTTGGTTATCCGACCAAATTACATTTTACTTCTACAAATTCACAGAAAGTTTGATCGTCGTAGAAAACCCTGATGAATAAAAGAAAACATGTATTGTTACCTTGATAAATTTGTGGCCAAGGTGACTGTGGAGTTACACTCGGAATGTTAATTTCTCCGTTTGTCACAGGTGTGAAAGAAATGTCGATTTGTTCGACTGTTCCGTCAAAAGGATTAAACGGAATATTATTAAAAGCAGCGAGATAGGCAGCTTGAAAACCAACCGCAGTTCGCTGTGTACCCGAACCAAAAGCCGGCCCGCACCCTTCGATACAATTAGCCAACTCTGAAATCCCTGAAATTGTACCGTTCTGAAAATTTTCCACGCATTTATCAATACAATCCTCTCTGTCACAGAACCTATCGTTAGTTCGTGTACAGGGGTCTCGACATTCGTCGTAAGTCGCAGACAAAGTATTAGTATTGAAATTGTAATTGAGAGTAATGTGCTCTTCGTCAATGTCTTGCTGAGCGTGGACTTGATTAAAACACAAGAGAAGAGAAGAGAAGAGAAGAGAAGAGAAGAGAATTTTCTTCATGATTAGGTTTTTGAAATAATAAGTTTGCAAAGGGAGGAGCGAACTTATTATCGGTTATTGGAAATGATTACACAGCAAATGTAATATAAATAATCGGAAAAGGAAATTTTCAATAAATAATTTGCTGAAATTTCTTAAATTTTACTCATTTTGGGAGAGAGTTTGGATTTTAGTTGTTATTGTTTCCTTTTTTTTGTCGATTTTCCTGAATGTCAAATATTGTTGGTTTTATCCGGTCTTGAAGTCTGCGGTTTAATTTCGTTGATTATTACTGCCGTAACCATAGCCGATAAAACCTTATCGAACCAATCCCCGAACCGGCCGACTCCGATCCCTGCCCTTCGTATTTTCCCGAAAAATGAACTTCGCTCAATAATCTCGGGTTCTCCTATCTTTACGCTTCCGAAAATTCATTCGCACAAGAAAATTATCATAATGACTTTAGAAAATAATCGCTATACACTCTCCGGCGGCATCGACCCGCTCGACCTCGTCGCCGAATACGACGCCCCGCTTTACGTCTATGACGGCGACATCATCGAGCGACAATGGAACCGTATTAACGACGCTTTTACCTACCCAAAAACGAAGTTTAACTACGCTTGTAAAGCTAATACCAACCTCAATATTTTGCGCTTATTGCGTGGTTTCGGCGCGGGTTTGGACTGTGTGTCGATACAGGAAATTCGCCTGGGGCTGCTCGCCGGCTTTGCGCCGCAGGACATTCTTTACACACCCAACGGCGTGAGCATCGACGAGCTGTCTTTGGCTGCCGAACTCGGCGTGCGCATCAACATCGACAACATTAGTATTTTAGAGCAATTCGGGCAAAAATATCCCGATATTCCGGTTTGCGTGCGCATCAATCCGCACATTTTGGCGGGCGGTAATTCCAAAATTTCGACGGGGCACATCGACTCGAAATTCGGGATTTCTTTTCACCAAGTGCCGCACGTGCTGCGGGTCGTCGAGGCAACGGGCATCAGGGTCGAAGGGCTGCACATGCACACGGGCAGCGACATTTTGGACGCGGAGGTCTTTGTGCGCGGCGCGGAAATACTGATGGCGGCGGCGCAGAATTTTCCGGATTTGGACTATATGGATTTCGGCAGCGGTTTTAAAGTGCCGTATTATCCCGGCGGCAATGCGACGAACATCGAGGCGGTCGGCGAAAAAATTTCTGCGCGTTTTGCGGATTTTTGTGCGGACTACGGGCGAGATTTAACCATGGTTTTTGAACCGGGCAAGTTTTTGGTCAGCGAGTCGGGTTTCTTTTTGGTTAAAACAAATGTAGTCAAAACAACGCTGTCCACCGTTTTTGCGGGTATCGACAGCGGCTTGAATCACCTCATTCGCCCGATGCTGTACGACGCGCACCACGAGATTACGAACATCAGCAATCCGGTCGGTCGCACGCGCATTTACACGGTCGTCGGCTACATCTGCGAGACGGACACTTTCGGTGTCAATCGTAAACTGACGGAGGTACACGAAGGCGACATTTTGTGTCTGCACAATGCGGGTGCCTATTGTTTCAGCATGGCGAGCAATTACAACAGCCGCTACCGCCCGGCGGAGGTGTTGGTCTATCGAGGCAAGGCGCATTTGATACGCAAGCGGGAGACTTTTGAGGATTTGGTAAGGAATGTGCGGGAGGTTGGAATTTTTGTGGAAGTCGATATTTCTTCATGAAAAAAAATATTCAACGCGTAAACAGATTTATGCTATTTAATAAACCGCTTTTTCGGGACTGCGCAAGGGGTACATAGCTGTCGTTTTTCAGTTGAATAACAGAGTCTTGCGAGAGAATTTTTTTGATATATTTGAGATTAACAAGGTAGGATTGATGAGATCTAAAAAAGCTGTCGTCGGGTAGTTTGCCTGCAAAATGTTTCAAACTTTTTGAAGCCGTAATTTTACTGCCGCCGTTAAGGTGGAAGGTTGAATAATTGCCGCTGCCCGCGATGTGTAATATATCCGCTACCGCAATAACGTAAATACCTTCAAGGGTGGAAACAGTAAGTTGAGTAATTGTTTTAGGAGTATCCGGCTCAATTACTTGCTCAGGGACTACTAAAGAGGACAAGGATTTATTTTCTTTTATCAGCTTGATTTTACGAACGGACGCTTTTAATTCATCCGGACATATCGGTTTGAGCAGGTAGTCCGTCGCATTGACTCTGAAAGCCCTGACTGCGTACTCGGTGTGTGCAGTGCTGAATATTGTTTGAAAATCTTGATAGGCTACTGCATCCAGTAAATCAAAACCGTTTTGCTCACCGACATTGATGTCCAGAAAGACCAAGTCAGGACGTAAACTGTTGATTTTTATAACGGCATCGGATAAATTGAGGCAACGTGCACAGACGGTTACTTCAGGACAGTATAAATCAAGCAGAGATTCTAATGCTTGTCCGGCATTGTTTTCATCATCTACGATAACGGCGGTTAAAAAATTCATGCTTTGGTTATTTTGAGTTTTATGATGATTTCCGTCCCTTTATTATGAGCGGAAGAAAAGTCCGGTTTTTTGATGATAACGGTATCTTTTCCGTTCAGCAGTATCAATCTTTTCTTGGTCAGGCTCATGCCGAAAGATTGGTGCTTTTTTGAGGTGTGCCGATTGTATTTGTGCGTGTCGATAGGGGTTCCGTTATCTTTTATGCGGACACACAGCAGGTTGTCTTGTGAAGAAAAGGTGACCGTAATTTCTCCGTCTCTTAATCGACCGTTGAGTCCGTGCAGGACGGCATTTTCTACATAGGGTTGAATGAGTAGCGGCGGTATTTCAAAATTCTCACTTCGCACCGATTCGGGCAGGTCTATGCGGTAGGTAAATGCGTGATTAAAACGTTCTTTTTCCAGAGCCAAATAATTATCTAAAAGCAACGCTTCCTCCTCTATATTTATCTTGCCGCGTACAGATGCGGCTAAGTTGAGACGTACCAATTTAGCAAAGCGACTGAGATATTCGACCGCCTTTTTTTTGTCGTTTTGTAGAATGTAATTTTGGATAGAATTCAGGCAATTGAAAATAAAATGCGGATTCATCTGTGCCTGTAAGGCAGATTTTTCCAGATTTTCTATTTGCTTTTGCACGTTATTTTCTTTGACCAATCGCCGTACCCGCGAGCGATAGAACATATAAATCAGCGTTCCGCCGAGGGTAGTAAGCAGTACGCTAAACCACCAAGTCTCAAACCACGGCGGTCTTACGATAAAAGCATAGGGTGTGCTTTCGCTCCAGTATTTGTCTTCGTTTTGAGATTGTACTTCAAATCGGTAATTACCCGGCGGCAGTGCGGGGTAGTCTGCCGTCAGATTAGTAGTATATGTCCATTTTTGTTTGACATTCAAGCGGTAACGATAGGGTATTCTGCCGTTTTGTCGAAAATTCAGAGTCAGCCACCGAAAGTTGAAATTATTATGATCGAAAGAAAAAACAGCGAGACTGTCGTGCACCGGTAACGTGTCGTTTAAAGTGATTTTCTGTAAAACCGGAGCCTTGGCCGTCTTTTCTTCTTCATGCTCGTGCAGTCTTACTAAACCTTTAGTGGTACACACCCACAATTCGTCGCGGTAAGATTTGACCTCGTTTATTTCATTTGACGGAAGCCCGGTCGTGACATTGAACTGTCGAATGTTGTAGTTTCCTTGACCGTCGCGCGTGACTTTGTTCAATCCCGCCAAAGTTCCTATCCATACGACGCCCGGCTCGTCCGCGTAGATATTTTCAATCATATTCGAGGTCAAACCGTCGTCGGTCGTCAAGTTAACAATACTGTCCTCTTTCCAAAACGTGATGCCCAAGCCCTTCGTGCCGAAAACAAAAGTACTGTCAGGTAATTGCTCTATCGCTTCTACTCGGATATGAAAAGAGGGGTGAGGATGCGGAGGGGGAAGAAGATTGTAGTCGTCGCTAAGAATTTGCAGTCCCTTGTCTGTACCGACCCATTTTGTATTCTTGTAATCTGAGCAGACATCATAAGTTCGGGTTTTATTTTTTGACGGTTCAATACTGTTAATTATACCTGTATTTTTGTAATAAATTTTCAGACCGGAATTTCCGCTAAAATAAATTTCACTATTGGTCACCGCAGCTATTGGTCTGTGCATGTTGTAGATTAATTCTTTACGCCTCGACTCATCAAAGAAAAATGCATGCTTCCACTCACCATCGACATACGAAGACATATGGCTGTACAGTCGATTTCGTAAAGTGTCGAAATACAGACTTTGCGGTTGGTAATTACGATAAATAGGCGGTAACAGAGAAACTTTATTCGATTGCCGATTAATTTCTGCAATAGCGCTGTTTTCTAATCCG
This sequence comes from Saprospiraceae bacterium, assembly GCA_020629965.1. Lineage (GTDB taxonomy): Bacteria > Bacteroidota > Bacteroidia > Chitinophagales > Saprospiraceae > JAHDCG01. Next base: position 6,284 of record JAHDCG010000137.1, on the reverse strand, counting down.
ATGTAAAAGACAGAATCATTTTTAAAAGCAACGGAGGTAGCATCGTCTATCTGTAATCCTGCTGCGGTGTTATAAACGGAAATTTTGGGATTTTTGCAATAAAACACACCGTTATTCAGAGTAGTTATCCAGTATCCTCCTTGTCGGTCTTCGACTATGCAACTGACGGACTCTTGGGCAAGGTACTGCTCATAGGCTCCGTTGGTTCGCAGTTTTTCTTTATTTTCATAACGGCGTAAACCCTTAGCATTATTGAGGCAAATCCATAAGCTGTTGTCATCATTTAAAACGGCGTGTGTGACAGCGAAAGGAAATTTTATACTCCACGACAAATTACCTTGCTCGATATAATTTACACCGCCGTGATGAAAAAAAAGTAATCCGGACTCCGTACCTAATGCATATTCCGCAACAGCGGAGTTTTTATACATAGGAAGGAGTAATCTGTCGTTATTTGTACCATCGATAACCTCGATCGACCATTGTCCGGATGATTTCATTTCTGTATATTCATCATAATACTTTGCCCAATGATGTTTGTAAATTCCTGCGTAAATATAAGACAAAGTATGAGGTATCTTAAAAGCGACAGAGCCGCCGGCGAGACTACCGGCTATGGTATCCGTTTTTCCGGTTGCGTCAATGACGACAAACCCGAAACCGCTTAATTCAAAATATGCAGTCTCGTTTTCCGCTAAAAATTTTAGACTTGCTTTGCTGACATCAGTCGCATACTGCCGGACTTTTGCATTGTATTTCCACGGTTTAATAACGCCGGCGTCCCAAATATAAACGTGACCGGTCATGGTACTCAACCAAATTCTGCCTTTTTTATCTTCGTATATTTCTAAGACCACGGGGCTGCCCAATCCTTCTTTGGTACCGAAAGTCTCGAAAGTATAGCCGTCGAAGCGAGCCGCACCGCTGTCCGTTCCAAACCACATATAGCCGCTGCTGTCTTCTAAAGCGCAATGTATCTCCGGGCTGGGTAGGCCGTCTTGTGTGCCGTAATTTTCAAAATGAAATTGAGGGTTTTGTTGTGCAGAGAGAGCACAAGTCAAGGTGAGCAGGATTACTGTCAAGAACTTTTTAACAGTCAAAATTATGTTTTTAGAGGGTTATCAAGGCAAAGGTAAGCATAATGAGGAAAGCATGAGAATCGGATTTGAATCGAAAGCGGGCGAATTTGAATCGGTCGGGGGGGCATTTACATTTTCGAGAACGGGAGGCGGGGGTGCTTTGTATGTTTGTGCTGTTCTTTTTAGTTGCACTATACTTGAAGACACCCCTTTTTTAACCATAAAATTTTTTTACGATGAAACAAAATTTCTTAGCGCGTTACACTGTAATGCTGGTACTGCTTTTCTGTACGAGTGTGAGTTCAAATGCACAAACTCCTGTCAAGAAAAAGCAAAGACCGGCTACGGCGGTCATAGATAAAAGATGCAGCACAAACGATTGTGCGGGAACAACAAGCCTAAACATCAGTACCGGTATTAATCCGCAAACCGGAGCTTTATTGACCGTAGGGAGTATGGACGGAGTGTGGCGTTTGGTCAACTATCCCCCCGTAAATGACAGTCAAACTCACCCCGTAACTATACCGAATGCATATGTCATCAGAAAGTATCAGTCAGGTTGGAATGATATCAGTGGTGCAGGTATTCTGTCTTTTATCAGCAATCCACGATTTGAACCCAATAATCTTTATCGAGGTCAACCGTGGCGGTTTAGACGTAATTTTTGTTTGTGTAGAAGAGATAAGGTGAAAATAAGCGGCTTAATGCGTGCAGACGATGCCGGTGCAATTAAAGTTTACGACAGTTCAGGAGCTTTAATGTATAGTAAGGAAATTACCGGAAATCACGCATATAACACGGATACTCCGTTCGATACCGATTTAACTCTGAATGCCGGAAGTTACTTTGTTGAATTTGAATTAGTTAATATCGGAGGAGGAGGTACCGGTTTTGTCGTAAAAGGAAGTATAGAGTCTGCAACCCGATCGGCTTATCTACAGAATCCTTCTCGAAACTGTTGTAAAAAAAGCGGATTTGTGTCCGTTCAGAAGATATTAGAAAAGGAAAACTGTAACGGTAAGCGAGACAGAGGAGATACGCCCGGAGCAGGATGGACTTTTGTATTAAAAAATACTAACGGCGCGGTGGTACAAACTAAAGAAACGGATAGTAACGGAGAGGCATTTTTTAACGGCGTAGAAGCGGGTAACTATACCGTGCAGGAGCAAGGCAAATCGGGTTGGCGACCCGCCGACAATCACGGCAGCAGCAAAAGTGTTACTGTAAGCCCAAACGGAGGTGCGCAAGTTTATTTTTTCAATTGTCGAGATAATACCAAGTTCTGCTGCCCGGGCAAAAATTTGGTGCGTAATCCGAGTTTTGAATTCTTAAATACCGAGTTTGCAAGCGAATTTATTTATACAGACGATGTGAGTTCCGGAGCGGTAGTACCCGGAAAATATAATATCATCACAGGTGCGCAGGCGGAGATAATCAGCAACAGTTGGGACAGTGTACAAGACCCTTCTACCTGTAATTCGAGTCAAGGTTACTTTTTAGCCGTTAACGGACAGACAGGCGGTAGTCCTCTTCAACGAGGCGGAGACCCTGTACCCGAGAAAAAAGTAGTTTGGGAACAAGACTTTAAAATTAATACTTGGACAGACTATAAATTTTGTTTTAAAGCTAAGAACTTAAGTCAAGTAGGCTTTCCCACACGACCAAAACTTGATGTCATTTTTACTAATGGCGGCATGAATCAGGATATTTTGAATAAGGACATAAATACACCGAACGGTAAATGCGATTGGATGACAGTAGAAAAAGCATTCAATTATCGAGGAACGGGAAACGGCAATCTCAAGATTCAAATAGTATTACATCAGGATAAACACGGTGACGGAAATGATTTAGCTCTTGATGACATTGCATTGATAGTAAGAAAAAAATGCCCTGTAGAAGTAGCAAAGTTTACAGCATTACTTAATCCGCAAAACGGCTATTTTACAGTTGATGTAGAGTCCAAACTTAGTTCAAAGTGTAATAAAGGAGCTTGGGCTGTTTGTGAAGTCGAAAGTTCAAATCTTGAATGTAAAAATAATTCGGAGGTTTATAATCCACAGCAATGGTGGGTAGAGAATACCAATTTTCCGGGCTATGACGGTGTCACCGCTGCACTATCAGGTACCAATCCGGGAAAATTTCTGAACGGACGACTTTACAGAATAAAAAGAGGCGTATTCGGAGATTGTCACGCCTGGAATGAATATAGTGTTATCGTAGGGATGCCGCTAAATTCAAATCAAGCAGTACAATACACAGAAGCCGAATTCAAGAAAAGGAAAGTCGAAATACTGCAAAAGTTTGGCTTTTAGGGAGGCGCAAATTATCTCAGTAAAAATTCTCAAAATTTCTAATAAAATGTTAGTGCATAAGGCTGTTGGCTCTGATAGCCGGCAGCCTTACGCTCTACCCAAATTTTTAATTCTCAAGACCACAAAACTTCAACTCCTTACCTTCCTCTTAATCTGCCTCCCTCCCCCCGCCGCAACCGCACCGCCCCCTTCCCAAGCTCCTCCGGCACCAAAACCTCCTCGCCCCGCGTAATCTTCAGAACGTCTTCTTTCGCTAATTCTACCGCAACCTCACGCACCGTCGGCATCAAGTCGCGCCACGTTTCGTCCTTACCGATACAGCGTGCCGCCTCGCTCGGGCAGATGGATTTATCGGCATCGCGCCCGCGCAGCAGCGTGCGTATCGTGCAGGCAATGCGTTGGCGCAGACCCGCGTCCGTGTAGGGTTCCCACCACTTTTCGCCGCGCTCGCCGAGGGCGATTTTGGCGTCATTGACGCGGCTGCGGGCGTCTTTTTCCAAGGCTTCATCGTCTTTACGCTTGGCGGTGCCGACGTCGCTGCGGGCTTTCATCAGTACGTTGACGAGTTGTTGGCGCAGCGGCTCGGGGATGGTCGGGTCGGTACTGCGCCACTTGCGGCCGTTAACGATGAAATGGCGACCGTCGGGAGTTTGCGGGTATTTTTTCATGGTGAAATTGCGAAAGAAATTATCCTCTGAATTATTCGCAGGCAGAACGCTGACGGGCAGAAGATGTTTGCTGTTCTGTCGGAACTGAAGCGATCGATACTCACTGTCGGGAGGTCAATCAAACACCTCCTCCAACTTCTCCTCACTCACTCCAAACCGACTGAAATGCGGAAAGCCTACTACGCGAAAATCCGCTGCGTCCGCAATTTTAATCCGCGTTTTTCCTTCGCCCGGCAGTTCTTTTGTCGTCGCTAAATCGAGCAAATCACACATACCCCGGTACGGACTGAACGCCCCGTTGCCCGCACAAACAATGAGACGCGGACGAAAAAAATCTAACAGCACTTTGTGATATTCGGCAAAGTCAGCTAACTCCCAACCCAAGTCTTTCAACTGCTTACTGTCAGCGGCACGCGCAAAAAACCAATTGGTGCAAAGTGCTGCCTCGAAGGGAGCCTCCGGACCGAGCGTACTGTTCAAAGCCTTGCGAATGACGCGCCGCGCCGTCGGGTAAAATCTGCTCGACTGCGGCGCATCGCGGTAGGTCGAAAAATTCGGCGGTAAATCTACGGGCGGCGCATAAACCGTCATGCGATTACCGTAGGGTTTCAGACCGCAGAAGTACACGCCGCGCCGGCGGGCAGCCTGCGGGTCGGAGAGGAAAATTTGGTAGGAGAGGCGGGTGAGTTCGGCGGCGCAGCCGGGGTTTCGGTTGATTTTGTTTCGGAAGGTGCGGGCGAAGGACCGGGTGATTTTCATAGATAAGGAGTTTCTTCTGATTTTATCTGCATAACGCTAAAAGACAGGAACGATGCGGAATGTTTGGAGCAACAGGCAGCTTATTTTGAAGAAAAAAATAATTATTCTCACCTCGGGAACTATTTCGCAAAAATCCTGCTTATTACCCCCGGACACCAAAAAATCAAAAAAACTAAAATCGAGGAAAGCCGGAAAAAACTAAAATCAATTTCATCATGCAAACTACAAACAATCCGCGCGGACATCCTCCGCCTCAAGGCTGATACAGCTTTGACATTATGAGTTTTTATACTCCTGCCGTTGATTTAGCGCGCGTCTGTTCCGAAAAGGAAAGCGTTAATAGGTATCCGGACGGTACTTTTAAATTGAAATTCTGCTTGCAGGTTTTGTGGGAAAAGGGAGTTCGATTTAGTGAGTACAACGACAAAAGTCGTAGAGTGCATCCGAGTGTCGGATTGCACAAAAACGCGAAATTGGGGGATATTTCTTCCGAGTTTCGGTTTGTAGTTATTACCAAAAAGACCGAGCCGCTCGGCAACAAATGTTGGGGGCGCATCGACTTCTTGATGAAGCATTGCGGATTTCGTTTTATTGATGAACGAAAATGATTAATCGAGGCAGATGACGCGAGTTGTCTGCCTCTAATTTTTTCGGACAGGATTGACCTTGAGAGGCAGGCAGGATTTTGAGGTTTTTTTTGAAATGTCTTCCTTACTTTTTTTTGAAATGAAATAACCGCCGAATTTTGAATTCAGATGCAAGAGCCGTAATATTGACGGAAGAAAAAGAACCATAAAAAACTAAACCATGCGACACCTTGTCAAAAGCATTCCCGCGAAAGGGAAAACGAAAAACGGCGATAATTTTAATTTCTACGAAGACAAAAACATCATCATTGCGAGCGTCGCCGACGGTGTGGGCGGTAATGCCTGCGATTGGAAAGCCTCCGAGCAGATTTGTCAAGACCTCGAATATTTCTACCTCAACGAGTACCGGAATTTGGGCGTAAAAGAGGGCATTGCGCACAGTCTGATGAAAAGCTACGCGCGCATTTATTGGACAAAAGGTGCCTGCGAAGGGATGCTGACGACTTTGGTTTCGGTGATTATCGACAAGCAAAAGAATTGTTATTATTACTTCGGCATCGGCGACAGTTTGATTTTGAAATTTGAAAATAACGAAATCGAAGACCTGACCCCGGAGTGCCCCTTCCGAATGCAGACCGACCTGCTGCCCGCGCAGGTCAAAGACGGCGGCGAGCTGCGCCCGGGCATTTCTTTTGCTCTGATGTCCGACGGCGTTTCCGAAAATCGCAAACGCTTTCGGCAAGAGTTGGATTTAGTCAATCACGCAGACGATTGGGAAGGAAAATTCGAGCAGATGATGCAGTTGAATCAACTGACACAGTTTGATGATATGACTTTGATGTTGTTGCGGGGGTAGGGTCGATTTTAATCGACCGG
>JAHDCG010000016.1:67007-70567 GCA_020629965.1 Saprospiraceae bacterium | reverse complement strand
AAAATAACTTATAAAGTTTTTATTTTCAACGGTAAACTCATTCACAAATTCCTAAAAAGTCTAACGTCTAAAATCTAACATCTCAAAATTACTCATCCGTCGCCTCATCCACAATCTCCTCCAGCATATCGTCCACATTATCTCTCAAATCATCCAACCCGTCGATGTCGTAGCGACGCGCCAAAAAATCCGTGCTGTAGTGTGACACATTGACATCACCGTCTGCTTCTTCCCACACCAAAATTTTGAGGGGCAGGTCGATGGCAATTTGGCGTTCGGCTTGCATCAGTTGCGTGCCGCCTTCGGGATTTCCGAAAATGATAAGTTTTGTGGGGCGCAGGTCTAAATCGACGCTCGCCGCTGCTGCCGCGTGATCGACTTCCTGCACGACCGTAAAGCCGCGTGACTCGATACCGCTTTTTACGGTGCTGTACACGTCGTCAAATTCGCGCTCGGTTTCTTCCGTTTTCAGAAAGAGTGCCGCGTCCAACAATTCACCTTCTTCTTCGGGGTTGTTGCTGCCCGTGATTGTTGCCAAATTTTCGTTGACGTTATTGATTAAATCGTCCAAATCATCAATTTCGTAGCGGTCGGTAATCGTCTCCGCATTGTAGTAGCTGACCACCACATCGTCGCCTTGCTGCATCACCAAAACCTTCAGCGGCAGGTCGATTCCCGTGCGTTGGTCTTGCTGCATAAACTGCGTACCGCCCATCGGGTTTCCGAAAATCATCACGGTCGTCGGTTCTAAAGTCAAGCCCGCATTTTGCGCAGCGGCAGCGTGGTCAACGGTGGTGACGAGGTTGAATCCGTTGGCTTCAATTGCTGTTTCGAGGTCGGCAACGGTTTGGGCAAAGGAGGTCGTTTTTTCTACGTTAATCAACGCGGTATCGGGAAAATTGATCACGTCGTCGATAATGTCTTCGTCGTCATCGCAGGACATCGCAAAGAGGGAAAGAAAAAGCAGAGCTAAGATTGAATAATTTTTCATGTTGTAAAAATCTTTTTGGTTAGAAAATCTTGCATTACGCGTCACCCGGCTTTGTTTTGACAAACCGAAAAATGCTTTGAAAAGCAGGAAATAAAAATCGGAGAAAAACAATAAAGGTGAGTGAAACGCGAGACGATAAGATTATTGAACCTATCGCCTTTGGTCTATGAAACGCAACAGGGAAGTGAGATGTTCGGATAGACTAAGAGATGACGGAAACGGATGATTATGAAATTTTGACCTAAGCAAAAAAAAAACTGTCGCTGCTACCAACTACCAACCATCAACTACCAACCATTTCAAATTCCGATGCGGTAGCTGAATTTTACCACAAGTGCTCGATTTTTCACGTTCAGACTTTCCGCCGTGTAGTTGTCCGTATAAATTATAAACAGGTCGGAAAGGGCTTTGAGTCGCCAGTGCAGACGGGTATTGATGTTAAAATTGTCGAGTTGCGTGTTGTACTGTAAGAAGCCGGTGAGCGAAAAATTGCGGTTAAAAGACACTTCGATTTTGGAGCCGATGAGGGTGAAATCCGCCGCGCCGAACTCGTCGGGAAAATCGGTCAGCGACTCGCGCGAAACGTTGACGGCAAACAAACCCCACGGCGGGCTGCGATAAAATAACTCGCCGCCGAGGCTCAATTTCCTGCCGCCGTATTCACCGCCGTATCTGATTTTTGCCCGCCCGAAAAAGTTACCGCGCAGTCCCGTCTGAAACTCGGTTTCTATGCCTCTGCCGCGATACAAACCGGCGGGTACGGCGAGGTCTAAGCCGTCGATTTCGAAGGGATAGAAAAGCACCGGCGCGTAATTTCCCCAAGCAAAGGACAGCCGATTTTGGTTGAGCCACTGCGCCGCGACGGTCAGTTGGAGGTTGTGTTCCTGATAAATCAGGTCGGGTTGCGTGTACAAATTTCCGCTCCATTCAAAACCGAAATAGTCGATTTTGTAAGTCTTGTCTTCGGGAAAAATGCGATACCAACCGTTGGCGCGAAACTGCCGGTAAGCGACTCGCGCTAAGGTGTCCGACCACGGATTGCGGTGATATAAGCGCGGCACAAAACCCATATCCGTCAGGTAGTTTTCGTCGGCGGCATCGACTCCGAAAAAGGTATTGAATTTTGCGGTTTTGTAGCGCATTTTAATGTCCCAAGCAGCGTTATTTTCCAATTTTTCTCCGTCAAAAGAACGGTGATAAAAGGTCTTGCCGCTCCATTTACCGTCGGGTGAGCGGTAGTCGAACTCCGCGCCCGCCACTCGATTGTAGGCGTTTTCTATCGGCGAAAACGCCTCAAATGCGTGGGTATTTACTAAGAAAAAAGTGAGATTGGAACCTTGTAAAACGCTGCGTTGCACCACGCCGACCGTGTAGTTTTGCGGCAAAATATCGACCGAAGATTCGCCCCGGGTTTGGGCGTTCATCAGTCCGATACGCCAATTTTTGGACACCCTGCCCGACAGCCTTGCCCCGTACAGCACGGGCACGGGTTGTGCGCCGACCCCGCCGATACGCCTTGAGAAAAAGGGGCGCACACGGCTGTTGCCGAGATTGGCGAAAAGGTCTTTGTTTTCGAGAAAAAACGGACGTTTTTCGGGGTAGCGCAACTCAAAGCGGCTGAGGTCGATGACCTGTCTATCGACTTCGGCCTGCGAAAAATCGGGATTGTAGGTGAGGTCTAAGGAGAGGGAAGAAGTGAGCGCGAATTTGGCATCGGCACCCGCCCGCAGACGGGAGGCGCGCGGCGTTTCTTCTTCGTAATTTTTATCGACTTCGGCGGCAATGTAGGGCAAAAAAGCAATGTTCGCACCCCTGCGCTGTGGTGCTTTTTCCCATTGCAGCCAACCCGCTTTCGCCAAAGTATTCGGGTCGATGGCACGCGGTACGGGCGACCAAACGGAGACTTCGTTTTGTCGTAAATCGTTGCGCGCAAAATTTATCAGCCAGTTTTTTTCATCCGCAAACCGCAGACTTTTGAACGGAATTTCAAACTCCGCCGACCACCAATTTTCGGTTTCATTCCGAAATACTTCTACTTCCCAGACCGCGTCCCAGTTATTCTGTACGCCTTTCACACCGCCCAAATCCACGATGCCGTCGCTTTGCGCTCCGTAAGGATTGGTGGTAAAAGCGTAGCCGCTGACCGCATCGCCGTAGGGGTCTAAAATGACGGAAAAGGCATCGTTTTCTTCAAACAAAAAATCGCGTTTGACGGACTGCACGGCGTACTTTCCCTCATCGGAACTATAACAAAACACGCCGATGTATAAGTGCGTTTTCGTGTAAATCACCCGCACCCGTGACTGCGAACCTGCGACCCGGTCATCGTGCGGAAAGTGCATGATAAAAGAGTCGGTGACGGCTGCCTGCTGCCAGGCGGTCTCGTCGAGGTGTCCGTCTAAGACGGGCTTATAAGCGGAAAAATGAGGAGAAAGCACAGGCGATTGTCCTTTCGCGGCGGGCGTTGCGGAAAGAAAAAGCAGGAAAAAAGCCGAGCAAATCAGCGGCAATCGCATGTTGTAATTTTGCAAAATTTTGTTTGGTGACTCGTTGTCGGTTTTCAGTTGAC